>JBGVNV010000068.1:0-29232 GCA_045125955.1 Faecousia sp.
TCTCCGAGAATGACCGGATCACCGGTTTCTCTGTCTCGGGTCACAGCGGTTACGCCGAAGCAGGCAGCGACATCGTCTGCGCTGCTGTCTCCGCTGTTGTTACCATGGCCGAGGCCACCATCAATGATGTGTGCGGTGCCAAGGCAAAAGTCCGGGTCAAGGATGAGCAGGCTCGTATCACCCTGACCCTCCCTGTCTCCTGCGATGAAGAGGAAACCGTCCAGGCAGTTCTTGCCGGTATGATGATCTACCTCTGCTCGCTGCGGGACGACTATCCTGATTATATCGAAGTTTTGGAGGTGTAACACATGCTGAAGATTGGTATTCAGTTCTTCGCTCACCATAAGGGCGGCGGTTCCACCAAGAACGGCCGTGATTCCGAGGCCAAGCGTCTGGGCGTGAAGCGTGCTGATGGTCAGTTCGTTCTGGCCGGCAACATCCTGGTTCGCCAGAGAGGCACCCACATCCATCCCGGCGTCAATGTCGGCATCGGCAGCGATGACACCCTGTTCGCTCTGGTTGACGGTACCGTCAAGTTCGAGCGCAAGGGCAAGGATCGCAGACAGTGCTCCGTTTACGCTGCACAGTAATAATTGTCCGAAGCGAAGGGCTGTTGCAGAATCTGCAACAGCCCTTTTTTCGCCAAAGTTGATAGTTGAAAGTGGAAAGTGTAAAGTGGATGTGTCCGCTTTGCGGATTATTTGAATCATTTTCAAAGAAAATACCTTAACTTTCAACTTTCAACTGTCAACTTTCAACTTGTTTGTTTGAGTGTTTCAATAAGGAGGAATTCTTATGTTCGTAGATAAGGTTCGAATTACGGTCATTGGCGGTCGCGGCGGTGATGGTGCCGTGGCCTTCCATCGGGAAAAATATGTGGCATCCGGCGGTCCTGACGGCGGCGACGGCGGCCATGGCGGCAGCGTCATCCTGCGGGTGGACGACAACATGACCACCCTGCTGGATTTCCGCTATAAGCGCAAGTATACCGCAGGTGCCGGTGTCAACGGCATGGGCCGGAAGATGTCCGGCAAGCGCGGCGAGCCCCTGATCATCAAGGTCCCCCGGGGCACCGTGGTCCGGGATGCCGAGTCCGGTCAGATCATCGTGGATATGTCCACCGAGGACGATTTCGTCATCGCCAAGGGCGGCCGCGGCGGCTGGGGCAACAGCCACTATGCCACCGCCACCCGTCAGGTGCCCCGTTTTGCCAAGTCCGGCCGCAAGGGCGAGGAGCGGGACATCATCCTGGAGCTGAAGCTGCTGGCGGACGTGGGTCTGGTCGGCTTCCCCAACGTGGGCAAGTCCACCCTGCTCTCCGTCACCTCCAACGCCCGGCCCAAGATCGCCAACTACCACTTCACCACCCTGTACCCCAACCTGGGCGTCATTTACGTTGAAGAGGGCGTGTCCTTCGTCATGGCGGACATCCCCGGCATCATCGAGGGTGCGGCAGAGGGTGCCGGTCTGGGCCACGATTTCCTGCGGCACATCGACCGCTGCCGTCTGCTGGTCCATGTGGTGGACGTTTCCGGCTCCGAGGCCCGGGATCCCGTGGAGGATTTCGACGCCATCTGCGCCGAGCTGAAGAACTACTCTGTTGACCTGAGCGACCGGCCCATGATCGTGGCCGCCAACAAGACCGACATCATGGACCCCGACTCCGACAACCTGGAGCGTCTGCGCGCTCGGGTGGAGGAGGCCGGTCTGGAGCTCTATGAGATCTCCGCCGGTACCACTGCGGGTACCCGCCAGCTCATGCGGGTGGTGGCGGAGAAGCTGAAGAGCCTGCCCCCCGTGACCATCTACGAGCCCGAGTATGTGGCTCCCATGCCCCTGGCCGGCGATCCCAAGGAGCTCACCATCGAGCATCTGGGCAGCACCTGGCTGGTCACCGGCACCTGGCTGGAGAATCTGATCTACGATATCAACTTCGACGATTACGAGGCGAGAAACTACTTCGACCTGCTCCTGCGCCGCAGCGGTCTTTTCGACCGGCTGGAGGCCATGGGCATCCAGGACGGCGATACCGTGGACATCTACGATATGCAGTTTGAGTATCAACATTGACCGAAATCCCCCGGCGCAGTATGCGTCGGGGGATTTTTTGCGTTGGACCCGCCCGCCGTCCCCCACGGAAACCGTCCATATATATCGTAGGTAACGGCCTGCGTGCCGTTCCACCCCTACAAGCAGGAGGGACAGGCAAAAAAGTTACCACGTCATTGCGAGGAGGGCGTAGCCCGACGTGGCAATCTTCTGGCACGGGGTACAGGGTGGAAGAAACCACCAGGAGATTGCCACGGGCCTGACGGCCCTCGCAATGACAGCGGTAATGGCAGGCTGGTCCTTCTGTTCTTGCACGGGTGGTAGTTGGGAGCGGGTCGGCGGGGGCAATGCCACCCGCCCTACAGAGGTTGTTGGTGATCGGGGCGTTGTACTGCGGAACGGTCAATGCCCGTTCCCTACGTTGGCGTTCCCATACCCAACTCAGCACTCAGCCCTCAGAACTCAGCACTAAAAAAACTCCGCCCAGATGAGCGGAGTTTTTTGATAGATGTACTCAGTCCTCGTAGATTGCCTTGCAGGCGCACATGGACATGTAGCAGTCGAGCTTGGAGATGATCTCCATGGGGGCGTGCATGCTCAGCACGGGGACGCCTGCGTCCACGGTGACGATGTTGCGGTTGGCCATGTAGGCAGCCACGGTGCCGCCGCCGCCCTGGTCCACCTTGCCCAGCTCGCCCACCTGCCAGATGACACCGGCCTTGTCCAGCACGGTGCGGATGTGGCCCATGGCCTCGGCGGAGGCGTCGGAGCAGCCGCCCTTGCCGCGGGAGCCGGTATACTTGAAGATGGCCACGCCCATGTTCAGGGCGGAGTTGTTGCGCTTGTCGGTGGTCTCGGCGAAGTTGGGGTCGTAGGCGTTGGACACGTCCGCGCTCAGGCAGAAGCTGTTCTCGAAGCAGCGGTACAGGCTTGCGCCGGTGCCCAGGCACAGGTCTTGGATGAAGGTCTCGAAGGCGAAGGACTGCATGCCGGTGACGCCCACGGAGCCGATCTCCTCCTTGTCCGCCCACAGGCAGACGGCGGTGTGTCTGGGGGTGCCCATGTCCAGCAGGGGCACGAACTGGTTGTAGGCGCAGACCCGGTCATCGTGACCGTAGGCACCCAGCATGGAGCGGTCCAGGCCCACCTCGCGGCACTTCATGGCGGGGACGATGTTGAGCTCGGCGGAGAGGAAGTCCTCCTCGATGATGCCGTACTTGTCGTTCAGCAGCTTCATCATGTGCAGCTTGACGAGATCGCTGCCCTCGCCCTCCAGGGGCTCGGAGCCCAGCAGGACGTTGAGCTGCTCACCGGCGATGACGGCACCGGCGGTCTTCTGCATCTGGTCTGCGGCCAGGTGGGGCAGCAGGTCGGTAATCATCAGGATGGGGTCATTCTCGTCCTCGCCGATGGTGATGGTGACGGAGCTGCCGTCCTTGCGGACCACCACGCCATGCAGGGCCAGGGGCACGGTGACCCACTGGTACTTCTTGATGCCGCCGTAGTAATGGGTCTTCAGGTAGGCCATGCCCGCATCCTCGTACAGGGGATTGGGCTTCAGGTCCATCCGGGGGGAGTCGATGTGGGCGGCGCAGATGCGGGCACCGTCGTTCAGGCTCTCGGAGCCGATGACGGCGGCCATCAGGGACTTGTTGTGGACGTTGCGGTAGACCTTGTCACCGGGCTTCAGCTCCATGCCGGGGACCAGCTCCACGAAGCCGTGGTCCTTCAGCACCTGAACGGACCAGGTAACGGCCTCGCGCTCGGTCTTGCAGGCATCGATAAATGCGGCGTAGCCCTTGGCGTGGTTCTCCATGCCGATCCGATCCTCAGCGGTCAGACGGGCGAAGCCATTCTTGGGGGCAGCCAGCAGGGAATTCTTCAGTTCTTCAATATTCATAGGAATACACTCCTTTGCTTTTTGGGTTCCCTCTTATTATAGCGAACCCTGCCGAAAATGCAAGTTCTTTTCCAGAAAATTGCAAAATTAACATTTCATACACAAAATGGACCTGCCATCCGGCAGGTCCATTTAGACTGTCAAAAGCGCGTCATTGCGAGGAGGGCGTAGCCCTCCGTGGCAATCCCGTAACTTTTTGGACCAGGTTTCGTGGGCTTTTACTTCTATTTACGGGATTCCCACGGAGTAGTGCGCACTGGCTCGGAATGACGTGGAGTTTTTGAGGCGCACAAAATGGACCTGCCGGATGGCAGGTCCATTGCATTTGCTTTAGCGCACGGATTTGGCATATTCCGTGGGGGTAATGCCGAATTTGTCCTTGAACTGGCGGGAGAAATGGTGGACGGTGGAATACTGCAGGGCTGCGGCGATCTCGGTGAAGTTCATGTTGTCTTCACGGATCATCTGCTTGGACTCCTGGAGCTTGATGCGGCGGACGTACTCGCCGGGGGAGATCTGCAGATTCTTGCGGAACAGGGCCGTCAGATAGCTGGGGGACACATCCACGTGGCGTGCAACCAACGGCACGGTCAGCTTCTCGCGGACGTGCTCGGAGATGAACTGCTGGGCCCGGCGGATGATCTCATTTTCGGAATTGACGGCGTTGGTGGTCCGCAGCTTGGTACCGGCGGGGCTGACCTGCTCCCGCAGCAGCTCCAGCAGCAGAAGCTGCAGCATGCAGATGACCATGTCGGAGGAGAAGGCATCCATCCGGTCCAGCTCCCGGAGCATCCGCTGGAGCACGGGGACGGCGGACTGGGGGATGGTGAACTTGCGGTTGACAAGCTCCTGGGAGTAATCGCCCACCAGATCGAAGGTGATGGTGATGTAGCTGGGGCTCATGTTCACGTCGGCGTACTGCATGTGCCACTGGTCGGGGCCGTAGATGACCAGATCGCCCTGCTCCAGCAGGATGTCCTTGCCGTCGGCCACGGAATGGAGGGTTCCCTTGTCCACATAGGTCAGCTCCAGGGGCGTGTGGGTCTCGCCGGGGAAGGTGAAGCCCTTCTCCTTCTCCTGGTAGAAGAAGGTGTAGATGCTGCTGACCTGGATCTGGCGGCGGAGGCGGAACTCGTCACCGGCGTTCAGACGGCCGGCCTCCCGCAGCTCCTGGGCATGGCTCAGCTCCACGATGGAGCTGTCCTGGTAGGGATGCAGGGCAAACCGGACACCGGGCTTGATGCGCACGGCCTTGTCCAGATAGAAATGCTGGAAGACCTCGCCCTCACTGGCCACGGAGAGGACGGTCATGTTGGAATGGTTGCTGAGCCAGACCTCATTCTGGCACACCCAGACGGGGCACTCGCCTCGGAAAAGCTCCAGCTTTTCCCGGTCCTCGGCCTTCGGAGCCTGATCCCGGCCCCGGCCGCGCTCGGATTCAATGGTGCCATAGGACTGAAAGGATAACTGATTCAGGTTGCTGATCATTTCTCTCTCCTCCAAGTTTGAAAAGTACTGTTCGTATTATAGCAAAAACAATCGAAATATGCAAAGCTTATTTTACTTTTTTTACAAATTTTGTGCTATCCTGCGCAACCGTTTTCAACAAATTGTCCCCGGTCCCACCAACCCCCCGTACCATTGCATACATACCAAAACGGACATTGTCCATTTTGGGCTGCGCCTTTGGCGGACGGAACGCCGGGGACGGCGTTCCCTACGGTGGCATCCTTTCATAAAGGGCGGCGTTTTCCCTGGTGAAGGGGGACGACCGCAAGGGTCGCCCCTACGCGGATGAACGAATGATAAAAATGCGCCGCACCAGGGTTTGGTGCGGCGCATTGTGGGTTTATTCGGCGGATTCCTCGGTGGGTTCCTCAATGGGCTCGGCCTTGGGGGCATTGACGAAGGCCATGAGCTCTTCGCCGGTGATGGTCTCCTTCAGGAGCAGGTGCCCGGCGATCTCGTCCAGGAGGGAGCGGTTGTCGCTGAGGATCTGTTTGGCACTGTCGTATGCCTCAGTGACCATGCGCTTGACGGCCTTGTCCACCAGCGCGGCGGTCTCGTTGGAGCAGTCCAGGTGGGGCTGGCCGTCCAGGTACTGGTTATTGACCATAGCGGCGGCCATGAGGCCCAGCTCCTCGCTCATGCCGTAGAGGCAGACCATGTTCCGGGCCAGGCCGGTGGCCTGCTGGATGTCGCCGTAGGCACCGTTGGTGACGGAGCCGAAGACGATCTCCTCGGCGGCGCGGCCGCCCATGACGCTCTTGAGCCGGTTCTGGAGCTCCTCCTTGGAGGACAGGTGCTTCTCCTCCTCCGGCAGGTACATGGTGTAGCCCAGGGAGCCGGTGGTGTGGGGGACGATGGTGATCTTGCTGACGGGGTCGCCGGATTTCAGCAGGGCGGACACCAGAGCGTGGCCCACCTCGTGGTAGGAGACGATGCGCTTCTCGATGGGGGAGAGGACGGAGTTTTTCTTCTCGGTACCGGCGATGACCACCTCGTAGCTCACCAGCAGGTCCTCCTGGTTCACGGCCATGCGGCCCTGGCGGACGGCCCGGAGGGCGGCCTCGTTGACGAGGTTCGCCAGGTCCGCGCCAACGGCACCGGCGGTCTGCTGGGCGATCTTGTTCAGGTCCACGTCCTCCGCCAGACGGATCCTGCGGGTATGGACCTTCAAAGTCTCCAGACGGCCCTGGAGGTTGGGGCGGTCCACGATGATCCGGCGGTCGAAGCGGCCGGGGCGGAGCAGGGCCTTGTCCAGAATTTCGGGGCGGTTGGTGGCGGCCAGGACCACGATGCCCTTGTTGGAATCGAAGCCGTCGATCTCGCCCAGCAGGGAGTTCAGGGTCTGGTCATTGTAGCCGATGCGCTCGTTGCGCTTGTGGCCCACGGCGTCGATCTCATCGATGAAGATGATGCAGGGGGCGACCTTGGCGGCCTGCTGGAACATATCCCGGACGCGGCTGGAGCCGACGCCCACGAAGGTCTCCTCGAAATCGGAGCCGGAGATGTAGAAGAAGGGGACGTTGGCCTCGCCGGCCACGGCCTTGGCAAGCAAAGTCTTACCGGTGCCCGGAGGGCCCACCAGCAGCGCGCCCTTGGGGAGCTTCGCGCCGATGTCGGTGTACTTGTTGGGGTTGTGGAGGAAATCGATGATCTCCTGGAGGGATTCCTTGGCCTCGTCCTGACCGGCCACATCGGTGAAGCGGATGCCGGTCTCCTGCTCCATGTAGACCTTGGCCTTGGACTTGCCGAAGCCGCCCATGGCATCGCCGCCCATGCGCTTGGACATGAAGCGGAACAGGAAAATGAAGGGCAGGATGGACAGCAGCGTCAGCAGCACAGCGGCGATGTAGTCCTGGCTCTGCTTCTGCTTGACCTCGACGCCCATATCGGCCAGCTCGTTGGCCAGGGGGATCAGGTCCAGGGTGCCAGGGATCCGGGCGTAGCAGGCGCGCTGTTCGGCGGCGGGCTTGTCGGCCTCCTCCTTGGTCAGGTAGACGATCTTGTCGTTGTTGATCTCCACCTCGTGCAGGGTTCCGGCGGTCATTTCGGCGCGGAAATCGGTCCAGTTCTTTTCCACATACTGAATTTCGGAGACGGTGTTGAAGATACTGGTGACAGCCAGGGCGATCAGCAGACATACGGTCAGCATGAACCAGCCGGAGGACTTGGGCTTGGCATTTTCGGGCTGCTGGCCCGGATTGTTTTTGTTCGGATCATTGCGTACAGGGTCCATAGGTTCGGAACACCTCCTGTTTTGGTTTCTTCCGTGTAGTATGCATCATATCATAAATTTCCAAACCAGGCAACGCACAATTCGGATTTTCCCGTAAACAATCTATGAACCGGGCAATGCCCGGTGATAAACTGTCGTACATGGTGCTTTTCGGCAGGCGAGTAAAACACGTGGGAACGTACATGGTACGTCAGCCCCGTAGGGCGTGCGGCACTGCCCACGCCGACCGTGTTGGATGCTTGCCCAGGCAAAGCAGAAGGACCGGCTTCCAAATTTCCACGTCATTGCGAGCCCCATCGGGGCGTGGCAATCCCGTCGACTTTTCCGGGTGCGATGGACCACGGGATTGCCACGTCGCTACGCTCCTCGCAATGACGTGGTGACTTTTGGCTGGTCCTGCTATTTTGGTGCGGCGGTCATTGAAGGTGGTCGGCGGGGGCAGTGCCGCCCGCCCTACGGGGGGAATAAAAACCGTAGGGAACGCCGTCCCCGGCGTTCCCTGTGTGTGCGTCAGATGGCGTACAAATAGAAGGCGAAAAATTGCAGGACGGAGCCTGCCACCACGAAGATGTGGAAGATGCTGTGGAGCCACTTTTTGTGGATGGCGAAGAGGACTGCACCCAGGGTGTAGCTGATGCCGCCGGCCAGCAGCAGCCAGAAGCCCATGGGGGTCAGGATGCGAAACAGCAGTGCCGCCAGGGGGATGATGGCCCAGCCCATGCCGATATAGCAGATCATGGAGAAGATATTATACCGCTTCAGGTCGATGGCGGTGAGGGTGGTGGCCAGGATGCACAGGGCCCACTCAAAGCCCAGGATGCTCCAGCCAAGCATTGCGTTCTCCCGGCGCAGGGCACCCAGGCACACGATGCTGTAGGAGCCGGCGATGAGAAAATAGATGGCGCAGTGGTCCAGGATCTGCAGGACCTTCTTCGCCATGCCGGGGCGCAGGCCGTGGTAGATGCTGGACACGCTGTACAGGACGATCAGGCAGGCACCGTAAATGGCCGCGCCGGTGATCTCCGCCGCGCCCCGGTCCAGCCAGGCCTTGCGCACGCACAGGATCAGGGCAATG
Organism: Faecousia sp.; assembly: GCA_045125955.1. Classification (GTDB taxonomy): domain Bacteria; phylum Bacillota; class Clostridia; order Oscillospirales; family Oscillospiraceae; genus Faecousia. The sequence goes on from JBGVNV010000068.1 coordinate 8,767, forward strand.
ACGCCCAGCACGCCGCCCAGGGCGTGGGTGGCGGTGTTGACCAGCTCCTCGCCCACGGAATAGACGGGCAGGGACCGGTCGGCAAGCTTCGTTCGTTTCATCATTTGTCAGGGACCTCCTCAAAAAAACTGCCGTCAGTATACCATAGAGTCCCGCCGAACAACACCCACGGGCGGTATAGCGGGGGAGAATCCCCTTCTTTTTGGACTCTACCGGTGGGAGAATCCCGCTCTACGGCTTATATTTCAGGCGTTTTCTGCGAATCGCACAAAATCGGGAATGGATTTTCGGCAGGGGCGAAAAGCTTTCTTTACAATTTATTGATATCAGGATATGCGGCCCTATGCTATAATATAGACAGCGGAGCCCCTCCGCCGGAAAGGTTGAACCCAATGGACAATATCCTCTTTTTTCTGACCCCGAAGGTGCTGTGTGTGCATCTGATGGAGGACGACACCCTGCGCCAGGCTCTGGTGCGGATGGAGCAGGCCCGGTACGCCGCGCTGCCCATCCTGAACAAGCGGGGCGAATACTGCGGCACCCTGACCGAGGGCGATGCCCTCTGGGCCCTGATGAACAAGTGCGGACTGGACATCTACGCCGCCGAGCATGTCCGGATCATGGACATCGCCCACCGGAAGGACAACACCCCCGTAAAGGTGACGGCCACCATGGACCAGCTCCTGGACCGGGCCAGTACCCAGAATTTCATCCCCGTGGTGGACGACAAGAACACCTTCATCGGCATCGTCACCCGCCGCTCCATCATCAAATACTGCCAGAAGGAGCTCCTGGATCGGAAGTCAGGTACATAAAAAATGTTCTCCCCCTGGATAGGGGGAGAATTTTTGCTTTTTTGCGAGACTGTAGGGGCGAGCATTGCTCGCCTATGGCTTTTGCAGAACAAAAGCCATGCCGCCTACGGCGGCTCCCCACATCAGTCATCCATTGGTTCCGAAGAGCCAATGGATGACAGCTTCTCCCCAGGGAGAAGCCTTTGTCCTGTATCTAACGCATTTCCATTATACGCGACACGGCTGAAGTTGCTACCCAAGGCTTCTCCCTTGAGGGTGGTGCTCCGCGCAACGAATCTAAAATCCAATGATTGCCGGGGGCAATCACACCTTAATTCCAAGCAGTCATGGACTCGGCTCTTCGGAACCGAGTCCATGACTGATGTGGGTGACCTGCCGCCTTTGGCGGCAGGCGGGCGACCGAGGGTCGCCCCTACAATTCTTTTTGTGTCGAAAGGGGGTGCGTGGCGGGCGATTTTGGAATCGCCCCTACAGGGGACCGGAAATGAATGGTCAGTTGCTGGGGTAGACCAGGGTCAGCTCCGGGCGGGCCTGGTAGGTGTTGCCGGCGATGAGGATGGTGGCGGCATCATTGGGCAGGGCCACATAGATATGGTCCAGCAGGTCGCCGCCGGCGGCATAGGAATTTTGGGCGGTGTAGGAGCTGAGGACCTTGCCGTTTGCGTCCTGGATCACATAGACCTGATAGCCGCTGCCGTTTACGCTGTAGTCGTAGGCCCAGCCGGTGACGATGACGCCTGCACAGCCGGTCACGTCCACGCTCCGGCTGACCACATATTCCGGGGTCACGGAGCCGGTGGAAACGCTCTTGCCCCGCAGGAGGACCTGGCTGGTCATCAGCTCCAGGGTCACATTCACATGGTTCTCCGGCACGTCGGGGATCTCGATGGAATTGGTGTAGACCCGGCCGTCGGCGCCGATGACGAAGTAGGGCTCGGAGGCGTACTCCAGGGGCTTGCGGAAAACGCCCACCTCCATCACATTGCCGGTGGTGCGGATGGCTTCGTTCACGTCCACGATGGGGATGCCGGATTCCTGAACGTAGGCCACCAGCTCTTTGAGATCCTCGGCGTTGAACCACTGGTACCAGGCGTGGGTCATGAAGATCAGCCAGCCGCCCTCCCGGGCCACCTGATCGACATAGGACTTGGCGGCGAAGAGGGTGCTCTCGTCGGGGAGCTTGCGAATACGCATGGGGCTGTCAGGGTAGACGGAGCCGATGTGGGAGACCACCAAGGTGGCGGCCCCGGCGGGGATCCGGAGCTTGTGGTCCACCAGGAGCTTGCCCTGGGCGGTGTCGGGGACGTTGTATTTTTCCAGGACCTTGCCGGAGGCATCATAGATGACGTAGCAGGCACCCTTCCAGATGGCGGAGCAGGTCAGCAGGTACTCCTGGCCCTCCTGGACGGGGATGGGCTTGCAGGTGGAACGCTGGCCGGAGGAGGAGCTGACGAGGGTGCCGTTGGCGTTGAGGTAGGTATTGGGCCGGTTGGTCAGGGAGAGGTCGGTGATCTTGTTGCTGAAGATGCCCACCCGCTTCATGTAGAAGCTCTCGTAGGGCATTTGGTTGATGCCCCGGTCCACGGTGAAGCCCATGCGGAAGTGGTTCTTCACGGCGGGCATCAGCGAATCCTCCCAGACACCGTTGCAGTAGGCGTAGCTCAGGACCTCCCCCAGCCCCAGCTCTGCGGCGTCGGCGTGCCAGCGCGACAGCATGGCGTCCAGGCCGCCCACGGTGTAGAGGTCCATGGTATCCTCGTTCATGGTGTGGCAGGAGATGCTCACGCCGTTTTCCGTCATCTCCCAAAGCTGGCCGTGGCTGATATAGCCGGTCTGGCCCAGCTTGTCCAGGGGGACGGAAAGGGTGTAGGGGATGCCCAGGGGCGCGATGACCTCCTGATAGAGCACATCGTAGGCCTGGGAGCGGCAGTCGTCGTCCATGAAGCTGACCATGGCATCCATGGGGATCCTGCCGCCGTCGTTGAGGTAGCCGTCGGAGGAGCCGCTTTCCCCCTCCGTGGGCTCCGGGGCGTAGAGGCCGATGCCCTGGGCTTCGTCGGGATCGATCAGGCTCAGGGGGCCGTCGCTCCACTCGGAACGCTCCACGGGGGCCAGGGCCTCACCCGCCAGGATGGCATCGGGGTCGAAGACGGCGTTCTCGTCCGTCTGGGCCTCACCCACGGGGTCCGCGTGGATCAGACCGGGCAGCAGGCTCACCGCCAGGGTCAGGATCAAAAGGGCGGCTAAGAGTCGTTTTTTCATGGAATTCCCTCGCTTTCTTCAAGTTTTTGGAAATGGAAACAGAAAAATCCCCCTGCCGAAGGCAGGGGGGACAAATCACTTTTCTCTGACGAGGACGGTGCCCTCGACCAGGTTGGCGATCTCCAGGGTGCCCTCGATGGCCACCTGACGCTCCATCAGGTCGGTCAGGACGATGACACCGTCCTTGTTCTCGATCTTCATGACGTTGCGCAGGACGATGGCATCGGGGGTCATGGTGTTCTTATAGACGGTAGACAGACACATGGTGCTTCCTCCTTAGCCGTTCAGGGAGTTCAGGATGACGCTCAGGCGCATATTGCCCTTCTCAAAGTCGGACACGGCGGCCATGACCTGCTCGTAGGCGGCGTGGTTGCCGGCGATCTCGAACTGCTTGGCCAGGTCGGCCAGCTCGTGGGCATGGGCGGCGTTGTGGCCCACCATGTACTTCATCAGAGCCACCAGCTCCTCCATGGGGGTGTGCTGGCACTTGGATGCGCAGGAGCCGCAGTCAGAGTGGCAGTGGTCATGATGATCGTGATCGTGGTGGTGATGATCGTGATGATGGTCGTGATCATGGTGATGATGATCGTGGTCGTGATGGTCGTGGTGCATAGCGGTTACCTCCTTGGGGATTTTTCTATATTATAGTATCGCCGGGGGCCGATGTCAAAACATTTATTTTTTCAAATCATCCCCCTGGGGCGGTTGCGTCGATGGGAGAAAAATGGTATAATACCCGGAAGAAAGGGGGCCGGACCATGTCTGACCAGCATTTCCATGTCCACGAAAATCAGAAAGCGGTGGTCAACCGTCTGGCCCGTGCCATCGGCCACCTGAACAAGGTCAAGCGCATGGTGGAGGAGGGCTATGACTGCGGCGAGGTGCTCATCCAGCTGGCCGCCGTCCGCAGTGCCATCGACAACACCGGCAAGGTGATTTTGAATGACCACATCCGCCACTGCATGGTCGATGCCGTCCAGCTGGGCGACGAGGGGGCCATTGATGGATTGTGTGAGGCGATTGAGAAATTTATGAAGTAGGCAGGGCCTACGGCCAATTCGAGTCTGATGGATCGTGCTTGCGGGAAGTCGAGTAAAACCGCCCGACTGGTCGCTGGTATCCGCTCGGCGTATTGGGAAGAACAAGAGAATAAAAATCCCCGGTCTGAGAAAGACCGGGGATTTTTTCGACGGGCGATTCTTGAATCACCCCTACGGGTAGAGGGACCGGCTGGCTGTTACCACGTCATTGCGAGGAGGGCAAAGCCCGACGTGGCAATCCCGTGGTCTATGGAACGCGCCGAAAATCTACGGGATTGCCACGCCCCGATGGGGCTCGCAATGACGTGAAGCAGTATGATCTGGAATAACCGCCGCACTCCCGGCGAACTGGGACCAACCATCGTCTACCTCTGTCATTGCGAGGAGCCGACAGGCGACGTGGCAATCCGCATCTTTCCGGCCCCTTTGGGGCCGGGCGGCACGTTGCGCCGCAGGGGTTACGGATTGCCACGGCCTAACGGCCTCGCAATGACAGTGGTAGTCGGAGGCTGATGCCGCTGTTTTCCCTTGGCGGTGGGGGATAGGGGGTCGGCGTGGGCAGTGCCACACGCCCTGCAGAGGATATGCTGGCATGATTATGGGGCTTTCTTTTTTCGGGCCAGTGGGGTATAATCAATTCACAATTACAAATTACAAATGAGAAATTGCGTTTTCCGCCATTTGTAATTCGTAATTTGTAATTCGTAATTTGGAATTCAACGGTGATTTTATGAAACAGTGCGTTATTTTTTGTGCGGCTGGGTTTGATGGGCTTCTCGCGCCGATTCCGGAGGGGGCTCTGGTGATCGCGGCGGATGGGGGGCTGCGGCACACCCAGGCGTTGGGGATCGTGCCGGACATCATTTTGGGGGATTTTGATTCCCTGGGGTATGTGCCTGCGGATTCTCAGGTGTATCCGGTGGAGAAGGACGACACCGATGCCATGCTGGCGGTCCGGGTGGGACTGGAGCGGGGCTGTGACCGCTTTTTGTTCTACGGGGCCATGGATGGCCCAAGGCTTGACCACACCGTGGCGAATTTTCAGACCCTGGCTTACTTAAGCACCCACGGGGCTCGCGGCTGGCTCGTGGGCCGGGACTACATCGCCACGGTGCTCTGCGGGGAAGAAATCGAATTTTCCGGAGAGGCCGAGGGCATTATTTCCCTGTTCTGTCTGGGGGCCTCGGCGGAGGTGTCCATCCGGGGGCTCCATTATGAGCTGGACCGGGGGACCCTGACCCCGGATTTCCCCCTGGGGGTCAGCAACCACTTCACGGGCCGCCCCGCCCGGATCACCGCCCACGCGGGGCTGGTGCTGGCCCTGTGGGACCGGAAAAACGGTCTGGGGGTGCGCCATGCTGACCTATGAGCTGAAAAAGGCCCCCGGTGTGCCCCTTTACGAGGCTCTCTACCGGTGCATCCGGGCGGATATCCTGTCGGGCAAGCTTGCCGCCGGGGAGAAGCTCCCCAGCAAGCGGGCGTTGGCGGCCCATCTGGAGGTCAGCAAGGTGACGGTGGAGGGTGCTTACGCCCAGCTTCTGGCGGAGGGGTATCTGCGGTCCGAGGAGAAGGTGGGCTTTTTCGTGGAGTCCACCCTGCGGACCCAGGCGACCGCGCCCATCCCCGCCCCGGCCCGGAGCCGGGAGGTGCAATGGGACCTGGACCTGACCGCCAACGCCCCGGCCACGGGATTTCCCTTTTCCGTGTGGATGCGGCTCCAGCGGCAGGTGATGCTGGACTACGGCGATAAGCTCCTGGCCCATCTGCCGCCCCAGGGCTACCCGGAGCTCCGCACCGCCATTGCGGAGCATCTGCTCCAGTTCCGGGGCATGGCGGTGGACCCGGAGAACATCCTGGTGGGTGCGGGCACGGATTTTCTGTACAATCTGCTGATCCAGCTCCTGGGCCGGGACAAGCGGTACGCCGTGGAGGATCCGGGCTACCATAAAATTCGGCAAATTTACGCGGCGGGCGGTGTGGAATGTGTCAGCGCGGCTCTGGATGAGGAGGGCGTGCGGCCCGACAGCCTGGGCTCCGCCCAGATCCTCCACTGTTCCCCCAGCCACCATTTCCCCACGGGCATCGTCACCCCCGCCGCCCGGCGGCGGGAGCTGCTGGGCTGGGCGGAGGAGTCGCCGGAGCGGTACATCATCGAGGATGACTACGATTCGGAGTTCCGCTTCCACAGCCATCCGGTGCCGGCTCTGCTGACCATGGACCGCCGGGGAAAGGTCATCTACATGAACACCTTTTCCAAGACTCTGGCCCCCTCCATCCGCATCAGCTACATGATTTTGCCCCCGGCCCTGATGGCGGATTTCCGGCAGAAGCTGGGCTTTTACAGCTGCACGGTGCCCTCCTTTGAGCAGTACACCCTGGCGCGGTTTCTCTCCGGGGGCTGGTTCGAGAAGCACATCAACCGGATGCGGAAATTCTACCGGACCCGGCGCAACCGTGTCATCGAAATTCTGGAGAGCAGCCCCTATGCCGGGCAGGTGCAGATTCTGGAGCAGGATGCGGGACTGCATTTTCTCCTGCGCATCGACACCCCCCGGTCTGACCGGGAGCTGAAGGAGCTCTGCGCCAGGGCGGGGGTCCGGGCCCGGTGTCTGGGGGACTACTACGACGGGCAGGTGCCGCCCTGGGCGGAGAAATGTCTGGTGGTCAATTACTCCGGCCTGGACGAGGCGCGGCTCCCCGCCGCCCTGGAGCGCATCCACGCGCTGGCAACAGAATCTTAATACTTTTTGCAACTTCTTATATTGCATCAGTGGGGGATTCATGGTATACTGAATCAGATAACAAACAAAAAAGGATGACTTCAAGTTGAAAAAATATATTCTGGCGTTTCTGATCTCCATGGTGCCCCTGATCGAGCTGCGCGGCGGCGTGCCTGCGGCCATGGCCATGGGCATCTCCGGCCCCGAGGCCATCGCCCTGTGCGCTGTGGGCAATATGCTGCCGGTGCCCATCATCTATCTGTTCGCCCGGAAGGTCCTGGTCTGGGGCAGCACCAAGCCCCACATCGGCGGTCTGTTCACCAAGATTCTGGACAAGGGCGAGAAGGCCGGTCAAAAGCTGGTCGCCACCGCCAGCCGTAAGGGTCTGTTCATCGCCCTGCTGCTCTTTGTGGGCATCCCCCTGCCCGGCACCGGAGCCTGGACCGGCACCCTGGCCGCGAGCCTCTTAAACATGGGCTGGAAGTCCACCACCGGCGCGGTGAGTCTGGGCGTGATCCTGGCGGGCATCATCATGGCCACCGTCAGCTCTCTGGGCCTGCATATTTTTGGGCTGTAAATTGCGCTGTGATCCGTAGGGAACGGCTATGGCCGTTCCGCGGTGAAAGGCTGTAAATTTGAATCCTGTTCGGCGAATTCGTGAAATTTTGCCCCGTCGCCCAGGTCTCTGTGAGCGGGCGAGATGGTACTGCGGAACGGTCATAACCGTTCCCTACAGAGTCTGCCGAAGGAGACACACATCAACAAACAAGGAGTGTTCAATCATGGAAAACTGTCTGTTCTGCAAAATCGCCGCCGGTGTGATCCCCTCCACCAAGGTTTATGAGGACGAGCTGGTGCTGGCCTTCCGGGACATCGCGCCCCAGGCTCCCACCCACATTCTGGTGATCCCCAAGGCCCACATCTCCGGCATGAGCGAGGTCACCGCCGAGAATGCCGCTCTGGCGGGCCACTGTCTGGCTGTGGCGGCTCAGGTGGCCAAGGCCGAGGGTCTGGAAAATGGCTACCGCATCGTCTCCAACTGCGGCGACGACGCCGGTCAGACCGTCCACCATCTGCACTTCCATATCCTGGGCGGCCGGAAGCTGAGCCTGGAGATGGCATAAAACTCGCAAAAGCAGATCTCCTCTTCGGGGAGCCGGATGCATCCGGCTGAGAGGGCGTTTGGTCACGCCGACCCGCGAACCTGATACGGATCATGCCGTCGTAGGGAAAGATGCGTTTACAAAGTCATTGCCGCATTGCACCCACAGACGGGGTTTGCAATGCGGCAATTTTTTTGTAAGGAGAAAACCATGAAAAATAAACGACATCTGCGCATCCGGGCACTGACCGAGGGGGCCATGCTGGTGGGCGCGGCTCAGGTGCTGGGCTTTCTGAAGCTCTATGAGTTCCCCCAGGGGGGCTCCGTGACGGCGGCCATGTTCCCGGTTTTGCTGTACGCCCTGCGCTGGGGCCTGGGCCGGGGTCTGCTGGCGGGGTTCACCTTCGGAACGTTGCAGCTCATTTTTGACGGAGCCTACGCCTGGGGCTGGCAGAGCATGATTTTGGATTATCTGCTGGCGTTCACGCCTCTGGGCCTGGCGGGCCTCTTCCGGGGGAAGAGCTGGGGCATTTTTCCGGGCATCGTGCTGGGCTGCGCCGGACGGTATGCGATCCACTACCTCAGCGGCGTGACCATCTACCGCATCAATATGCCCACGGAGATCCCAGGATTTGGCGTGTTTGACAGCGCGCAGGTGTATTCCCTGGTCTACAACGGCTGTTTTATGGTGCCCAGCACCCTCATCGCCCTGGCCATCGCTGCGGCACTGTATGTGCCCATGAAGCGATGGTTCGCGGGGCAGGATCTGATTTGAGCGAATACCCCCGGCGCACCGCGCCGGGGGATTTTGCGTTGGAACGATATATTATAATGTATGGCGTGCGGCATTGCCCACGCCGACCATGTTCCGATGATTGCCCCGGGAAAAAAGAAGGACCAGCCGCCAAGTTACCACGTCATTGCGAGGAGGGCAAAGCCCGACGTGGCAATCCTGTCGATGATCCGGGATGTACGATGGACCACGGGATTGCCACGTCGCCTGTCGGCCCTCGCAATGACGTGGTGATTTTGGGCTGGTCCTTCTGATTGACCTTGGTGATGGGGATTGTGAAACTGTTTTGGGTCAGCTTTATCAAGCCTACACAGAGTCACATGAATCCGATCAGCCGGAAATCAGAGATAGTTTTATGGAATTGGACGAACTCTTGGGAGCATTGCCGCTGGATGATAACAATTCTGTATTCCTTCATAGGATCTGTCTCCTTTTTATGTTCAGGAAAGAGCGTAACGCAGCCGCCTTAAGCATGCCTGAAGAAACCCGGGATAGCTGTAAATTAACTGTAAACATCACTTTCTTCAGCTTTCCTTAAGGTAAAACTCGTATTATAATGGCAAATAGTACCTTTGGAGGACTGGTTATGAAGATTTTGGTGATTGAAGATGAAAAGCTGCTGGCAGATTCCATTAAGGTTATGCTGGAGCGGAAAGGCTTTCAGGTGGAGTGCGTCTATGACGGGGAAACCGGAAAGGAATATGCCGAGCTTGGCATTTATGATCTGCTGATTTTGGATGTAATGATGCCCAAGATGGACGGCTACGAGGTGGCACGGCAGGTACGGATGCATCGCTGCAATACACCGATTCTAATGCTCACCGCCAAGTCAGATGTAGCTGACCGGATCGCCGGTCTCAATGCCGGTGCGGACTACTACTTAACGAAACCCTTTGACTCCGGCGAATTGCTGGCCAGCATCAACGCTCTGCTTCGGCGGCAGGCAGGTCAAGTCAATGAGATGGTGTTCGGCAATACAGCGCTGGATCTCGGAACCAGTATGCTGATGGCCGGTGGAAAAACGGTCCGCCTGTCTGCCAAGGAATTTGATGTGATGCGTCTTCTCCTGCAAGCAGGAAAGCGCAACCTGTCCAAATCCGCAATCCTCTCCCATATCTGGGGACTGGAGTCCAATGCGGTGGAGAACCATGTGGAGGTCTATGTGGCGATCCTGCGCAAGAAGCTCAGCAGTATCGGCTCTGATGTAAAGATCGTTTCGATCCGTGGCCTTGGCTACCATCTGGAGGTGAAGGACGCTTGATCAGGAAACTCCGTATAAAATTTGTCTGCATCGTGATGGCCATCGCTATGCTGATGGTTGGCGGTATCTTGGGTGTGGTGATTCACTTTACCGGAACCAGTATGGAAATGCAGAGTATCAGCATGATGCGTACCATTGCAGCAGCACCTTTTCAGCAGGGTATGCCGGGCAAGCCGATGGACGACGAAGTGCGCCTGCCCTTCTTTACGGTTCAGATCAGCAGCCGGGGCGAGCTGATCACCGCAGGCGGTGGATACTTCGATTTGACCGACCGGGAATACTTGCAGCAAATCGTAAATCTTGTGCTTAGCGCAGATCAGGAATCCGGCGAACTGAAAGAGTATGACCTGCGTTATCTGGTGGCTATGTCACCTATGGGCCTTTCTGTTGTGTTTGCGGATACGGCCACGGAAGAAGCTACCATAAGAAGTATGGTTTATAGCTGTATGTTTATTTTCGTTGCGGCGATGCTGGTGTTTTTCGGTATCAGCATTCTGCTTTCCCGGTGGGCCATCAAGCCGGTGGCTGCAGCCTGGGATCAGCAGCGGCAGTTTGTGGCAGATGCTTCCCACGAACTAAAAACACCCCTTGCGGTCATTATGGCAAACGCGGAACTGATGCAAAATGAAGAAACCCCGGAGGAGGATAAAAAGAAGTTCTCCCAGAACATCCTGTCCACAACCTACCAAATGCGCAGCCTTGTGGAGAATATGCTGGAAATGGCGCGGGTGGATAACGGAACCGTCAAGATGAATTTTGTGCCCCTGGATATGAGTGAACTGATCAGCAATGCAGTGCTCAGCTTCCAGCTTCTCTATGAAGAAAAAGGAATGGGTCTGCGCTGTGCGATTTCTGAGGGGATATCCATTTGCGGCAGCGAGCAGCATCTGTATCAGGTGATGGATGTACTGCTGGACAATGCGCTGAAATACGCAACGCCCAACGGGATGGTCAGTGTCGATTTGGCAACCACCGGCAGAAACTGTGTGCTGTCCGTGGCAAGTCCCGGTGAGCCGATCCCAAAAGAGGATCTGAAAAATATCTTCAAACGGTTCTACCGGGGAGATACCGCAAGAGCAATGAATGGCAGCTACGGCCTGGGTCTTAGCATAGCGGAATCTATCGTGGAAGCCCACAAGGGTAAAATCTGGGCAGAAAGTAAAAGCGGCTATAACATCTTTTATGTACAAATCCCGACAAATAACTAAAAAACCAGCGGTGGAGATGGGTTCTCCACCGCTTCAGTTTGTCAAAAAAGGCCGTCGTAGGGGCGACCACGGGTCGCCCCTACGGTGTTTACGAAAAACCAGGTTCTTCGACAGTCTGCGGTGGGGACTCATATCCCCACCATTTTTTATTCTAAAAATATTTACAGTTGGACATTGATTTCTTCAGTTACACACAAGCTTTCCTTTGTAAACTGTGTACTGTAACCAATTTGGCGACTCACGAAAGGAGCTTTTCAATGGCTAAGAAACCAAAATCATCGGATGCACGCAATGTGCAGAGGGACGATGCCCTGTTTGAAGCACTGGGCAAAAACAAAAAAAGAAGGAAACGCAGGATCATCGTTACGGTGGTGTCCATCGTGCTGGTGCTTGCGATGATTGCTGTGGTGGGCGTCAGCTTCCTGCAGCGGCGGGTTCGGGAGCAGTTTGCGTCCAATCAGGGCGAAGTGCTTTCCTATGAGGTAACCACCGGTTCTATCAGCACGGTGGTTTCCGGTTCCGGAAGCCTGACGGATGTGGACTTAAATTCCATTACGGTTCCGGAAGGCGTAGAGATCACAGAAGTGAAAGTGAAAACCAACCAGGCAATCGCCAAGGGCGATATTCTGGCAACGGTGGATATGGCATCTGTGATCAGCGCAATGGCAGACCTGCAAGTGCAGATCGAAGAACTGGACGAGCAGCTCAGCGATGCAGAAGACGATGCGGCCAGTACCACCATCTATGCCGGTGTCACCGGTCGGGTGAAGGCGATCTTCGGCGAAGCCGGAGCTTCCGTTGCGGATGTGATGTATGAGCATGGCGCGCTGGCACTGATCTCTCTGGACGGATACATGGCTGTGGACATCGAGACCGATGCTTTGACTGTTGGCGATGGTGTCACGGTCAAGCTTTCTGACGAGGAAGAAATCACCGGTACAGTAGAATCCGTCGTTGGCGGTAAGGCCACCATCCTTGTGACCGATAACGGACCTGAATATGACGAAGTGGTCACGGTTTTGAATGATGAAGACACGGTTTTGGGAACAGGCAATCTTTACATCCACAGCGCACTTAAGGTGACCGGCTATGCCGGCACCATTGCAAGCGTAAAAACGTCTGTAAACGAGAAGGTATCCGATACCACCAGGCTGTTCACCCTTGAGGATACCGATTACAGCGCAAACTATAACTCCCTGCTTCGGGAGCGTGCGGATCTGGAAGCGACCCTGCTGGAGCTGCTTACCATTCAGCGTGACGGTGCTGTTTTGGCTACAGCTGACGGCGGTGTTTACAGCGTAGATTACAGTGACGATGCTGCGGCAGCCGTTGTGACACTATCCACTGACGAAAAGATGTCGGTGACCATCAGCGTCGATGAGTCTGACATTCTCTCTTTGGAACTGGGGCAGACCGTTACCGTTTCTGTTCCTTCTGTCAGTGAAGATTCCTTTGCAGGCACTTTAACCGAGATCAACCGTACCAGTTCTTCCTCCGGCACTTATTCCGCTGTGATCGAAGTGGAAAAAGTGGAAGGGATGCTTTCCGGCATGACCGCTAGCGTCAGTGTCCGGATCGAAGGTGTGGATGATGCCATTCTGATTCCCATTGAAGCACTGCACAAGACCAGCGATGGTGCTTATGTATACACCAGCTACAATGAAGAGTACCAGGAATACGGCGGCAAAGTAGATGTGGTCACGGGCCTTGAAAACAGCACCTATGTGGAGATCAAGTCCGGCCTGAATGTGGGCGATACGGTTTACTATACGGAACAGGAGTCCGGCTTTGGTAACTTCGGCGGTATGGGTGGCTTCCCTGGCGGCAACGGCGGTCAGATGCCTGACTTCGGTGGAGAAATGCCGGACTTTGGCGGCGGTCAGATGCCCGACTTCGGTGGCGGCAGCGGCGGCGGTAGACCCAGCGGTGGTTTCCCCGGCGGTTTTGGAGGCTGAGTATGATCGATATTAAGAATCTGTGCAAGGTGTATCTGGTGGGCGACGAACGGGTTCGCGCACTGGATCACGCCACACTGCACATATATCCGAGAGAATTTGTCAGCATCATCGGCCCCTCCGGCAGCGGTAAATCTACCCTGATGAACATTATCGGCTGTCTGGATATTGCGGATGCAGGCAGCTACTATTTGGATGATCTTCCCATCGAGGCTTATAGCGAAAACGAATTGGCGAAGATCCGCAATCAGAAGATCGGCTTTGTGTTCCAGCAGTTCAACCTGATTCCCAAGCTGACAGCCTGGGAGAATGTGGAGTTGCCACTCATTTATCAGAAAGTCCCCCGCAGTGAGCGGCAAACCCGAGTAAAGGCCGCATTGGAACGGGTGGGTCTGAGCAACCGTGCCACCCACCTGCCTACGGAGCTTTCCGGCGGTCAGCAGCAGCGTGTGGCAATCGCCCGGGCTATCGTCACCAATCCCAAGCTGATTTTGGCAGACGAGCCTACCGGCGCGTTGGATTCCAAGACCAGCCAGGAGATTATCGATATTTTCCATGAACTGCATGAACAAGGCAACACCATCGTCCTCATCACCCATGACGGCGATGTTGCCAAGCAGGCACAGCGGTCCATTCACATTCTGGACGGACAGATTACGGAGGTGACGCTGTGATTATTTCATTCAAAATGGCACTGCGGTCCATCAGCTCCAACAAACTCCGTGCCGCGCTGACGATGCTGGGTATCATCATCGGTGTTATGGCATTGGTAGTTCTGGTCAGTTTGGTCAATGGTGCTACCAGTTCCGTTACCGATGCGGTTTCCGGTCTCGGTACCAGCATGCTGACGGTCAGCATTTCCGACGACAAGGGTATGCCTCTGGATCTGGATACCGTCAATGGCTATATGGATGAGGACGGCATCGGCTTGGTTGCCCCCTATATCAGCAGCAGTGTGACCGCCACCGCTGATGGGGAAAGCGGTGAAGTAACTGTTTACGGCGCAACCCCTGCATTTTACGATGTGCAGGGTATGCAGCTGGCAATGGGCCGCTTCCTGAAGACCTCCGATGTAGAAAACCACACCTATGTGTGCGTGATCAACGAAAATGCGGCCACCGAGCTTATCGGCTATGTGGACTGCGTGGATCAGGCCATCAGCCTGAACGGCGTGGAGTACACCATCGTGGGTGTTCTCTCCGACAATGAGGACAGCCTTACCAGTATGATGACTTCCGGCAGCTTGGCAGTGTATCTGCCCTATACCAGCCTGCTTCGTCTTTCCGACAGCCTGACAAGCGAAGTGACTTCCTTCTATGTCAGCGCACCGGAGAATGGCACCATGGAAACTGTGGAAGCAGCTATGACGAATATCCTTATGGAGCGTTTTGAAGACGACGATGAAGCATTCAGTATCTCTTCCCAGAGTGTATTGGAGGATACCATGAGCTCCATCACTTCCGTTCTGACCATCCTGCTGGGCGGCATTGCGGCGATCTCTCTGGTGGTCGGCGGTATCGGTATCATGAACATTATGCTGGTCACCGTTACAGAGCGTACCCGTGAGATCGGCATTCGGAAAGCCATCGGCGCCAGCCGGGGCACGATCCTCAGCCAGTTTTTGATGGAAGCGGTTGTGCTGTGTATGCTGGGCTGCGCGCTGGGTATCTTCCTGAGCTGGGCAATTTTGCAGACGGTGACCACGGTGGTATCCAGCCTGAATATGACCTTCTCCCTGGATGGCGGTGTGGTGCTGATTGCGGTAGTGTTCTGCTTTGTCATTGGTGTGGTCTTCGGCCTGTATCCTGCCAATAAGGCAGCGAAGATGAAGCCCATCGATGCCCTGCACTACGGAGGTTAATCTATGGATAAAGCAAGAAAAAAGAATATGAAGCGGATGATTGCGCTTGTCTGTGTAATTGCCGTAGTTGGACTGCTGGCAGCTATGCCTTTGATTGCAAAGCAAGACGATACAGAGGGCGGCCCCAAAGCAAGCATCCTCTCTAACACTGTTTCTACCGGCAGTATCAACACCGAGTTGATCGGCGGCGGTACACTAGCCGAAGACGATGCGGTTACCATTTCTGTCCCCTCCGCCGTGAAGCTGAAAGAATTCCTTGTCGCTAACGGCGATGCAGTCACAGAAGGTACTGCCATTGCAACTGTTGACCGGGTAACGGTTATGATGGCAATCTCCCAGGTGCAGGAAACCTTGGAATATCTGTCCGAACAAATTGAAGAAGCAAGTGATGTAGATCGTGAAGAATCTGTGACCGCTTTGGCAGGCGGTATCGTCAAGATCCTCTATGCCGAGGAAGGCGAATCTGTGCAGAGCATTATGCTGGAGCATGGTGCACTGGCTGTATTGAGCCTGGATGGATTGATGGCAGTGGAGCTGGAAACGGAATCTGAGCTTCCTGCCGGTACCGCTGTGACCGTGACCCTTTCTGACGCTACATCCGTCACCGGAAAGATCACCAGGAATATGGCCGGGGAAATGACAGTAACCCTGGAAGACGATGGCTATGCCGTAGACGATAAGGTGCAGGTGACCGCAGAAGACGGCTCATTCCTCGGCTCCGGTGAATTGTATATTTACAGTCCCTGGAACGCAACAGCCTATGCCGGTACAGTAGACAGCGTTAAAGTCAGCGTTGGCGACAAGCTGAGTGCCGGAAAAACCATCATGGTTTTGAGCGATGTGGGCTATTCCGCGACCTACCGCCAGCTGATCGGTCAGCGGCAGGAATATGAAGACCTGATGCTGCAGCTCTTCCGGATGTATCAGACAGAAACTGTTACCGCTCCTTGCGATGGTGTGGTTTCCGGCATTGAGAAAGACAGTGTTCAGCTTCTGTCTGCGAGTGGGGAAGGCTTTATCATCAGCTTCCTGGCGAATTCTCCTAATGGAGATAACGAAACCTTGTATGCCAACTATGTGGGACAGGTGACCGGTATTTCCGCAGAAGGTTGGGGCTTGAATATCAATCCCCAGGCAATCCCGATTGATGATTATCTGGTGCTTTCCGGTGTGTCACTGGATACGGCATCTATGACGCAAGCTGTTTTGCACACCCAGACGGGCATCCCCGTTTATACACTTTCTGAAGGAATATGGGTACAGATCGACAATTCTACAATTCGCGTTGGCGATATTCTGCTGTTTGCCGCAGACAGCAACGGCAGCCTGGTATGGAGTGTACTGCTTCAGAAAGCACCGCAGCCGGAACAGCCGGACGATCCGACAGAGCCTAGCGAGCCCACGCAGCCCAGTGACCCGACCGAACCAAGCGATCCCACGGAGCCTAGTGATCCTACAAACCCCAGTGAACCGGCAGAGCCCAGCAATCCAACTGATCCTAGTACTCCCACAGATCCCAGCACACCTACTACACCTGGTGGACCTACAACACCTTCCGTTCCCAGTGGTGGCTTCCCCTCTGGCGGCAGCTATCCATCCGGTGGAAACTGGGGCGGTACCGGTGGTATGGTAGAGCAGGAGCCTGCATTTGAACTGTACGGTCTGGATATGGCACAGATCGCTGCGGTTACCCCTCAGAGTACTATGACACTGGATATTACCATCGATGAGTTGGATATCAAAGCACTGCAGGTGGGTATGACGGCGCAGGTGCGTATCGATGCACTGGGCGGTGAGAAATATACCGCAACCATTACCCAGATTGGAAACATCGGCGTAAGTAATGGTGGCAACAGCAAGTACACTGTGGAGCTGACCATGGATCGGGCCGAGAATATGCTCTCCGGCATGAATGCCACGGCAACCATTGTGCTGTCTACTGTAAACGATGTGCTGACGATCCCGGCAGATGCCCTGGTGGAAAACGGCAATCAAACCGTCGTTTACACCGGGTATGACGAAGAGAATGATCTTCTCCTGAATCCCGTGACGGTCAAGGTTGGTTGCTCTGATGGAGAAACCGTTGAGGTTTTGGAGGGTCTTGCAGACGGACAGACCTATTATTACGCATATTACGATACGCTGGAGATTTCCTTCACCCCTGACTTCGGTGGTGGTGGATTTATGTTCGGCTAAACAAAAAAGCGGTGCCGGTTTTCCGGCACCGCAATAGGAGCGTTAGGAGGTTTTATTATGAAAAAGAAATTGGTGGCAATTTTCGTTGCTTTTGTGTTGACAATATCTTTGGCTGCCTGCGGCGCGGGGGAAGAAACCACCCTTACCGGTATGGTGGTATCTGTGGACGGTACCGTAATTTCCCTGATGGAGATGGACGCCGACATGGATTTTGCAGGAGGTGAACGGCCCGAAATGCCGGAAGGTATGGAAGGCTTTGGCGGATTTGATCCGGGCGAGTTCGACGGAACCCTGCCGGAGGGTGAGACCTTCCCGCAGTGGGGTGATGGTGAAAGGCCCGAAATGCCGGAGGGAATGGAACCCCCCCGAAGGCATGACCATGCCGGAAAACGGTGAGATGCCAGACTTTGGCGATATGGGCGGTATGGGTTTCGGTAATTTTGACTCCGACGCAGAAACGAAGAATGTGGATATCAGTGATGCCCATATCTCCGTGGAAATCGATGGTGGCAAAGCCTCCGGCAGCATGGACGACATCAAGGCAGGTACCTTTGTGACCATTACTATGAACGGCAAAGGTGAAGTCACCAATGTGCTGGTTTCCCCACAGTCCTTCTTCGGCGGTGGCCGCAGACCTACAAACTAAATAAGCAAAAAGAGGTTTCGCATACATTTTGGTGCGAAACCTCTTTTTTGCTTTATGGGGGATCATTCGCCTTTGCGGCGGCATTTATCACAGCAGTAGCCTGCTCATACATAAGGGCAAAAAGAGATCGAGTGTCCATAACTCAAATCCGTTATGAACACTCGATATGGTACGCCGGAAGGGACTCGTTTGCGTTTTCGTCCGGGAATGGACGAAAACAAAGGTGCGGCTCCGTCGAGCCGTCGCCGCTGACACGCCCCCGGCGTGTCAGATTTTGAATCTCCGAGTCCCGAAAACAAAAAAGAACGAACACCCGAAGGTGTTCGACTTGGGTGCATGGAGTATGCTTGATTTCGGTCCACATCCGTACCGGATGCGTCCCGAAATCAAGGGACTCTCCCACGGACTAAAAAAGTGTCCCCCGGACACTTTTTTACCTCGCTTCGCTCGGCCGTCCTTTCGAGTCCCGAAAACAAAAAAAGAACGAACACCCGAAGGTGTTCGTTCTGGTACGCCGGAAGGGACTCGAACCCCTGACCTACTGATTCGTAGTCAGTCACTCTATCCAACTGAGCTACCGGCGCATGTGCAATCTCGATTGCCTGCATATATTAACACGGCTATCCGGAAATGTCAAGCATTATTTTTCAAATTTCTCAAAATTTTTTTGTCAGTTGACCGGGGGGTGTCTGCGTGGTAGACTGGACAGAAAAAGGAGATGGTTTTGTGGAGCTGAAGGTGCTGCCTGGGGTGCTGGTGCCCTGGTATCGGGAGAACCGGCGGGAGCTGCCCTGGCGGGAGAATCGGGAGCCCTATCGTATTTGGGTGTCGGAGATCATGCTCCAGCAGACCCGTGTGGAGGCGGTGAAGGGCTACTATGCCCGGTTTCTGGACCGTCTGCCGGATGTTCAGGCACTGGCCCAGTGTGACGACGACGAGCTACACAAGCTCTGGGAGGGGTTGGGCTACTACAGCCGGGTCCGCAATCTGAAAAAGGCCGCCGGGGTCATCGTGTCCCGGCATGGGGGCGAGTTCCCCAGGGACTACGCCGCCGTCCGGGCGTTGCCCGGCATCGGGGACTATACCGCCGGAGCCATCTGCTCCATCGCCTTCGATCTGCCCACCCCGGCGGTGGATGGCAATGTGCTCCGGGTCCTGGCCCGGCTCCGGGCGGATGGGGAGCCCATCGATCTGCCCGCGGTGAAGAAGCGGGTCCAGGGGGAGCTGGCGGAAATCTACCCCGCCGACTGTCCCGGCGAATTTACCCAGGCCCTCATGGAGCTGGGGGCCACGGTCTGCGTGCCCAACGGCGAGCCCAAATGCGGGGCGTGCCCCTGCCGGGAATTCTGCGAAGGCCGGGACCGGTGGCAGCTTTTCCCCGCGAAGCTGCCGAAAAAGGCGAAAAAGCAGGAGGACCGAACGGCTTTTCTGCTGCACTGTGGAGAAAAATGGGCCATCGAGAAGCGTCCGAACAAGGGTCTGCTGGCGGGGCTGTGGCAGTTTCCCAATGTGGCGGGCCATCTTGGCGCGGCGGAGGCTGTGGCCTGGGCAGAGGAGATGGGTCTGCATCCGCGCCATGTGGAACGCTCCATGGACCGGCACCACATCTTCACCCACATCCGCTGGGATCTGCGGGGGTGGTTTTTGGAGGTGGCGGAAATGGCCGGGGGATTTACCTGGCTGACACTGGATGAAATTGACGATCAGGCGGCTCTGCCCACGGCGTTCCGCCAGTTCCGGGAGGAGATATGAAATGTACGATTATCACATGCATTCGCGGGTGTCCTTTGATGCCCGGGATACGGGCCTGGCCATGGCCCTGGCGGCGAAGGAGCGGGGCCTGCGGGAGATCTGCTTCACGGACCACATCGACTACACCCCCGACATGGACATGGTTTTCGACACGGCGGTGTACAATGCGGAATATGACCATCTTCAAGTCCCCGGACTGCTGATCCGGCGGGGCATGGAGTTCGGCCTGACCCCGGACAATGCGGCCCAGCTCAAAGCCGATCTTCTTCGGCGGCATTTTGACTTTGTTATCGGCTCCGTCCATCTGGTGGACGGGGTGGACATCTACATGGAGCCCTACTGGGCGGGCAAGGACTATGACACCGCCATCCGGCTCAACCTGGAGACGACTCTGGAGGCGGTGCGGGCCCACGAGGACTACGATGTTTTGGGCCACCTGACCTACATCTCCAAATGTGGGGCCAATCCCCGGAAGGAGCTTCTGCGCTACGAAGATCACAAGGGCCTTGTGGATGAAATCCTGCGGGAGCTGGTGAAGCGGGGAAAGGGCATGGAGCTGAACACTTCCGGCATCGACCGCTGCGGCGGAAGTCTGCCCACCCTGGATTATTTTCAGCGGTTTTACGAGCTGGGCGGCAAAATCGTCACCGTGGGCTCCGATTCCCACGATGTGGCCCGTGCGGGCCAGTATACCCACGAAATGGCGGCGGAGCTGAAGAAAATCTTCGGGTATGTGTGTACTTTCGAGGACAGACGACCCATTTTCCACAAATAAAAAAACGCCCCGGAGAATTCTCCGGGGCGTTGACCGTTAGTTGGTCAGATTCTGCTCGTAGGCTTCGATCATCTTCTTGA
>JBGVNV010000069.1:0-10477 GCA_045125955.1 Faecousia sp.
CGGTTTCACCTCAAAAGCAAGAATACATCTTGATTTTTAGGCGTTTTTCGATTTGTCAAGTGGTATTTTGTACAATTATCGCAGTGCCTTTTTGACACTTTGAAATGGAATCCTTAAGTTGATGACATTGCCCCGGGGGGAGGGTGGCCCCGAAGGGGTCGGGAGAGGAATGCGGGCGAAAACCTGAAAGCCAGCATAGCGTGGCAGACCTGTGCCCGGGTTGTACCGCGGTATTTTCGGAAAACAAGGGAGCGAACATGGTTCACTCCCTTGAAATTCGAGGAATTATTCAAATCCGTTTTCTTTTGCGCCGTGCTCAGCCTGTTCTTGCGTGAAGCCCTCAAATTTGAGCTGGTCGATCAGGCCTGCCTTGGAGAACGAGGAATACTCAAGATAGCTTTCTGCACACTTGGCAGCCTGCTCAAACCAATCTGCACCGCAGTTATCTGCTGCGTAGGTGGCCTGCTCGGTCGTGAATTTTTCAAATTCGAGCTGATTGATCAGACCCTTATAGGAGAAGGCCGTATAATCCAGGTAACTCTTGGCGGATTTCAGAGCCTGTTCGTTCCAATCTGCGCCGCAGTTGTCTGCTGCAAACACGGCATCCTCGTGGGCGTATTGCTCGAACTCAAGCTGATTGATCAGACCTTCATAAGAAAATGCGGAGAATGCCAAATAGCTTTTTGCGGATCTCAGTGCATTCTTCTGTTCAGTCGTCATCTTGATTTCGGTTTCGGCAGGAATGGTTTCTGTCGGCTGGGGATCAGTGGCGGGGGTGCTTTCTTCGGTTCCGTGATCAACAGAAGGAGTGGTATTGGAGATTTGTGTTCCACTGTTTGCCGTGGTGTTACGGTCGGTTTCGCTTCCGGCATTGCCCACGGAACCCAGCAACAACAGAACGATCACCCAGAACCACCATCTTTTAAAGAGGGGCTTTTTGTTTTTTGCGCCGCAAGACGGGCAGGATTTCGCACTTTTTGCAATCTCTTTGCCGCAAGCCTTGCAAGCAGTCATCTTGTGAGCCATTATACTGGCCTCCTTTCATTTGTCCAATATTAAGATACCATAGTATTTATAAGAAGTCAAATTTGATGTGACAATAGTATCGTAATATTTGACTTTGGAGGGCATCATGCTGGGACAGAGGATTTGCGAACTTCGTACAGCGAGCGGGTGGAGTCAGGTCGATCTGGCGAAAAAACTGGGTGTAGCGAAGCAGACGGTATCAAATTGGGAAAACGAAAATATCCAGCCATCGATCGAAATGCTGGTCCGGCTCGCAAGGCTTTTCAATGTGACAACGGATTACTTGCTTGGATTGGATAGCATACCTCGACTGAGCGTGGAGGGCTTATCTACGAATGTGGTGGCGCACCTGTCTCAGCTCATTGAGGATTATAAAACGAAATAACAGAACCCCCGGCCCCTTGGAACCGGGGATTCTGCATGTCTCACTTCACCGCCTGGACGTTGTAGAAATAATTCGCGCCCTGGTGGATGGCAAAATCGGTGGTCAGTGCCGTGGTGGGGATGAGCACGCCCTGGTAGCCGTCCTGGGGCGGACGGACGCCTTCGGGCATTTCCGCCGGAGGCATCTCCACGCTGCCATCGGGCATGGGGCCGCCGGGCATCCGGCTGGGGCCGGAGCCCTCCGGGGGCTGGCCCAGGGGCATATCCTCGGGCCGCGCGGGAGGCTGACCACCCTGGATCTCATATTCGACGGTGGGCTGGGGCGGGATCTCCACATCGCCGTCGTCCCGTCCGGGCCAGTCGGGACGCTCGATGGGCTGGAATCCGCCCACGAAGCCGCCCAGGGCGGGGGCTCCCATGAACTGGGTATCCCCGGACCAGAGGGTGTAGGTGCCCTCGGTCAGTGCGGGGGAGGAGAAGAGCAGATTGCTGAAATCATTGGGGGTCTGGCACTCCATCACGGGGCTGTCCCAGGGATCCTTCAGCGTCCAGGTCAGTTCGTGCTGGCTCTGGGCGAACTGGAAGACCGCGTAGGTCTGCCCGCCCTCTTCGATGCGGTCCAGCATATTGCCCGTGGCGATGACGGTGCCGCCGTTGATCTGAATGCCCAGGTCGGAGTCGATGCCGCTGTCCATGCTGCTGCCGCAGGCGTAGGCCTCCACCCAGCCGCCGTTGATGACCACGGAGCCGTTGGAGTCGATGCCGTCGCCCTCGCCGGTGGTCCC
Source organism: Faecousia sp. (assembly GCA_045125955.1). GTDB lineage: Bacteria > Bacillota > Clostridia > Oscillospirales > Oscillospiraceae > Faecousia. The sequence goes on from JBGVNV010000069.1 coordinate 2,196, forward strand.
GGCCACGTCGATGCGCAGTCTGCCGCCGTTGACGGTGGTGACGGAAAGACCGTCGGCGTTGGTATTGATGCCGTCGTTGCCGGACTCGATGGAAATTTCACCGCCGTTGATGGTCAGGTGCATCTCGGAGCACAGGCCCTCGTTGTCGGCCTCAATGCGCAGGAGACCCTCACCTCCGATATTCATGGACATGCGGGAATAGAGCGCGCCGTCATACTCCTCCGTGTGGGAGCCGACGACCCGGTTGGTGCTTCCGGGAGCCAGGATCACGTTAGCACCGGCGGGGCCATCGGGCTGACCGCTCTCATATACATTGTAAAAAATCACGGCAGGAGCCACGGTGCAGGTGATATCCAGGTTGTCCAGAACCAGCGTCACCACGGCGTTGGGATCATCCTTGGCGTTTTCACCCAGATCCACGGCGATCTGGCCAAGCTCCAGCTTACCGCTGAGGATATAGGTTCCGGGGGCGTTGATGTGGATGACGGTGTGGGACTTGCCCGCTTCGCCCTCGCTGTGACCGGTTTCATCATAAAGGATGTCGTAGGCGGTGGTGACGGCGTTTTGCGCCATACCGTCGGGAGCGGTGACGGTCAGCGAGCCGTCCTTGAGCTGGACGCGAACCGTTCCGGAATCCTCCGGCACGGATTCCGGGGGCGTGACCTGGACGCTGGGAGCACCGCAGCCCGCCAGCAACCCCAGTGCAAGGATCATGCAAAGCAGTTTTTTCATGGAAAACCATCTCCTTTCCTTTTCTGGCTCTACTATAGCATATCATCCTGAAAATAACTTGAACTTTTTACGAAAGAGATGTGGAAAAAATGTAAACCCGCCCCCACATGGGTCTCCCCGTAGGGAACGATTATGACCGTTCCGCAGTACGCCCCGCAGCGACCACCATTGTCTATTCAGAGGGACCGGCTTCCCATTACCACTGTCATTGCGAGGGGCGTTAGCCCCGTGGCAATCCGTTCTCTTTCCGTCCCCCTACGGGGACGGGCGGTGATTCGCACCGCAAGGGGATGCGGATTGCCACGTCGCTTCGCTCCTCGCAATGACGCGGTGATTTTTGGCTGGTCCTTCTTTTTGTTTCCCGATGCCGGACGGCATCGGCGGGCGGGTCCATGCCCCGCCCCTACAGGGGTGTCCCTGCGAAATCGCGTAGGGGCGACCCTTGCGGTCGCCCGGAACGCCGGGGACGGCGTTCCCTACGGGTTTCCTTTCGATCCACGCCGCCGCAACGCGGCGGGATTTCCGATGTCATCCGGCATCGGGGGAACGGCACAGGGGCCGTTCCCTTGCGATAGTTGCGTTATTATATTTACCGCCCTCTTTGAGGGCGGCGGGCGATCAGTGCGGTCGCCCCTACGAATAAAGAAACGCGCCGCCCTGGGTTGGCGGCGCGTTGGGGGTTATCCGACTTTGTTTTCGTAGGTGACGGTGTCGCTGAGCTCGTCGGCGGTGAAGTAATACTCCAGGACGGCGCGGGCCACGCGGGCCATGTAGGCACCGGAGCCGGCCTTCTCGCCGTAGACAGCCACGGCGATCTCGGGATCGTCCATGGGGGCGAAGCAGATGAAGGCACCGTTGGAGGAGCCGCCGGACTCGTGCTCGGCGGTACCGGTCTTGCCGCAGACCTCCACATTGAAGCCACGGAAGGCGGAGGCGGCGGAGCCGCTGGTGACCACCTGGCGCATGCCGTCGTAGACGGCGGCGATGGTATCATTGGACATGTGGGTGACGGAGAGGACCTCGCGGGTGTTCTCCTCCACCAATGTGGAATAATCCGCAGACACCACCCGCTTCATAAAGGTGGCGGCGTAGCGGGTGCCCTTGTTGGCCACGGCGGACACATAGGAGCAAAGCTGCATGGGGGTATACTTATGGTCGGACTGGCCGATGGAGGCCAGAACCTGGTCCATGGCGTACCAGGTCTTGTCGGAGCCGGTGTAGTTATTCTTCTTGGTCTCCTTGTTGGCGCGCTGGCCGATGTTCTCGCCCAGCTCGATGCCGGTGTGCTCGCCCAGGCCCAGGCTCTCGACGGTGGCATCCACATAGTCCCAATCCATCCAGTCGCCCAGGACGTAATAGAAGTAGTTACAGGACACCCGCAGGGCACCCGCCACGTCCAGATAGCCGTGGGTGCCGCCGGTGCGGGAGTAGACCAGGCACTTGGGGCTGGAACCACTGTACTTGGTGAACACGCCGTCGTCCCGGATCTCGGTATAGCGGTTGATCTTGCCGGATTCCAGGCCCGCGATGGACATGGCCACCTTGAAGGTGGAGCCGGGAGGGTACGCCTCCATCAGCGCCCGGTTCCGGGTGGGCTTCAGGGGGTCCTCCATGAGCTCATTATACATCTTATTAAAGGTCGCGGGGTCGTAGCTGGGGTAGCTGGCGCAGGCCAGGACCTCGCCGGTGCGGGTATCCATGACCACGCAGGCCATTCCCTCGATATCCGCGCCGTCGCCGGCACCGTCGGTGCCGTTGGACTCCACCAGGGAGTCGTGGACCTGCTTCATGGCCTCCTCGGCCACCATCTGCAGGTTCAGGTCGATGGAGGTCTCCACATTGTGGCCCGCCACGGGCTCCACCACATAATACTGGGACACGATGTTGCCGTCCTTGTCCACGACCTTGGCCAGACGGCCGTCGGTGCCGTGGAGGTACTCCTCAAAGGCCTTCTCCAGACCGGACTGGCCGATCTTGTCGTCCATCTTATAGCCCTTCTCCTTATAAACCTTCCAGTCGTCGGCGTTCATGGCGGAGTAGGTGCCCAGAATGTGGGCGGCGTAGGTGGTATAGTATTCCCGCTTGGTGGTGGCGGCGGCATCCAGGCCGGGGACGTTGAGCTCCAGGATGGCATTCAGAATGTCATCGGGCACGTCCTCCATGAAGACATAGCTCGAAAGGTTCGTGATGTCCGTGCGGAGCTTCAGCTCGTAGCGCAGGCCGATGACGGAGCGGGCGTCGGCATCGGACCAGTCTGCGGGGATCTTATACATCTTCCGCAGCTCCTCCATGAGCCGGGAGGCGGAGATATCCGAGTCGATGCCCAGCTCCCAGAGGTAATCCTGGAAGTAGCCCTGCCATGCGGAGGTCTGCTCCGTCAGGGTATACTCGTAGGGCCGGTCCAGGGTGATGGGGAAATTCTCGATGTACTCCACGCCCAGCTGCTGGGTCATCTTCACCAGACGGAGCAGATGGTCGTTGGGCGCGTCGGAGTTGGTCAGGACGAAATTGTTGAAGACCAGGTCGTAGCTGGCCCGGTTGCCCACCATGATGTTGCCGTTTCGGTCCCGGAGCTCGCCCCGGGAGGCTTTGACGGTGTAATAGGTGGTATAGGTGTCGGAGTCGGCCACCACAGAGCCGCCTCCCTGCAATTGGATGGAATAGAGCCGAACGCTGAACAAACCAAGGATGATCGCGAAGGCCAGAAGCATGGCAATTGCGCGGAATCGGGTTATTCTTTCCATGCGTTACCTCCGATGGTTCCGATGTATTTGAGCAGGGCGTAGACCGCGCCTGCGGTCAGGGTGCTGATGATGGCGGTCATGAGGAACACGCCCCAGCGGCCCCGGTAGGTCAGGCCCTGGACTACGCCTGCGGTGAACACGGCCATTTCATAGAGCACCATGGCACCGCCCACGCAGATGAGGTCGGAGCCCGCGCCCCGGCGCAGATAGCTCTGGCGGAAGGCCGTGGCCAGCACCGCCGCCAGGGTCAGCATGGCGATGCAGTAGTGGCCCTGGCCCGTGCCGGAGAAGACATAGACCATGGAGGCCAGCAGGGCGAAGAGGGAGCCGTTCTCGCTGCCCTCCAGCACGCAGATCAGGACGATGAGGGCCGGGGTCACATCAAAGCAGCCCCCGAAGAGCCGGAGCCTGGCCAGCATGGAGTCCTGGAGCACCAGGCCCGCCACGCAGACCGCGCTGTAGAGCATCCATTTGAGCACCGACTTGCGCTGCAGGGGGGTCAGCCGAAGCTTGTCCGCCCAGTTGTGACCCGTGGGGTCCGGGCGGAATTCGATCTTTTTTCTTGCCATGGCCTTACTCCACACCATAGGAGGTCAGCACGAAGATCTGCTCCAGGGAGCCGAAGTCCGCGGCGGGCTCCAGAATGGCGAATTTGGCGACGCCGGTCTCGTCAAAGCCCGCGTCGATGACGCTGCCCAGGACCAAGTCGCGGGGGTACAGGGTGGAACCGGCGGTGACCACCTGATCGTGGTTGCAGATGACCGCATCGCTGGGCAGATAGTTCATGCGCAGGTAGCCCTCCTCACCGGTGGCGTAGCCGCCCTGGACCATGCCGTTGTAGCCGGAGGTGGCGATGGTGGCGGAGATCTCCAGAGAGGAGTCCAGGATGGTCTTGACCACGGCGTAGTTCAGGCCCACCTCGGTGACCAGGCCCACCACCTCGCCGTTGGCGGTGATGACACACTGGTCCTTCTCCACGCCGGAGAGGGAGCCCCGGTTGATGGTACAGCGCTTGGACCAGTCGTTGGAGTCCCAGCTGATGATGTAGGCATCGAGAAGCTTGAAATCCTCCCGCTGGGTCTTCAGGCCCAGGGCCGCGTTCAGGCGGTCCACCTCACGGGTCAGGGCCGCAGCGGCACGGACCTCCTCCCGAAGCTGGGCGTTCTCGGCCTCCAGGGCCTTGACCCGCTCCTCCAGAGCCTCGTAGCTGAAAAGGTAGTTGTAGATGCCCTCGGCGTGGCTGGTCAGGGTCTGGGCACCGGAGCGCAGGGGCTGCAGAACGGTCTTCACCGCCGCATCGGGAAGCTGAAAGCCCAATGTGCCCGATGCGATGGTCAGCACCACCGTCAGCACCAGGGCCGCAATGATCACATTGCGCACCCGCTTGGTAAAGATCTGCTTCATACGTGCACCCCCCAGACCGGCAGCTTCAGCTGCCGCAGGATCATGGCCAGACGGCAGACCGGCAGGCCCATCACATTATAATAGTCGCCCACCATCTCATCGGCAAAGAGGGCCGCGCCGCCCTGGATGCCGTAGGCACCGGCCTTGTCCATGGGCTCGCCGGAGGCGATGTAGGCCCGGATCTCGGCGGGGAGCAGGTCCCGGAAGTGGATCTTCGTGACCTCGGTGTGGGTGATGACTTCGTCATCACGAAGGACGGTCATGCCGGTCATGACCTCGTGATGGCGGCCCGACAGCAAAGACAGGATCTCGAAGGCATCATTTTCGTCCTTGGGCTTGCCCAGGACCTTGCCCTCGCAGACCACGATGGTGTCGGCGGCGATGACCACGTCGCCGGGCTCTCTGGGCACGGCCAGAGCCTTCATGCGGCTGACCCGGGCCACCTCGTCACAGGGAGAAAGGCCGGGGTCCATGGTTTCGTCGATATCCGCGACCCGGACAATGAAATCCAGGCCCGTCAGTCCCAAAAGCTCCCGCCGCCGGGGAGACTGGGATGCTAAGATCAGGTTCATACTCATATCCTCTTAAAACGTATTGTAGGGGACGGCGCCCTCGACGTCCCATCCGCCGTCAGGCGGTAGTTCGGTACCATGCGGAAAAATATGCCCATCGAGGTCATATTTTTCCGACGGGTCGTCGAGGACGCCGACCCCTACGGGATGTTCTGTTAGTCCAAGCCTCTGAGGTACAATCCTCTGGTGCAGGAGCCGGGTTCAAAGGGGGCCATGTTCAGGTAGTCGCGCAGGACGCGGTCCACCTCCCGGCTGTTTTCGGTGGTGAAGTACAGCCGCAGGCCCCACAGGCCCAGGTGGCTCAGGTCCTCCCGGCGGTCGAGCATGCTCAGCTTCTTGCCGTTGAGCAGCACACTGCGGCAGGAGCGGCCGTCCTTGATGATGGGGAACTCCGCGCCGGTGCGGTCTACCAGCTTCTGACTGCCCTGCTGGCAGATGCAGGAGCCGGTGCGGTTTTTCATGATGCAGTTTTCCGTAACCATCAGGGGCATGCGGCCATAGAGGAGCATTTCCGTGTCCACACATTTGCTGACGTCCCGGATCTGGGGCAGGGTCATCTCAAAGCTGAGCATGGCGGAGCTGAGCTCCAGCTTCCGGCAGACCTCCATGGCCCGGGAATTGAAGATGTTCAGACCGAAATCGCCCCGGATGTGCATGCCGCACTCCTTCACGGGGATCATCAGGCCCAGGTTGCCCACCAGGGCATCCCGAATGCCGGCACTGCGGGCCAGCATCAGCTCCTGCTTCAGGCCCTCCATCTCGCTGTCGTGGACGATCCGGGGAAGGGCCACGGCGACGGGGACATTCTGATCCACAAGCTCCTCGAAAAACCGGGGATCCTCGGTGACGAGATGCAGGGGGACATACAGCATCTGCAGGCCCATGTTCAGCAGTCTTCCGGTGATCTGGTCCCGGCTGGTGATCTGGACCGTCAGGCCCGGCTCCTCCCGGCGGCCAAAGACCTCCCGGAGCTTGCGGGGCTTGCCCAGTTCAGGGCTGGCCCGGCGGGCGCGGACGGCCATGAGCTGGGTCAGCACATCCCGGCGCATGGCGTTGATGGCTGCGGCGGACAGGGTGAAGCCCGGCTCGATGCGGCACTCCACATCGGCACAGCGGAAGGGGGTTCCGCCGGTCTTGGCGAGTCTCGCCGCCAGGTCCTCCTCCAGCAGGGGCCGGGTCCGGGCCATCTGGGGCAGCTCCCCCTGGGTCTTGCAGACATTGCCATCGGGGTCCCGGACCGCCAGCTCGCACCGCTTTTCGGTGATGATGGCCCGGAATTTTACGGGGACCAGAGCATTTTCCACGGCCTCGTAGCTTTCGCGTGCGGCCTTGGCCCAGGCGGCGTCCTCGGCCTTGTCCTCCCGAATGCCGAACATCCGGGGGCTCTTTTCGGCGGCGTAATAGCCGTCGGTGAAGCCCTGGCGGTTGAAGGCATCGAACAGGGCCTTCTCCATGGACCGGGTCACATTGCCCTCGTCCAAAGCCTGCCGGTAGACCCGGGTGACGGTGGCCACATACTCAGGCTTCTTCATGCGGCCCTCCAGCTTCAAAGAGGCCACGCCCATGTCCTCCAGGTCCTTGACATAGTGGACCAGGCAGTTGTCCTTCAGGCTCAGGGGGTGCTTATGCTCACTTCTGCCGAAGCCGAAGGGCAGGCGGCAGGGCTGGGCGCACCGGCCCCGGTTGCCGGACCGACCGCCGATGGCGGCGGAGAGGTAGCACTGGCCGGAATAGCACATGCACAGGGCTCCGTGGCCGAAGACCTCGATCTCGATGGGGGAATTGGCGCAGATGTAGCGGATCTCCTCCCGGCTCAGCTCCCGGCTCAGGACCACCCGGGTCATGCCCCAGGCAGCGCACAGCAGCACGCCGGGAAGGGAGTGGACGGTCATCTGGGTGGAGCCGTGGATGGGCACCTTGGGGGCGATCTGACGGCAGAGCTCCACCACGCCCAGGTCCTGGACGATGAAGGCATCCACGCCGGCGGAGGCCGCCTGACGGATGAGCTCACAGCAGTCGTTCATTTCCCGGTCGGAGACCAGGGTGTTCAGGGTCAGGTGGACCTGGACACCGCGCACATGGCAGTACTTGACCGCCTCGGACAGGGTCTGTATGGTAAAATTCTTCGCACTCTGGCGGGCATTAAAGCTGCCGCAGCCAAGGTAGACCGCGTCCGCGCCATTCTGGACCGCAGCACGCAGGGCCTCCATGGACCCGGCAGGAGCAAGTAATTCAATCATAAGCATAGTTCTCCATTTTGGTATACTTATGCCCATTATAGCATAGCTTTTGGGATACTTCCAGTGGGTCAACATAATTTTTGAAAAAACTTCATAATTTCCCGGCAGGGCCGGGAGCCAATTCGTTCTGATACCCTGGTGGTCGAATAACACCATTGGGCCTTCTCGACTGGTCGCTATTTTCCGCTCGGCGTATTGGATCGCACACCGCAGGGAACGCCGTCCCCGGCGTTCCGGGCGACCGCAAGGGTCGCCCCTACGCGATTTCGCAGGGACACCCCTGTAGGGGCGGGGCATGGACCCGCCCGCCGATGCCGATGGCATCGAAAAAAAGAAGGAGCAGCCGAAAATCACCGCGTCATTGCGAGGAGCAAAGCGACGTGGCAATCCGCATCCCCTTGCGGTGCGAAGCACCGCCCGTTCCGCAGCACAACCCAAACCAACAACCGCACCTCGGCGCGGTCTGACATCTATACCCCTCACCGTAGGGGCGATTCAAGAATCGCCCGCCGCCCTCCATGAGGGCGGGAAAATACCGTTGTCCACGTACCAAATACACCTGCATACATCGACAGAAAAGGATAGCACCA
>JBGVNV010000070.1:0-29311 GCA_045125955.1 Faecousia sp.
CGGTTTCACCTCAAAAGCAAGAATACATCTTGATTTTTAGGCGTTTTTCGATTTGTCAAGTGGTATTTTGTACAATTATCGCAGTGCCTTTTTGACACTTTGAAATGGAATCCTTAAGTTGATGACATTGCCCCGGGGGGAAGGTGGCCCCGAAGGGGTCGGAAGAGGAATGCGGGCGGAAATCTGAAAATCTGTACAACATAACAGACCTCCACCGATGTCGCATTGAAGACGAAGCCCCGGTGGAGGTCTCTACGTATACGAAATAATAGCCTTACTGCCCGCATTCCTCTTCCGACCCGCTATTTCCTCGCTTACGCTCGGGCGGGCCACCTTCTCCCCGGGAGAAGGGATTGGTGGTAGTCGGCGGCTGGTCCTTATTTCCCAAAAACCGCCGAATCGAGAATTTCCATGGCCGTCTCTCCGTACTCGGCCCACCAGTGTTCGTGGCCCTGGCCCCAGACGGCCAAATGCTCATCAAACCGGATGAAATCCCAGACCTCGGCACCGTCATAAGTGCCCACGGTGGCGGTTTGTCCCGCCAGCTCCATTTCGACGGTCTCCAGCCCCGTGCCGCAGACACCGAACCGGTTCGGGTAGTAGCCGAAGAAGATCTTGCCCTCCTCCCGGCCGCTGGGCCAGAAGGTGATGCCGGCGGCCATGTTGGAGCTGCTCTCGGCGGCATTCAGCGGAGTGATGGCATAGCACCATCCGGCGGGGAGGGGCAGGGAGATGCGCACGCCCGCCTCTTCATAGGTGACGATCTGCTCCACCAGAGTCTCCGTGCCGAAGCGCACAAAGAACACATAGCTGGTCATACCCAAGTCTACCCGATACATGGCCCAGTCGCCGTCACAGTCGCCCCGGCGGGAGATGGGCAGCTCGTAGCCGTAATCTCTGGTCCGTTCCAGGGTGTTGCCCGTCTCGATGACGGTCTCGGAGCCGTCCGCATTCATCCGGTGGTATTCCTCCACAACGGTGATGGCTTTTGCATCCCCCCCGCCGGTGAAGACCAGGGTGGTCCCGGAGCCCACCGCCACCGCATCATGGGGATACTGCTCCCACAGGCCGCTTCCCAGGGGGTAGTCGTACATGTAGTGGAGGTCTCCAAAATTCTCCGCCGTCTGGGGCCGGACCCGCATACCGCGAATTCCGTGCAGCCGCTGGACCCGGTCCGCGCCCTCGGTGAGGTAGATGCTCCGGTCCTTCTGGTACAGGACCCAGTATGCGCCGCAGTTCCAGGCCAGGTCATTCTCCTGCCGGAGCTGCCGCTCCAGGTCTTCGTCCGCCAGATCAAAGCGGGAACCAAGCTTTTTGATTTTAAGCTCGCCCAAATCCTCCAGCACTTCCCGTTCTTGCCACAGCAGATGGTCGTCATATTCCCGCAGGAACCAGATCCGCTCCATGGGCTCCGGCTCGCCCAGCACCGCTTCTGCCCGATACTGGTTGCCAAATACGATCTGGTACTCCGCCAGATGGGCATTGGGGTTGAAAACCGTCATCACCAGCACCGCCATACACAGCACCGCCGCCGCAAGGCCCACCCACAGCTTTTGTTTCTTCCAGTTCAGCACAAATTTCACCCGCTTTCCCGTGTCTCCCTCGCCGAAGGCCAGGGGCGCGGCCAGCCGGTTTCCTCCGGTGGCGAAATTCAGCAGGCTCTGGGCGTAGTCGGAGCGGACGGAGCCGCCCAGCTTTTTCAGCACCGCCTCGTCACAGCGCAGCTCCATGTCCCGGCCGCAGAGGGCGAAGGCCACCCACACCAGCGGATTGAACCAGTGGATGCACACCGCCAGCCAGAAGAGGCCCTTCACGATGGGGTCAGCGTGGCGGATGTGGAGCCGCTCGTGGAGGAGGATGTACGCCCGCTCCCCGTCGCCCAGGCCCGCGGGCAGGTAGACGGTCCGCCAGAGCACGAAGGGGGAGGCGATGTGGTCACTCTCCCGGATGCCCCGGCCCAGGGGCACGGACTCCCGGAGCTTCCGTTTTAGGTTGACATAACTTGCGATGCTCCAAACCGCCAGAAGACCCACGCCCGCCATCCACACCCGGCTGCCGATCAGATCCCAGTCTACAGAAGGTTCTTCCGGGGCAGTCCTGGAGGGAATGTCTGCCGGGGTGACAGTCACCAGAGGGGCCGGGGGCTGGACATACTGCACCGCGCCCACCGGCTCCCGGGGTGCCTGTACATCCACAGCTTCCAGCACCGACACCGGCCCGCTGACGGACACCGGGCACAGCAGCCGGAAGATCACCACCAGCCACAGCATCCAGGCGTAGACCCTCGGCGCGTTCTTCAGCACCGCCCGCGCCAGGATCACGCAGAAAATGACGATGGAGCCGGTGATGGTCATGTTCAGGATTGCCGTAAAAAGATTTTGCAGGTCCATATTCACCGCCTGCTTTCGTCAATGAGCCGCTGGAGGGACTCAATCTCCTCGGGCTTCAGCTTCCGGCTCCGGGAGAAGGCCGCCAGAAAGGCGGGCAGGGAGCCGTCAAAGGACGAATCCACATACTCCCGGCTCTGCTGTGCATAAAATTCCTCCCGGCTGATCTGCGCCGTCACGGTGCCGTTTTCCAGCAAAAACAGCCCCCGGTCGCACAGCCGCTTCAAGACCGTGTAGGTGGTGGTCCGCTTCCAGTCCAGCGCGTCCCCGGCCAGGGCCACGAGTTGGGCGGTGGTCATGGGGGCGTTTTCCCAAATGAGGTCCGCAAACCGGCCCTCCACCGGGCCAAGCTTGGTGTATTCCATAAGGCATCCTCCTTGTCTACATTTTGTAGTCAACTATAGTCTACAACAAGTAGACAGTGTTTGTCAAGTACAAAACCGGTTGCGCATGCAACCGGTCCGTGCTATAATATGGAAAAACCGAAAAGGAGCCTTTGCCATGATCGTCAAACGCGACTGCATCTACACCCCCAAGGGCAAGAACCGCCCCCTGCACATCTACCTGCCCGATGACTACGCCACCAGCCTGGATCGGTATCCGGTGTTTTATATGTTCGACGGACACAACCTCTTCTCCGATGATGATGCCACCTACGGCAAAAGCTGGGGTCTGAAGGAATTTCTGGACGGCTGGGACCGGAAGCTGATCTTAGTCGGCATTGAGTGCGGCCACGAGGGCGACGAGCGGCTCAGCGAATACCTGCCCTTCCACACCCTGACCCCCGCCAGGTGGGCCATGTTCAAGCCCATGGGCCGGGCCACCATGGACTGGATCGTGGGCGAGATCAAGCCCATGATCGATGCAAACTACCGGACCCTGCCGGACCGGGAATTCACCGGCATCGGCGGGTCAAGCATGGGCGGCCTCATGGCCCTCTACGCCGGTGCCCAGTATAACCATGTGTTCTCCAAGGCCGCCTGCGTGTCCAGTGCCATCGGCTTCTGCGTCCGGCCTCTGCTGAAATGCCTGCGCAGCTGTGCCATCGGCCATGATTCCCGGTTCTATCTGTCCTGGGGCACCCGGGAGGCCTACGGGCTCAAGGACCCCACCCGGGAGGACCGCTCCAGCCGGACCTACAAGTGGAACCGTCAGGCCGCCGCCATTCTGACGGAGAAAAACGCCGATGTAAAGCTCTACTGCCAGGTGGAGGGCAGACACTGCGAAGCCGACTGGGAAAAGCAGAACCCCATTTATATGGATTATCTGTGGAAATAACGAAAAGCACGCCGAAAGGCGTGCTTGAGTGTGTCGAAAAACTACACGTCATTCCGAGCCAGTGCGCACACTGGCGTGGGAATCCCGTAGATAGGAGTAAAAACCCTCGAAACCAGGGCAAAAAGTTACGGGATTGCCACGTCGGGCTACGCCCTCCTCGCAATGACGTGCTTTTTGTTATTTGTTTCGATACCAGATGGGCACGAGCTCTTTCAGATCATCGTACCACTCCAGCACCCGGTTGCCGTTTTCGATGGCAATCGCCAGGTCCCGTTCGCTGAGATCCCTGGCCCAGACCACGGACGAGACCATGTTCTGGCTCAGATACAGCCGCATCAGCCGCCAGAATTCCGCCGGAATCGGCGCACCGTCAAAGTAGCCGTCCACCATGCCCCGGGCGTAGGCCGGGGCGGCGCGGCCGTCCCAGATGATCCGGTTGAACTCATACCAGGGATCCCCGGCATCCTCCCGGTCAAAATCGATGACCACCAGCTCCAGCTGCTCGTTGAACATCTGGTTGCCGCAGTGGTAGTCCCCGTGGAGCCACATCTGGGGCCGGTCTTTTACCAGATGCCGCTCCCGCTCCAGAAGATCGAGATACAGTTCGCCCTTTTCGTACTGCACCGGGCAGGCCCGGTAGGCGGCAATTTTGGCGTCCAGCTTCCGCTGATACCGCACTGCCCAGGGCTCAACTTCGATGGGGGCGGGGAGGGTGTGCATGGCTTTCAGCATCCGGCCCGCTTCCTGGCCATAGGTGTACTGCGATGTTTCGTCCAGGGTGGGCAGGACCCCCTCGGCATCCCGGCCATCGATCCACTGAAGGAGGGTGTACACGCCCTCGTCGCAGACGCCCAGCTCCACCGGCGCGCAGAGCCGGACTCCCAGGGCCTGGGCCTTTGCCATGTGGGAAAACTGCAGGCGCAGGTTTTCGTATTTGTGCATGGGGGAGATGCGCAGAAAATAGGCCGTCCCGTCGGCAGTGACGGCCTTGTATTTCCGGTCCCCGGACCAGCCCTTGTCCACAGGTGTCCGGGAGACGATGGTGTTGAAAACGCTCATAATGCCACCATGGTGGGCGCGTGGCCCAGGGCGGGGATCAGCTTCTCGGTCAGGTCCGCCGTGCGGATGCGAAGAGACGAGGTGTTGATGCAGGGGTGGACACCGATGTATTCGCCACTCAGCACATCTGCGTCGATCAGCAGCTTCACCCGATGGTCGTGGTCGTTCATCAGGCCCAGCACGCTCAGACTGCCGGGGGTGATGTCCAAAAACTGCTCCATATAGCTGCCGTCGGCAAAGGACAGGCGGCTGGAGCCGATCTGCTTGCTGAGCACGCTGGTCTTGAAGGGCTTGTCGCCGGGCATCAGCAGGATGTAAAAGTCGGTCTGCTGGCGGTTGCAGAGCATCAGATTTTTGCACATGGTGGCCCCCAGCATCTCGTCCACGGCGATACAGGCTTCCATGGTCATGGCGGGCTCGTGGTCCACCCGCTGGTAGTCGATGCCCAGGCTGTCCAGCAGCTCATAGACCCGCTGCTCCTTGGGCAGGCGGGCATCAAAATCCTCAGGCCGTCCGTTTCGTAATTCCATAGTCATTCCCTCCGTTTTTGTGAAAAGTACCCGCATTATAGCACGGATGGGGGAAAATGGCAAGGGAAAGTCAAAGAAAAGGCTCCCCTTGAGGGGAGCTGTCGCGCAGCGACTGAGGGGTGGACGGCGGGATGAGCAGCCGGTTTGGATGGTCTGCACAAATGCGAAATTTACAGCATCCACCCCTCCGCACCTGCGGGGCACCTCCCCTCCAGGGGAGGCTTTTGGGAAAAAATGCCCCGGAACAGAATGTTCCGGGGCGATGTGTGTTAGTTGACGAAATAGCCCAGGGCCACTGCGCCGGGGCCCACGTGGGCACCGATGACACAGCCAACGGTGGCGATGGGAGCTTCGGTGTTGCACAGCAGCTCGGTGCTGTCGGCCAGGAAGGTCTTCAGGTTGTCGTCCTCGTTGCCGCTGTAGGCAGCGCACATGGGCTTGGAGAAGTCGATGCCGCCGGACTTGGCAATCAGGTCGCGGAGCTGCTTGTCGGCAGCCTTGGGGCCGCGGGCCTTGGCCACATTCTCCACCACGCCGTCCTGGACGGTGATGATGGGCTTGATATTCAGCATGGAGCCCACCACAGCGGTGGCGGCGCTGATGCGGCCGCCCTTCTTCAGATACTCCAGAGTATCCAGACGGGCGTAGAGGCGGATCTTGCCCTTGATGGCATCCAGACGGCCGGCAATGGTGGCGGCGTCCAGACCCTCGCGGGCCAGGGAGATGCCATACTCCAGCAGCAGACGCTCGCCGATGGTGGCGGTCATGGAATCCACCACGAAGACCTTGCCCTCGAAATCCTCTGCGGCGATGCAGGCGGACTGGTAGGTGCCGGAGAGCTTGGAGGAGAGGGTGATGACCACGGCGGTGTCGCCGCTGCTTGTGACCTCCTCCATGGCCTCCGCCCAGGCGGCGGGAGTCACCTGGCTGGTGGTGGGGTGCTCCTCCTTGCCGGAGGTCAGCATTTTGTAGAATTTCTTGTGGCTCAGATCCACGGCATCGGCGAACTCCTTGTCACCGAAGCGAACGGTCAGGGGCACATGGAAGACGTCCAGCTTCTTACACTCGCCGGGCAGCACGTCGGATGCGGAATCGATGATAAACTTGACAGCCATGTTCAGGCTCCTTTCAAATGACTTGTTTTACCTCCGCCTCAATGCGGGCGCGGAGGTTTTCGGTGATGGCAGAGAGGGAGCGGTAGAAATCGGTCCGCTCTTCGTCGGTCAGGCCGTCACCGCCGGCCTTGACCCAACCCTCGATCAGGTGGTCGAATTTCCGGGCAACCTCCTGACCGGCGGCGGTCAGGGTCAGCATGGCCCGGTAAGCCTTCTGGCTCAGGGAAGTGATATACCCCCGGTTTCTCAGCTCGGAAACCGTGCGGGAGATGGCGGCCTTGTCCTCGGCGCAGAGGCCGCAGAGCTGGGACGCGGTCAGACCGGCGGGATTTTGCCGCAGGTAGTACAGGCACATGACATGGGTGCCCTTCAGACCAAATTCGGTCATCTCCATGGATTTGATTCGCTGGATGTATTTGTAGCATGCGGTGATGCCGGAAACAAAGGCATCGAAACGCTGGATCATAGGAAAGCCTCCGCTTTGTGGTTTCGGTAGGAGTATACCACAACAAAGTTGAAATGTCAACGACACAAATGCCGAAAAGTTGGGAATACAGCAGGTTATCAGTGAAAACAACAAGAACGCCCCGTGAAAACTCACGGGGCGTTGTATGCTATTACCGAATATGGCCCTGGCCTGTGATGACGTACTTGTAGGTGGTCAGCTCACGCAGTCCCATGGGACCGCGAGCGTGGAGCTTCTGGGTGGAGATGCCCATTTCACAGCCCAGGCCGAACTCGCCGCCGTCGGTGAACCGGGTGGAGGCGTTGATGTAGACGGCGGAGCTGTCCACGCCGGAGATGAAGGCGGCGCGGGCTTCGTCGCTGTTGGTCACGATGGCTTCGCTGTGGCCCGTGGAGTGGGCGGCGATGTGCTGAACGGCCTCGGCGTAGTTTTCCACGCACTTGACCGCCAGGATGTAGTCCAGGAACTCGGTGTCGAAGTCCTTTTCGCCCGCGGGAGTGCCGGAGATGATGGCGGCTGCATTGCCGTCCAGGCGGAATTCCACCTTGCCGCCGATGCGGTCTGCCAGCTTGGGCAGGAACTCGGCGGCGATGGCCTTGTCGACGAGCAGGACCTCTTCCGCGTTGCAGACACTGGGGCGGCTGGTCTTGGCGTTTTCGATGATATTGAGGGCCATCTCCTGGTCGGCGGTGGACTCCACATAGACGTGGCAGATGCCGGTGCCGGTGGCGATGCAGGGGACCGTGGCGTTCTGGACACAGGCGTTGATGAGGCCCGCGCCGCCTCTGGGGATCAGCAGGTCCACATAGCCATTGGCGGTCATGAGGGCGGTGGCGGAGGCCCGGGAGGTGTCCTGCACGAGATTCACCGCATCTTCCGTCACACCCACGGAGGCGAGGCCCTTTTTCAGGGCGGTGACGATGGCATTGGCGGAGGCGAAGGCCTCCTTGCCGCCGCGCAGGATGCACACGGAGCCGGCCTTCAGGGCCAGGGCGGCGGCATCGGAGGTGACATTGGGCCGGGACTCATAGATAATGGCGATGACGCCCATGGGCACGGAGATCTTGTCGATCTGCAGGCCGTCGGCGCGGGTGTGCCGCTCCAGCAGATGGCCCACGGGATCGGGCAGGGCGGCGACTTCCCGGATGCCCTTGGCCATACCGGCGATGCGGTCGGCGGTGAGTAGCAGCCGGTCCAGCATCACCTGGGGCACCTTGCCGGTGGCGTTTTCGATATCCATGGCGTTTGCGGACAGAATGGACTCCTGGTTGTCCAGCAGAGCCTGGGCCATGGCCTCCAGAGCCGCGTTCTTCTGGTTGGTGGTCAGGGCCGTGACGGAGAATTTTGCCGCCTTTGCGGCTTCCAGCATGGTTTTCATAAGGTTACCTCCCCGAAAAGTGTTCCGATGGGTTTTCCATCTAAAATGTCATAGAGATTTTCAGGCGTATTGCCGTTGGCGATGACCATGGCACAGCCGCTGTCCAGACAGATCTTCGCCGCCTGGAGCTTGGTGACCATGCCGCCGGTGCCCTGGAGGGACGCGCTGACCCCCGCCAGGGCGAAAATTTCCTCGGTCAGGGCGGGAACATGGCTCAGAAGCCTAGCTTCCGGGTCCTTGTGGGGGTCAGCGGTGTACAGACCGTCGATGTCGGACAGCAAAATCAGCAGATCCGCCTTCACGCTTTGGGCCACGATGGCGGCCAGGGTGTCGTTGTCGCCGATGACGATCTCATCGGTGGCCACGGTGTCATTTTCATTGAGGATGGGCAGGGCCCCCAGCTCCAGAAGCCGATTTAAGGTGTTGCTGAAATTCTGGTGGCGGCGTTCGTTCTTCACGTCGTCGCCGGTGATGAGCAGCTGGGCCACCGTGTGGTGGTAGTCCCCGAAGAGCTTGTCGTAAATGTACATCAGCTCGCACTGGCCCACGGCGGCGGCGGCCTGCTTGGTGGGAATGTCGCTGGGGCGGCACCGCAGACCCAGCTTGCCCACGCCCATGCCGATGGCACCGGAGGACACCAGGATCACCTGATGGCCCGCGTTCTTGATATCGGAGATCACCTTTGCCAGAAGCTCCACCCGGCGGATGTTCAGGTGGCCCGTGGCATGGGTCAGGGTGGAGGTGCCCAGTTTGATGACGATTCGCATTATAAACCTCCCGGTGGTATAAAATGGAAATGTATCCAAGTATCCAAGATACAGATATCCTACATTATAGCAAAATGTCCGCACATAGTGTACACATGATTTTGCACGAAAAATACTCCGAAATAAATAAGAACTTCGGCGGAATGGATAAAGGTGTTTTCTGCCCTTGACTTTAGCGCGATGAAGTGATAAAATGCAGACCATCAAACAAGGAGGACCCAGCCATGGACAAACTGCGAAATCCCGAAACGGACCTGCTCTTCGAGGGCATCTTAACCCTTCAGACGGTGGAGGAGTGCTACCGCTTCTTCACGGATATCTGCACCATCAAGGAGCTGCAGGCCATGACCCAGCGGCTCCAGGTGGCAAAGCAGCTCCATGAGGGCCGCAACTACAACGAGGTCTGCCGGGACACCGGAGCCAGCTCCGCCACCATCTGCCGGGTGAACAAGTGCCTGAATTACGGTGACGGCGGCTACCGCACGGTCCTGGAACGGCTGAAAGGAGAAACAGATGAGAAGAACCCTTGAAAACCGGCTGGAGGAGCTGTGCCGCAAATTCGGCTACGCCCCCTACAAGATGAGCCGATTTGAAGAATATGAGCTTTATGTGCGCAACAAGGACTTTTTGCAGTCCGACCGGGTCATCACCTTTTCCGGTGCGGACGGACGGCTGCTGGCCATGAAGCCCGACGTGACGCTGTCCATTGTCAAGAACGCCCCGGAGACTCCCGGCGCGGTCCGCAAGGTCCACTACCGGGAGAATGTCTACCGCCAGGAGCGGGACGGCGGCAATTTCCGGGAGATTTTGCAGGCAGGCATCGAGTGCGTGGGCGACGTGGGCAGCTATGAGATCGCCGAGGTGGTGTATCTGGCGGCGAAGAGTCTGGCGGCGTTGGGTGAGGGGACCATCCTGAGCCTGAGCCACGTGGGCCTGATCCGGGAGGCTCTGGAACAGAGCGGACTGCCGGAATCGGCCCGGAAGCAGGCCCTGGACTGCCTGGCCCGGAAGCGGGAGCAGGAGCTTCGGGCCCTCTGCGCGGAAACCGGTGCCGATGACCGTCAATTGCTGACCCTCCTGGGGGCCCGGACCATTGCCGACCTGGATCTTCTGCCGGGCTGCCCCGCCCTGGAGGAGCTGCGGCAGATCGTGGCACTTTTGGACGGGGAGCAGGTCCGGCTGGATTTCTCCCTGGGCAACGACATGAAATACTATTCCGGTCTCGTGTTCCAGGGCTATGTCCGGGGCGTGCCCGCCTCGGTGCTCTCCGGCGGACAGTACGACCGGCTCCTGGGCCACATGGGCAAGAAGGCCCGGGCCATCGGTTTTGCGGTGTACCTGGACCGGCTCAGCGCGTACAGCGAGGGCTGGGATGTGGATACCCTGCTTCTGACCGGCGATGCCGGTCCCGCCCAGATCCTGGCGGCGGCGGAGAGCCTGCCCGGCTCCGTGCTGGCGGCGAAGTCCATGCCCGCTGACCGGACCTGGAAGCGCAAGGCTATTTTGGAGAATGGGGAGGTGCGTTACCTTGACTGATATGCTCAACATCGCCCTGCCCAAGGGAAGACTGGGCGAGAAGGTCTACAATCTTCTGAAACAGGCGGGCTACGCCTGCCCCGCCATCGAGGACCCCGGCCGGAAGCTGATTTTTGAAAATCCCGAGACGGGAGTCCGCTACTTCTGGGTCAAGCCCTCGGACGTGGCCATCTACGTCGAGCGCGGCGCCGCTGACCTGGGCATCGCCGGTAAGGACATCCTGCTGGAGTACCGCCCGGAGGTCTATGAGCTTCTGGATCTGGGTCTCGGCAAATGCCGCATGGCTGTGGCGGGCCCCAAAGATTTCCGGGAGAAGCCCGGCAGCCCCCTGCGCATCGCCACCAAATTCCCCCACATCGCCACCAAATACTACGCGGGCCTGGGCCGGGACATCGACATCATCAAACTCAACGGCTCCATCGAGATCGCCCCCATCCTGGGGCTCTCCGATGTCATCGTGGACATCGTGGAGACGGGAAAAACATTGAAAGAAAACGACCTGGAGGTCATGGAGACCATCGTCCCCATCTCCGCCCGATTGATCGCCAATCAGGCGGCCTACCAGTTTCAGTATGAAGCCATCCGGACCCTGGTCCGGGCTTTGGAGGAACAGCTATGATCCGAATTTACGAATTCAGCCAGGTGGACCCGGCTGAAATTTTCCAGCGGGAGACCCCCATCTCCCGGGTGGAGGAGCCCGTCGCCGCCATCCTGGCGGATGTGAAAAAGCGGGGCGACGAGGCCGTTCTCGAATATACCGCCCGTTTCGACCGGTGCCAGCTGGATTCTCTCGCCGTTACGGCGGAGGAGATCGAGGAGGCAATGAATCAGGTGGAGCCGGAATTTCTGGAGGTTCTCCACAAGGCTGCCGCAAATATCCGGGAATTCCACACTGCCCAGGTCCGACAGAGCCTGGTGCTGACCCCCCGCAGCGGCGTGGTCCTGGGCCAGCGCATCACCCCCATCGAGCGGGTGGGCCTCTATGTCCCCGGCGGCACCGCCGCCTACCCCTCCACGGTGCTGATGGACGCCATCCCCGCGAAAATCGCAGGCTGTGAGAAGATCGTCATGGTCACGCCCCCCGGCGCGGATGGGAAGATCAACCCCGCCATCCTGGCGGCGGCGAAGATCGCCGGAGTCACCGACATTTTCAAAATGGGCGGAGCCCAGGCGGTGGCCGCCCTGGCCTACGGCACCGAATCTGTCCCCAAGGTGGACAAGATCGTGGGACCCGGCAACGCCTTCGTGGCCGAGGCCAAGAAGCAGGTCTTCGGCATGGTGGCCATCGACATGATCGCGGGCCCCAGTGAGATTTTGGTCCTGGCCGACGGCAGGAGCGACCCCAGAGTCGTGGCTGCCGACATGCTCAGCCAGGCGGAGCACGACCGCAACGCCACCGCCGTCCTGGTCACCGAGTCCATGGCTCTGGCCCAGGCCGTCCAGGCGGAGCTGGAGACCCAGCTGGAAGCCCTGCCCCGCCGGGACATCGCACGGGCATCCGTTGACAACAATGGCATGATCATCGTGGCGGACACGCTGATGCAGGGCATCGAAATCGCCAACCGGCTGGCCCCGGAGCATCTGGAGCTGCTGGTGGACGATCCCTTCTCCTACCTCGATGCCATCCGCAACGCCGGCTCCGTGTTCCTGGGACGGTCCTGCCCGGAAGCCCTGGGCGACTACTTTGCCGGTCCCAACCACACCCTCCCCACCTCCGGCACCGCCCGGTTCTCCAGCCCCCTGGGCGTGGACGACTTCGTGAAGAAGTCCCAATTCCTCTATTATACCCCCGATGCTTTGGACGCGGTGGCCGAGGATGTGGCGAAATTCGCCCGCAAGGAGGGCCTGGAGGCTCATGCCCGCAGCGCGGTCATTCGCAGTGGAAAATAAATAGTAGGGGCGAGCCACGCTCGCCCGCCGAAATTCGGAGAATTTCGGATTTTTCACTGGAAAACTCTTTCGCCTTGGGGCGACGGATTTTGCTTTGGCAAAATCCGCGGGCGACCGAGGGTCGCCCCTACATGTCTGAAAGAATGGAGTGGGTTCCGTGAGTATCTTTCTGAATCCCGATATTGAAAAAATGACCGCCTACGTTCCCGGCGAACAGCCCCGGGACAAGGCTTATATCAAGCTGAACACCAACGAAAATCCCTATCCCCCGGCACCGTCCGTCATCGCCGCCATGAACGACGGCGAGATCGAGGACCTGCGGCTCTACTCCGACCCCACCGCCAAGGTGCTGAAAGGGAAGCTGGCGACACTCTACGGCCTGGAGCCCGAAAATATCTATGTGGGCAACGGCTCCGACGAGGTCCTCTACTTCCTCTTCCGGGCCTACGGACAGCGGGGCGCGGCCTTCCCGGATATCAGCTACGGCTTCTATTCCGTCTTTGCGGAGCTCTGCGGCATTCCGGCGACGGTGATCCCGTTGGAGGCGGATTTCACCATTGACCCTCAAAAATACCATGGCCTGGACCGCTTCATCGTCATCGCCAACCCCAACGCCCCAACGGGCCTGAGCCTGACCATCCCCCAGATCGAGGGCATCTTGCAGGCCAACCCCAACGCCGTGGTGGCCATCGATGAAGCCTATGTGGACTTCGGCGGTGAGAGCGCGTATCCCCTGACGGCGAAATACGACAACCTCATCGTGGTGCGGACCTTCTCCAAGTCCCGGTCCATGGCGGGTGCCCGGCTGGGCTACGCCCTGGGTCCCAGGGAGCTCATCGCGGACCTGGAAAAGATCAAGTATTCCGTCAACCCCTACAATGTCAACCGCCTGACCCTGCGGCTGGGTGAGGCCACCGTGGACGCGGAGGGCTACTATCAGGAAACCTGCGCCGCCATCATCGCCACCCGGGAGGAAACGGCAAAGGCCCTCACCAATCTGGGCTTCACCGTCCTGCCCAGCCGGACCAACTTCCTCTTTGTGAAGTCCGACAAAATCGGCGGCAGAGAACTGTACGAAAAGCTCAAAGACCGGGGCATCCTGGTCCGCCACTTCGGCAATCCCCGGATCTGTGACTACATCCGCATGACCATCGGCACCGATGACCAGATGGCGACCTGTCTCGCCGCCATCCGGGCCATTTTGGAGGAATGACCATGAGAACCGCTGAGATTCTCCGCAAAACTGCGGAAACGGATATTATGTTAACCTTAAACCTGGACGGCAACGGCAACAGCCAGATCCAAACGGGCGTGGGCTTCCTGGATCACATGCTGACCCTCTTCGCCGCCCACGGAAAATTCGATCTGACGGTCCACTGTCAGGGCGACACTTATGTGGACGATCACCACTCCGCCGAGGACATCGGCATCTGCCTGGGAATGGCGTTTGCCAAAGCCCTGGGGGAGAAGCGGGGCATCAACCGCTACGGCTCCTTCCTGCTCCCCATGGACGAGGCCCTGATCCAGACCGCCGTGGACATCTCCGGCAGAAGCCACCTCAGCTACGGTCTGGAAATTCCCACGGAAAAAATCGGCAGCTTTGACAGCGAGCTGGTGGAGGAATTCTGGCTGGCCTTCGTCCGCCAATGTCCCATGAGCCTGCACATCCGCCAGCTGGCGGGTAAAAACAGCCACCATATCGTGGAGGGCTGCTTCAAATCCGTGGCCCGGAGCCTGCGCTTCGCCGTGGCCTCCGACGGCACCAATGATATTCCATCCACCAAGGGGGTGCTGTGATGATCGGCATTATTGACTACGGCGTGGGCAATCTCTTCTCCCTGCGCTCCTCCTTCGCCGCCATCGGCGCGGAGGCCTTCGTCTCCGGCGACCCGGCGGAGCTCAGCAAAGCCGACCGGCTGATCCTTCCCGGCGTGGGAGCCTTTGGCGATGCGGCCCGGAAGCTCCGGGACTCCGGTTTGGATGTCTTCGTCAAGGAGCAGGCGGCATCTGGCAAGCCCCTGATGGGCATTTGTCTCGGCATGCAGCTTCTCTTTGAAAAGAGCTACGAATACGGCGAGCATGAGGGACTGGGCCTGCTGAAAGGCCAGGTGGTGGGCATGAGCGGCAGGCTCCCCGCCGATCTGAAGATCCCCCACATGGGCTGGAACGCCCTGGAGCTGACCAAGCCCGCGAAGCTCTTGGAAAACGGAAGTTATGTCTACTTCGTCCATTCCTTCTACGCGGAAAACTGCGCCGATTCCGTCGCCGCTATTACCGACTACGGCATCCCCATCACCGCCGCCGTGGAAAAGGATAACATCTTCGGCTGCCAGTTCCACCCGGAAAAGAGCGGCAATGTGGGCCTGGCGATTTTGAAGAAGTTCTGCGAGGTTTAAAAGGAGCTGCTTCTGAAAAATTCCACGTCATTGCGAGCCAGTGCGCACACTGGCGTGGCAATCCCGTGGATAGATGGGAGCACCAATTCAGCCCTCCGGAAAATCCGGGGGATTGCCACGTCGGGCGATGCCCTCCTCGCAATGACGTGTTCTATTGAAGGAGCGTGAATCACATGATCTTATATCCTGCCATCGATCTGGTGGGCGGCAAGGCCGTTCGCCTGTTTAAGGGCGACTACGCCCAGATGACCGTCTACTCGGACAATCCTGTGTCCGTGGCGAAGGATTTCCAGGCCGCAGGAGCCACCCGGATGCATCTGGTGGACCTGGAAGCGGCGAAGACCGGCATCCCCGCCAACGCCGCCACCATCCGCGCCATCGCGGAAAACACCGATCTCTTCCTGGAGGTGGGCGGCGGCATCCGGAATATGGAGATTCTGGAGACCTACCTGAGCCTGGGCGTGGACCGGGCAATCTTGGGCACCGCCGCCGTCACGGACCCCCAGTTTCTCAAGGAAGCTGTGGATAAATACGGCGACAAGGTGGCCGTGGGCGTGGACCTGAAGGACGGATACGTTGCCATCAAGGGCTGGACGGAAACCAGCACCCTGACCGCCGATGCCTTCTTCACCCAGATGGAAGAATTGGGCGTGAAGACCGTCATCTGCACGGATATCTCCCGGGACGGAGCCATGAAGGGCACCAACCGGGAGCTCTACAAAACCCTCTCCGAAAAATTCTCCATCGACCTCATCGCCAGCGGCGGCGTGTCCTCCATCGAGGATATCGCGGCCCTGAAGGCCATGGGGCTCCACGGAGCCATCATCGGCAAGGCCTACTACACCGGGGCCATCGATCTGCGCGAAGCACTGGAGGTGGCAAGATGATTACAAAGCGAATCATTCCCTGCCTGGACGTCCGCAACGGCCGGGTGGTCAAGGGCACCAATTTCCAGGGCCTGCGGGATGTGAACAACCCCGTGGAGCTGGGCAAATTCTATTCCGACTGCGGCGCGGACGAGCTGGTTTTTTACGATATCACGGCTTCTGCCGAGGGCCGCGCCCTCTTCACCGACATTCTCACCGAGGTGGCCCGGACCATCTTCATCCCCCTGACCGTCGGCGGTGGCATCAACTCCCTGGCGGATTTCGACCGGGTTTTAAAATGCGGCGCGGACAAGGTCAGCGTCAACTCCGGCGCCATCCGCAATCCCAGCCTGGTGGGCGAGGCGGCGAAACGCTACGGCGACCAGTGCGTGGTCCTCTCTGCGGACATCAAGCGGGTGGACGGCGTGTTCCACGTCTTCGCCAAGGGCGGACGGGAGGACACCGGCATGGAGGCCATCGAGTGGATCCGTCGGTGCGTGGGCGACGGTGCCGGTGAGGTGGTGGTCAACTCCATCGACACCGACGGCGTGAAGGGCGGCTTCGACATTGAAATGCTGCAAGCTGTCTCCGATGCGGTGGAGGTCCCCGTCATCGCCTCCGGCGGCGCGGGCTGCATGGAGGACTTTGTGACCCTCTTCAAGACCCTGCCCAAGGTGGACGCTGGCCTGGCGGCCTCCATTTTCCACTTCGGTGAGGTAAAAATCCCCGATTTGAAGAAGCTTCTGCGGGAAAACGACATTTCTGTGAGGTTATGATATGGAACTGAAATTTGATGAAAAGGGTCTGATCCCCGCCATCGTCGTCGATGACGAGACGGGCAAGGTCCTGACCCTGGCCTATATGAACGAGGAAAGTCTGAAAATTTCCATGGAGCGGGGGCTGACCTGCTTCTGGTCCCGGTCCCGGCAGGAGCTGTGGCTCAAGGGCGAGACCTCCGGCAATTACCAGCACATCGTCAGTATCACCGCCGACTGCGACGGCGATGCCCTGGAGGTCCGGGTCCGCAAGGACGGTCCCGCCTGCCATCTGGGGAAGGACAGCTGCTTCCACAACCCCATCTGGGGCGAGAGCAAGGAAAAGTTCCAGCTGGAGGGGCTCTATGACCTCCTTCTGGACCGCAAGGCCACCCTCCCCGAGGGCAGCTATACCACCTACCTCTTCCAGAAGGGCCTGGACAAGATCCTGAAAAAGGTGGGCGAGGAGTGCACCGAGGTCATCATCGCCGCCAAGGCCGAGGACCGGGCAGAGACCATCTACGAGATCGCGGATCTCTGCTACCACACCCTGGTGCTTATGGCACAGCAGGGGATCACCGTGGAGGACATCCGCACGGAGCTGGCCGGCCGCCACATCATCGACCACAAAACCAAGCAGGAGAAGATGACCTGATCCAATCCTCAAAAGAACACGTCATTGCGAACCAGTGCGCACACTGGTGTGGCAATCTCCGAAGGTCTGCGGCGTCTACCAATGGTAGTTTCAGCAAACTTCACGGGATTGCCACGTCGGGCTTCGCCCTCCTCGCAATGACGTGCTCTCTTTTGCAAAAAAGAACCCCGCAGACATTCGTCTGCGGGGGCTTTGCATGTGAAATTACTCCACGACAGCGTCGTACTGGATGGAGGTGACCACACCGTCGTCCATGATGATGGTCAGGGTGGAGGTGGTGCCGGTCATGACGTAGGCGTTGGAGCCGTTGAAGCCCTCGGTGCCGTAGGCGGCCTCGACCTCGGCCTGGGTAGCACCGATGTAGATGCCCTCAGGGGTGGTGGAGGAATCGTCCACCAGCCACAGGGAGAAGACGTAGTCAGCGTCGCCCATGGGGTAGGTCTGCAGATAGAAGCCACCGTAGTAGTAGGTCTTGTCCAGACCGGAGAAAGCGCAGCTGGCCTCCTCGGTGTAGCTCACGGGCTCGCCCAGGGTCTCCAGAATGGGAGCGGCGGGGGCGTGCATCATGATGTCGATGCCCTGGACATTGTACTTCCAGGAGGAGGCATCGGGAGTGGTGGGGGTGTTCTGGGCCGCGGGAGCGGTGGTCTCAGGGGTGCTTTCGCCGCCGCAGGCAGCCATGGTCAGGACCATGGTCAGAGCCAGGATCAGAGCAAAAATCTTCTTCATTTGTTATTCTCCTTCGATGTCGGTAAAGGTTTGTGTTTCCATGGTTAACTTTCGTTCGTCGTAGATGGCGACCTTCTTAGCCCAGGCTTCGCTCAGAGCTTCATCGCTCCGGCGGTCCTCCAGACCGAAGGTATCCACCAGAAGCTGGCCGAAGAACCTGGACATCTTCTCCGCACCGTAGACATTCAGGTGCAGGCCGGTGTCGTAGGTATCGGTGTTCCAGTCAATGCCGATCTCCTCCTGGTACTCCAGGAAGTTCCAGTAGACAAGGTCATGCTTCTCGGCATATTCCTCGATCTGCTCCTCCCACTGGGGCCACCAGACGGGGGACAGGGAGGGGGCCTTGATGAGCACCAGCTCAGTGCCGTGCTTCTCGCAAAGCTCGCGCATCATGTCCAGATACATCCAGCAGTTGTCGGCGAAGGAGTAGTCGATCAGGGGCTTCTCCACATGCTCGTGGGTCACGGGCTTGATGCCGGTCTGCATCAGATAGCCGTTGTCGGCGATGTCGCCGCGCTTAAACCAATACTGAAAATCCTCGGCCTTCAGGTCGGACCAGCGGTCGTGGTAGCGAAGAATGGGGAACAGGTACATCCATTCCGCTTCCTTTTCGCGCTCCATGTCGGTCATGGAGGCCTGGATGGCGTTCCATTTCGACATAGACCAGCGCATGGGGTCGATGGTCATGCGGTTGTAGGCTTCCCGCTGGGAGGCCGCGCCGGTGGAGGCGGGGGTGCCGTACTTCATGGACAGGATGTTGAAGACCATGACCTTGGGGGTCTCATATTTGAAGGTCTCCTCCATCAGGTAGTAGGACTGCCAGATGAGCTGCTGGGCAGAGCCGCGGATGTAGCTGGGGATGCCGTACTCCTCCCAGAGGGTAATGGGGGAGAAATTCTCGTAAACCTCGCAGTCGCCGATGAAGATCACATCGTTGTTGCCGTATTCCTCGTAATACTCGGCAATCAGGTTGCCCTCCAGGCTCTCGGTCATATACTTGGGCATCAGCAGGCCCTGGACCAGCCAGAGGATGATCGCGCAGACGACCAGTGCGGCAGTCACTTTCAAAACATTTTTCTTCATGGCTGCCTCCTCAGAACTGGTTGTAGATGAAGTTGCTGGCGTCGTAGCCGATGCCGTAGCTGCCCATGAGGATGACCACCAGGAACATGGTGAAGATCAGGGCGTAGCGCAGGAATGCGGGCTTTTCGGCCAGAGCCTTGCGGAAGGAGCCATGCTTTTCCTGGAACAGGCTGACGGCGAAGAGAACGACGATGGAACCGCCCAGGACCGCGTAGTCAAGGCCGCTGAGGCCCAGCTTCATCATGGTGCCGTCCCACAGGATGTGCCAATTGAAGGTGGTGAAGATGGAGCCCACCCGGCGGAAGTATTCGCCCACATTGGGGAACAGGTCGCAGGCGCGGATCAGGTTCATGAGCCAGAACATGCGGGTCATCTCGAAGATGCCGTAGCCCTTCTTCTCCTTCAGACCGGGGAAGCGGGCGTGGAACTTCTCGTACAGGGGCACACACTCTTCGGACAGGACCACGAAGAAGCAGTTGAGCATACCCCAGACCACGAAATTCAGGTTCAGACCGTGCCAGATGCCGGTGACGAACCAGGTGGCGATGGAGGCCACATAGACGGGCAGACGCTTGCCGAAGTTGCCCAGCTTGGCGCGGCCCCACTTGCTCAGGTCACGCATGGGACCGGAAACGGAAATGGGATAGAAGATGTAGTCCTTCATCCAGGCACCCAGGGAGATGTGCCAGCGACGCCAGTATTCTGCAATATTCTTGGAGAAGTAGGGACGGATGAAGTTTTCGGGCAGACGGACACCCATGGTCTCGGCAAGACCGATGGTCACATCGATGCCGCCGGTGAAGTCGCCGTAGATCTGGACGGCGTAGAACAGGCTCAGCAGCAGGAAGCCCATGCCGGTGTACTCGGCACCCTTCAGGGTACCGATGGCCACGGCGATGCGGTCAGCCACGACCAGCTTCTTGAAGTAGCCCCAGAGCATCCGCTGGAGGCCGAAGGAAACGGTCTTTCCGTCAAAATCCTTGGGAGCGTACAGGGTGGGGGCAAGCTGGGTGAACTTGCTGATGGGACCCTGGACCAGCTGGGGGAAGAAGGACACGAAGAGGGCCAGCTTGAAGAAGCTCTTCTCGGCCTTGCAGGTGCCGCGCTGGACATCCACCACATAGCCCATGGACTGGAACATGTAGAAGGAAATGCCCATGGGCAGGCCCAGGCTCAGAAAGCTCAAGCCGGTGCCGGACATCAGAGCCCGGAAGGGCTCCACCAGGGCGGCCTTGCAGATGGCGAGCATGCCGAAGTTCAGCAGCAGGCAGCCGAGCATCCACTTGCGGTTGGCGGACTTGACCTGGGCCTTGAATTCCTTCTTCTCCTCCCGGGACATCTCCTTCTTGTGCTCGGCGAGGTACTGGTCCTGCTTTTCGAGCGCGTCGCCCATCTTCCGGGCGGCGAAGTAGGTGGTCACGGTGGTCAGAAGGATGAATGCCAGATACTCAGGTCCCGCCGTAAAGTAGAACAGGTAGCTGGAGACCAGCAGCACCACCCACTGTGCCTTCTTGGGCACCAGGTAGTAGGCCGCGATCACCAGACCGGCGAACAGCAGAAAGCTGAAGGAAGTAAAGGCCATCTTATTCGTCCAGCAGCTTCTCGATCAGGGCGTAGAGGGCGGAGGCGGAATTGAAGTTTTCGGGGACCAGCTCCTCGGCGGGGATGGCCACGTCGAACTCGGCGTCGATCTCAGCCACCAGGGTGACGATGTCGAAAGAGTCCAGGATCTTGTCGTCGATCAGGGTGGTGCAGGTGTCAAAATCCACATCGGGGTGCAGTTCGGACAGAATGTTCAGCAAAGCTTCCATAGTTTTAGTCTCCTTAATTGAAAGATTGAATTGAAAATTGATAATTGAAAATGGAAAATTGTGAGGACTGCATGTCAGTTTTGAAACTGTGTAGGGGGGGTGGCACTGCCCCCGCCCGAGCCGCTGGAATCAGCGGAAACCCACAATGGAAGCAGGCAGACCTCGATTTCTGCCGTTTGCAACGATTTACACCCGGCAGACAACGGAAGTGGTCGGCGGGGGCAATGCCACCCGCCCTACAAAGGCTTTGCTGACACACAATTTTCAATTTTCCATTTTAAATTTTTATTTACTTGTTCTCGTACATGGTCTTCAGGCCGTTGCGGTCGATCTTGCCGTTGGGGGTGAAGGGCATCTCGTCCAGCTGGCGGACTACATTGGGCACCATGTAGCGGGGCAGCTTCTCCTTGATGTAGGTGGTCATCTCGGCGGGGGTCACATCGCCCACGTAGAAGAGGATGATCTTCTTCTTCACATTGTCGAAGATGCAGCAGGCGGTCTTCACGCCTTCGCGCATATTGGCGATGACCTCGATCTCGCCCAGCTCGATGCGGTGGCCCATGTGCTTGATCTGGTAGTCCTTGCGGCCGGCGAACTCCAGCTCGCCCCGCTTGTTCAGCTTGCCCAGATCGCCGGTGCGGTAGATCAGCTCGGGGTACAGGCTGTTCAGGGGGTTCTGGACGAAGGCCTTGGCGGTGACCTCGGGGTTGTTGTAGTAGCCCAGGGTCAGGCGGGTGCCGCGGACGCAGATCTCGCCCTGCTCGCCGGGAGCAGCCAGCTCGTCGCGCTCGTTCAGCAGCAGGATCTCGGTGTTGCGGAAGGGACGGCCGATGGGCAGGGTCTCATCCAGACCGAACTCCCGGTCCACCTCGTAGTAGCAGCAGATGCCGGTGGTTTCGGTGGGGCCGTAGAGGTTGATGAACCGGGCAGCGGGCAGAGCGGCCTTCCACAGGTTGAACTGCTTGATGGGGAAGACCTCGCTGGCGAAGGCCACGGTGTGCAAGAATTCGGGCTTGACCTTCTCGAAGGTCCGGAAGGCGGAAATCATGGTCAGGGCGGAAACGACCCAGCAGACGGTGTTGATCTTGTGCTCGTTCAGGAACTCCACCAGCTTGATGGGGAACATGAACAGCTGCTTGGGGATCAGGATGGTGGTGGCACCGTACTTCAGGGTGGGCATGACCTCCTTGAGGTAGGCGTCGAAGTACAGGGGCGTCTGGTTGCCGAAGATGGAGTTCTCGTTGAACTTCAGCACATCGCACAGGTTCTCTACATAGTCGAGAACGGAGCGATGGCAGGCGGTGACACCCTTGGGCACGCCAGTGGAGCCGGAGGTGAAGACGATGTAGATGGGGTCGGTGTCGATCTGCTTATCCCGGATGGAAGCCAGAGCCTCCTCATTGACGGGGGTGTGGCAGATCTCACTGAAAATGTAGGTCTTGCCCTCGTAGGCGAACTGCTTCACGAGCTCGCAGGTGTCCTCATCGCAGATCATGGCCTGGGGCTTCAGGGTCCGCAGGATCAGGTCAATGCGGTGGCTGGGCATCTCATCGTCCAGGGGGACGTAGTAGCAGCCGGCATAGATGGTGCCGAAAAAGCTGACCAGGGTGGTGGGGTGCTTCTTCATGAAGACCACCACGGGCTGATGGTACAGGCCTTCGGCGTTCAGGAAAGAGCCCACGGCGCGGGCCTGGTCATAGGTTTCCCGGAAAGTCACGCCGCAGACATCGTTGGCGAAGGCCACCTTGTCGGGCACCCGGGTGACGGTTTGCTCCAGATATTCCAGAATGTTGGTTTGCATCGGATGAATCTCCTTATTTTGAAATCAGGTCTTGATATTCTTCCTTCAGACAGCCGCCGCAGCGTTTGACACAGGTCTGGGCCAGGACCTCCATGGCGTCGAGATAGCCCGCGCCGATGGGGTAGTCCCGCTTCACGAGACTGAGCTCCGTGCAGCCGAGAATAATGGCCTGGGCACCCTGGTCTTTCAGATCCCGGCTGGCAAGCTCGAACTTGTCCATGCCGGCGGGGCGGTTTGCCTTGATGTCATCGTAGATCACGGACATGACGCACTTCTGACCCTCCTCGCCGGGGATCAGGGGGGTGATGCCGTGCTTGGTGAGCTCCTGCTGGAAGAGCTTCGAGCGGATGGTGCCGTCGGTGGCCATGATGCCCACCCGGGAAATGCCGTGCTTTTTCAGATGGGCGGCAGTTTCGTGGATGGCGTGGACGATGGGGGCCTCGATGTAGCGGGTCAGATCCGCGTGGAAGTAGTGGGCGGTCATGCAGGGGATGGCGATGAGCTTCGCACCCTGGCGGGCCAGGGCGTTGCCCACCCGGATCATCTCCGGCAGGGGATTGGGCTTGGTGGGGTCTAAGATGTAGCCCGTCCGGTCGGGAATGGAGGGCCGGTTGTAGAGGATCATGTCCAGATGCTCCTGGTCCGTGGCGGCCTCGGTCATCCGGATCACAAGCTCCATGAAATGGGCGGTGGCAATGGGGCCCAGGCCGCCAATGACACCCAGCGTCAGCTTTTTCTCCATGGCTTATGCCTCAGGGGTGGCGGGGTACAGACTCTTGTCCCGGTTGTGGCAGTTCTTGTTCTTGGCGGAGTAGTCGTCCAGGAACTTGTCGGTCACGAGACAGAAGTCGTCGCCGTCGCCCACACGGGGAGTGGTGTCCAGGTGGTAGTAGGTCTTGCCGCCGTCCACGCTGACCAGGGACCAGTAGTGGTCGGAGTCCTCGGGGAAGTTGCGGACCTTGCGCACGTCGATGTTGGGGATGCCGCAGCGGTCCAGCAGCAGCTTGGTGACGGCGTAGTAGTTGAAGCAGTCGCCCTGGCCCTCGGTCATCATGACGTAGGCACCCTGGAGCCAGTCGGTCTTGTCGGAGTGACCGGAGTAGGTGTAGTGGGAGCGGACGTAGGCGTAGATGGCCTTGACCTTGGCCTCGTCCTCCATGTTCTCGGTGACGATCTTCTTCAGCAGCTCGTCGGCCTTGGCGTTGATGACCTCCTCCTCCACATAGGTGGCGGGCTTCTCGGCCACGGAGACGGTGACCTCGATGCGGGTGGTGTTGCCGGTCATGTCCTTTGCGGTGTAGACCAGGGGGTAGGTGCCGATGTTGCTCAGGTCCACCTGGCTGGAGTCGATGTCCAGCTTGGGGTTGGGGTCCTTGTCATCGGTGACCACCACGCCGCTGCGGTAGGAAACGCCGGAGCCCAGGTACAGGGAGATGTTGTGCACGCCCTGGATGGTGGGGGCAACGTTGTCGTCGGTGACGGTCAGGGTGGTGGGGGCGGAGGTGGTGTTGCCTGCGGCGTCGGTGACGGAGTAGACGATGTCATAGGTGCCCACGGCGTTCAGATCCACCTTGCTCTTGTCCACCTGGATCTCCAGGGCCACGTCCCGGTCGTCCATGGCGGTGACATTTTCCAGATAGTCGGGCTCGGTGCCGATGTAGGTGAACAGGGGCTCTACGCCGCTGAGCTGGGGCTCGCCATTGTCCACGAAGACGCTGAGAACGGCCTCGTAATCGGTGGCGTTGCCGGCGGCATCGGTCAGGGTGATGGTCATCAGGGTCTGGGCCTCCACGGTCAGGTCGGGCTCGGGCTTCCAGGTCACGGTGACATCGGTGGCATCGATGATGCCGGAGACGAAGTCCTCGGGAGTCAGAGTCTGGTTGGAGTAGACGGAGACGTTGTGGATGGTGCCCTGGGGGGCGATGGTGTCCTCCACGACCACGGTGCAGTCGTGGGTCTTGTTCTTGTACTCGACCTTGACGGGGTACTGGCCGGGGGTCTTCAGATCCACGCCGGTCATGTCGGAGACAAACTGGGCATCAATGCCCTTATCCTCCTTGCGGAATTCGTTGGCGGAGATGCTCTCCCGACCGGCCTCGACCTTCAGCTCAGAGACGATGTTGCCGGGGCGCAGAAGCAGCAGGGCAGAAGCCGCCAGGACCAGAGCCGCGCCGCCGATGGCAGCGAGCTTCTTGTTGAAAGTAAATTTGGGTGCGTTCTTTTCCATAAGTTCAAAACCTCCAGACGCATGAAACAACCACCGTAACTCGTCCGCCGCGGTGCAGGGAAAAGGGTGGTTGTGAGGATGTGGGAACAGGGGAAGCACGGGGCCTGCGGAGCCGCTTTTCATAAAAGCCCATTCGCCCCCATTGTGATTCTCTCCCACGATTTTAATGCAAATTCCGGCGATAGTCAAGGGATTTTGCAATTCTTCCCAGGGAAATCTCCATATTGCATAACCGCGGCGGTCCATACGACAAAATTTGTGGACTAACCATAATTATACTCCCATTTTCCCCCGCCGTCAATGAAACAGATTATTAAGAAGTCTTAAGTTTCGGCCCCATAACAAAACGGGTCTGCCGCTTTTTTGCAGCAGACCCGTTGATGAAGTTGGGTACGAAGTTTCTACTCAGCGCATCACCCGCTGACGATCAGGTACGATGACAGCCAGAAGGACCAGCCACCGATTACCACTGTCATTGCGAAGCCCGTCAGGGCTGTGGCAATCCGTTCTCCTTCCGTCCCCAAAGGGGACGGGCAATGCTTCGCATTGCTTAGGATGCGGATTGCCACGGTCGCTGACGCGCCCTCGCAATGACAGCAAAGGTCCGGGCTGGTCCTTCTACTATCGTTGGGCAATCATCATGGCTGGTCGGCGGGGTCAGTGACACCCGCCCTACGGAAAATAACGCAGCACTCCCAGCCTCAGGCCAGACCCCTCTGGACAGGTGCCAGCCAAACCTTGCCGGTGCCCCGGTAGACGTTGACCAGGCCCTCGCCGGAGGCTGCGGAGCCGATGAGGCTCTTGCCGCTGCGCTCCACGGTGAAGTCCAGGCTGCCGCTCCAGGCGATGGCAAAGTTGCCGTCCACCTTCAGAACGTCGTTCTGCAGCACCACCTCGATGAGCTCCTCCCGGGGGCAGTGGCACTCCAGAGCCAGGATGCCGTTGCCCTGGATGCCCAGGTTGAAGAGGCCCTCGTTGCCCAGGGCGGCGGAGGACAGGTTGGAGCGCATGACGGCCTTGTGCTTGAGCTTAGACTCGCAGGCCAGGAACAGACCGTCGTCCAGCACCACGCTGCCGTTCCACTCGGCGGTGTCCAGCAGCAGGAGATGCCGGTAGGTGGGCTCCAGGACCAGGGTGCCGTCGCCGGCATATTCGGGCTTGATGGCGGACTCGTTGGTGACGGAGGCCCGCAGAGCCTTGCCGAAGAAATCGCCCACGCCCTTGACGCCGGTGGTGGCGTTGACGTTGCCCGCCATCCAGTGCATGGCACCGGCCTGGGTGGTCACATTGCCCTTGCTCAGGTCGCAGACCACCTGACGCTTGCGGACGTTCATCTCGTTGCAGTAGTAGGCCACAGCGGCGGTCTGGGGGGTGACGGACAGATCCCGCTTGTACTCGATGACGGTGAAGGGGCCCTTCTTGTCCAGGATGCGGATGTCGTCGTTGTCGGTAAAGTTGTTGATCTGGATCATGGCAAAATCTCCTTTTTGTTGGTTTGTCTATAGTATCGCACGGATCAGTCCATGATGCAACTTAATTTTTCTTAAGATCGGACGACCTCTTTTTTCCGAACAGATACCGGCGGTAGATTACCGCCGCCGCCATGGGGCACAGGGCACCCAGCAGCATGCCCAGCCGCATACCGGTCTGCTCCCCGCCGGGGAGAATGCCGATGGAGAGGTCGGTGATGAGACCGATGGCCTGGGGGATGGCGCAGCTTCCCAGATCGCCGCCCGCCGCCAGCAGAGCGTACATGACCACGCCGCCCGCCGGTACCTGCTCCGCCGCCACGATCAGGGTGCCGGGCCAGAGGAGGCTGGTGCACAGGCCCGTCATGGCACAGGCCAGGAGCCCCACTGCCGGGATGGGACAAAGGGCCGCCGTCACATAGCACCCCGCCGCACCCACGGAGCCCCAGAACAGCAGCTTTTTCAGACCCTTACCGTAGCGGCTGTACAACGTCCGGCTGATGCCCAGGGTCAGGGAGAACAAAACCATGCCGAACACATCGCCCCAGACCTTCGGGATGCCCAGCGCGCCCTCCAGATAGCCGCTGCCCCACTGGCTCATGGTGTTCTCCGCCGCGCCGCCCAGGAAAATGGCGGCCACCCAGAGCCACAGGGCCCTGTTTTTCAGGGGCGTCGCCCCGGCGGCTTCTGCGGAGCCGTCCATGGCGGGGAACTCCGCGTCGATGAGCAGGCCAAAGGCCGTCAGGGGGACCAGCGCGAAGCCCATGGGAAGGAAATGCCAGTTTTCCCCGCCGAAAAAGTGGAGGAAGGCCGTGGTCAGCAGCACCACCGGTCCGACGCCCCAGGCGTAGGCCGAGTGGAGGCGGCTCATCTCCCGGTCCGGATCCGGGGAGGGCACCGCGGCGATGACGGGGCTCAGCAGCACCTCCGCCAGACCGCCGGCGGCGGAAAAGATGACGGTGCCCAGCATCAGCCCCCAATAGGCGGATGCCGGATGGACCAGGGGCCAGATGCCGTAAAGGGCCAGTCCCGCCGCCGCCAGCAGCGGTGCCACCCGGACCAGCCGGGGGATGTCGAACAGCCGGGGCCGGAAGGAAAACAGCAGGTCCACCAAAAGCTGGGTGATGAAATTGGCACTGATGAGGGCCGCCAGGGCGGAGTAGGACAGGCCGTATTGCTCCCGCAGGGTCAGGAAAAGGACGGGACTGAGGTTGATGAGGACTGCGGTGGTCAGTCCGTAGACATAGCAGCCGCGCTTCAGGCGGCGGTATCGGTTGTGCATGGCGGTGCTCCTTTCGCGTTTGGGTCATCATACCACGGATAAATTTCTTTTGCAATCTGGTTTTCAAAAACCGATAAAAAGGAGACAAAAACCACGAAAAAAGAACAATCCGGGCGGATTCTACTGCCGGTAGAGGGGGGGTAGAGTCCGCTGCCCCGGCGGAGACCTTGACGAATCGGGAAAAATAGACTAAAATTATCTTGTTATTCAAGAGAAATCCAGCCGAATCCGGCAAAAGGAGTCCAATTTATGCGTTATCAGATCGTTTCCGATTCCTCCTCCAACATTTTCCATGTGGAGGGAGCAAACTATACCACCGTCCCCATGAAGATCATCGCGGGCGACAGAGAGTACATCGATGCCCCCGGCACCGATGTCCGCGGCATGGTCGATGACCTGAAAGCCCACAAGGGCAAGTCCGGCTCCTCCTGCGCCAATGCCCAGGAATGGCTGGATGCCTTCGGCGATGCCGATATGGTCTTCGGCGTGACCATCTCCCGGAACCTCTCCGGCAGCTTCAACGCCGCCGAGGCCGCCGCCCGGGAATTCGCCGAGGAGCACCCCAATGCCAAGATCCACATTTTCGACTCCCTCTCCGCCGGTCCGGAGATGGCCATGGTGACGGAAAAGATCGTGGAGCTGGTGAACCAGGGCCTGTCCTTCGAGGAGATCGTGGCGGGCGTCCGGGAGTACCAGAACCACTGCCACATCCTCTTCTGCCTGGAGTGCATGAACAACCTGGCGAGAAACGGCCGTGTCAATCCCGCCGTGGCAAAGATCGCCTCCGTCCTGGGCATCCGGGCCTGCGGCGACGCCCAGAACGGCCGGATCATCCCCACCCAGAAGCCCCGGGGCCAGAAGAAGGCCACCGAGGTTCTGGTCGCCATGATCCGCGAGCGGGGCTTCACCAATTCCTCCTGGCTGCGCATTGCCCACTGTTTCGGCGAAAATCAGGCCCAGCTCCTGCTCGATGCCCTGAAAAAGGATTTCCCCGACGCCCGCTACACCGTCGAGCCCACCGGCATCCTGTGCAGCTTCTATGCTGAGGAGGGCGGCATGATCATCGCCATGGAGGGCGGCTTCAACGAGGTCAATAACGTCAACGACATTTGAGCGTGCTGAGTGAATCAAAAGACCGTTCCCATTTCCGGGAACGGTCCTTTTTCGCGGTAGGGAACGGCCACCGTGCCGTTCCACGATGTCAAACAAGGTAAAATAGAAGGACCAGCTACGAAATTTCCACGTCATTGCGAGGGCGCAAGCCCGTGGCAATCCCGTCGATTTTCCGGGATGTTTTATGATCCACGGGATTGACAGAAGGTGAATTGCCCCGAAGGGGCAAGAGAGGCCACCCTGGGGTGCGTCGGGTTTTGCCCTCCTCGCAATGACGTATTTTTCCGACACCGAAGGTGTCGGCGGGCGATTCTTGAATCGCCCCTACAAATCGAATTGCTTCGCCGCAAAAAAGGGCCGCCCTTTCGGGCGGCCCAGGTGCTTAGAAATGTTCTTCCCAATACGCCGAGCGGAGACTGTCAGATCCGTACAACGCCGGATCACACGAGTTTTACTCGTCTTTCGACAAGCAACATGTCGGACAGTTTGGCCCCCGGCCCTGCCGGGCGACTGGTCGGGCGGTTTTACTCGACTGCCGTCAAGCAAAATCCATCAGTCACGAGTTTGTCCGCGGCGACTCGCCGCAAAAAGGGCCGCCCCTTTCGGGGCGGCCCAGGTGCTTAGGGATTAGGGATTCAGAGTGGGAGCGTAGGGAGTCTTGGAGAAGGCCCAATCCTCGATGACAACGCCCTCACCGACGGTGATGTTCTCCAGAGCG
>JBGVNV010000071.1:0-12439 GCA_045125955.1 Faecousia sp.
GGCACCGGTGGTGATGCCCTTCTCCACTGCCCACTCGACGGGATCGAAGTAGAATGCACCGGCGGGAACATCCTCGAAAGCAGAGGTCAGGGTCTCATCGCAGCGGGAGCACTCGCCGTTGACGAAGTCATGGCCCAGAGCATCGACGGTGATGGTCTCGCGGGAAATCTCAGCGTTGCAGACGGAGCAGTAGACCACCAGATCGTAGGAACCGTTCTCGGTGCAGGTGGGAGCAACCTCGTTCTCGCGGACGGCCTCGGCCTCGGTGTGGCCCAGAGCGGCGATGACCTCGGTCTCCTTCTCACCGCACTCGCAGACGCGCTCCTTGGAGCCTTCCTCGGTGCAGGTGGCTTCCTTGGTGACGGTCCACTCGCCGAAGCTGTGCTCGTGGGGAGCCACGTCGGACTTGACGCCGGTGATGCGGATCTCGGAAGCGGAGGCGAAGACGTACTGGTTGTCGGTCAGGGCATTCACGGACACCAGACGGACATACTTGACGTTCTCGCCGTCGAACTTGACCATCTTCCAATCACGGCTGCCTTCCCACTCGCCGGTGGCGACGGTGCGGAAGTTCTCGCCGTCATTGGAGACCTGGATCTCGTACTCGGTGATGGTGCCGTTGGTGTTGCCGGCCTGACGGGGCCAGTAACGCAGGCCGTCCACGGTGTAGGAGTCGGTCAGCTCGAACTGGAACCAGTGGTTCTCACGGCTGGTGCCGTACCAGTCGGTGTGCCACAGGGAGTTAGGATCGTTGTCCACGGCGAAGTAGGCAGGACCCTCGTTGTACTGCATGCCGTTCTTCTCGTAATCACCGGTGGAGACCTCCAGGACCTCCAGAGGAATGTCGCGGCTGGAGTCAGCGGGATCGGTGATGGGCTCGGTAACGGTGACGGTGTACAGCACATCGCCGATCTGGACGGAGGTCACGCCGGCGGCAACGCCGGTGAAGGTGATGGTGGTGGTGCCGATGGCCTTGGTCTCCACCTCGTAGATCTCCCACTGGGAGTTGACATCGTTGATGTCGCTCCAGCCGGCGACAGCGGAGTGGGCACCGCCGAAGTCGTTGGCGTACTCACCATTCTCGCCGATGGTCCAGTCGGTGCCGTCGAAGTCCAGGTTGATGACCACGGGCTCGTCCTTGACCTGGCCCTTGCCGCGGGAGATGGACAGGTACTTGCCAGCCTGATCCTGGACATACCAGCCGCCCTCGGCAGCGGTGACGGTCCACAGGTCGTTCTCGTCAAAGTTGTCGACGGTGGAGCCCAGGGACAGGCCGTCGGTGCCGCCGCCGCCAACGGAAGCGTCGGCCCACTCGTTGCTCATGAGCTTCTGGGCGACCTTGTTGTAGAAGACATAGGTCTTACCGTCGTTGATGCCGGTGACATTCTCGGACAGGGTGGTCTCCTGGCCGGTGATCTCGCCGGACAGCTCCACGGTGGCGATGGAGGTATCCAGAGCGGACACATCGGCATCGACGTAGTAGCCGGTCTCATCGGTGTAGGTGGCACTTTCGCCCACCAGCAGGTTGACCTCGCCCTCCTCGGGAGCGGTGGCCACTGCATCGAGGACGTTGAAGGCATCCAGCTCCAGCTTGTAGGTGCCGTTTCTGGTGCAGGCCTCGTTGTTCTTCTCCAGGGGCTTGATGACGATGGTGTGCATGCCGTACTCCAGATCGTCCTTGGTGAAGATCTTCACCTGACGGACGGTGGAGGCGGAGTAGGTATCCACTTCGCCGCAGGACTCGCCGTCAATGATGACCTCGAAGAAGCTGCGGTCATGGTTGGTGCAGGTGATGACCTCGATGCCGGTGCCGATGAACTGCATGGTGACGGTGGCATCGGTGGAGTAGGAGCCGCCCTCCAGGTACATGATGGAGCCGTTGTAGTTGACGGACTCGCTCCAGTTGGCCCAGGCACCCTTGTAGACGATGCGGCTGTCCAGGTTGTCGATCATGCCGTAGGTGACGGGAGCGGCCAGGACGGCACCATTGCTCAGGATGGACTCGATGCCGTTCTCCAGGGCGGTCACATAGTAGGTGACGATGTTGGCCTCGGTGTCCAGCTCGGCGTCGGTGTAGGCAGTCTCGGTCAGAGCGGAAGCGATCAG
Source organism: Faecousia sp. (assembly GCA_045125955.1). Taxonomy (GTDB): domain Bacteria; phylum Bacillota; class Clostridia; order Oscillospirales; family Oscillospiraceae; genus Faecousia. The sequence continues at coordinate 2,107 of JBGVNV010000071.1, forward strand.
CACGGGAGCGGCGCTGTCGGACTGACGGTAGACGTTGTAGGTCACACCCTCGACGGCGTTCCAGGTCAGGGAAGCGGTGTTCAGAGACTCACGGACGACGGTCAGGCCGGTGGGAGCGTCGGGACGCTCGGGGATGGTCAGGGTGTAGCTTTCGCCCTGGACGGTCTCGAAGGAGATCATGCCGTCCTCGGTGACGGTGAAGCTGACGGCGTTGCCCTTGCTGTCGGTGACGACGGCCAGGGTGACGTTGTCGGCCTTAACGGTGGCGGTGCCGCCGTTGCGGGAGAGGATGGTGGCCTCGGTGATGCCGCCCTTGGTCCAATCCATGGAGATCTCGAAGTTGCCGCGGGCAACCAGACCATCGACGGAGCCCTCAGCCCAGACATCGGGCAGAGCGGGCAGCAGGTTGATGAAGCCCATGTTGCTCTGCATCAGCATCTCGGCGACGCCGGAGGTCATGCCGAAGTTGCCGTCGATCTGGAAGGGAGTGTGGGTATCCCACAGGTTGGGGTAGATGCCGCCCTTGAACAGATTCTGGATCAGCTCATGGGCCTTATTGCCCTCGCCCAGACGGGCCCAGGTGTTGATACGCTGGCCCATGGCCCAGCCGGTGGAGTTGTCGGTACGGTAGTCCATGGAGACCTTGGCAGCGGCGACCCACTCGGGGTTCTGCTGGACCAGATCGCCGGGGAACAGACCCAGCATGTGGGACAGGTGGCGGTGGCCGGCGGCGTCGGCACCCTGGCTGTTCATGCTGTTGATGGTGGTCTCTTCGTACCACTCCTTCAGCTGGCCGTCCTCACCGATCTCGATGGGGCCCTTCAGGTCGGCCTGGTTGGCCTTCCACTGGGCGACCAGATCGGCATCCACGCCCAGGGTCTCGGCGGCGATGACGACATCCTCGTACAGCTGCCAGACCAGGGACTGCTCGTAGGTGTTGCCTGCGGTTCTGGGACCGTGCTCAGGGGAGTAGCTGGGTGCGGAGACCAGCTTGCCCTCGTTGTCACGAACCAGAGTGGCATCGTAGAACAGGGCCTCTTCCTTCAGCATGGGGTAGATGTAATCGCGCATGAACTCGATATCGCCGGTGTACTCATAGTACTCCCAGCAGTTCTGCAGGATCCAGGGCACGGCTGCGGGAGACCAGCCCCAGTCGAAGCTCCAGCCGGGGCAGGTCCAGCCGAAGGGGGTGTTCTGGGTGTGGGCGGAGAAGCCGTTGGCCTCGCCCTCGCCGCTCTCAACGCCGAAGTAGACGGCGGCGGTGATACGGCCGGGCTCACGCAGGGAATCCACGTAATCGATCAGAGGCAGGGCGCACTCTGCCAGATTGGTGGAGTAGGTGGGCCAGTAGTTCATCTGGAGGTTGACGTTCATGTGGTAGTCGGAGCTCCAGGGGGGATTGTTCATGCAGTTCCAGACGCCCTGCAGGTTGCTGGGCAGCTGGGAATCCTCACGGGAGGAGGAAATGGTCAGGTAGCGGCCGTACTGGAACAGCATGACCTCCAGCTGACGCTGCTCGGCTGCGGTGGCGGAGCCGTTCTTGTAGGCGGCCAGCAGCTGGTCGGTGGTCTTCTCGGAGACGGTCTGACCCAGATCCAGCTCCACGCGGTTGAACAGCTCCTGGTAATCGGCCAGGTGGGAAGCCTTGACGGCCTCGTAGCCGCTCAGGGCAGCGGCCAGAACATCGGCCTGGACGCGCTCGGCCAGCTCTGCATCGGTCTCGCCGGTGCGGTAGTAGTAGTCGTCGGTGCCGTCCTCGTTCCAGAAGGTGTTCTTGTAGTCGGTGGCGGCGGAGAGGTACACGGTGATGGCATCGGCATCCTTGACGGTCAGTTTGCTGCCGGAGCCGGCGACGGAGCCGCCCTCGGGAACAACAGTCAGGTAGGATGCGTACTTCATCTGGTTGTCGCTGACCTTGCCGCACAGGACCAGGGTATTGTCACCCTCGACCTTGGTGGTGCCGCCCTGCTTGGAGGTGAAGCGGACATCCAGGTTCAGCTTGGCATTGCCGGTTGCCTCCAGACGGGCGACCAGAACGTTGTCATCGTGGCTGACGAAGAACTCACGGTAGTAGTCGGTGCCGTTGTGGTTGAAGGAAACGGTGGAGATGCCGGTGGTCAGGTCCAGGTCACGCTGGTAATCGGTGACGGTGTTGGACAGACCGGCATAGTCGAAGTAGATGTCGCCCCAGGCCTGGTAAGCACCGTAGCCGGTCTGGGTACCGACCAGGTAGCTGCCGCAGAGCTGGCTGGCGTAGGAGCTGTTGCCGGAGAGGAACAGTTCCTGGATCTGCTTCAGGATGGTGCCGTTCTGACCCTTGCTGGGCAGGTTGCCGCCCATGTAGTCGGTACGGCTGGCACTGGGGCCGCCGGTCCACAGGGTCTTTTCGTTGAAGGTCAGATGCTCGTTTACGATCTCGCCGTAAACGTTTGCGCCCATATCGCCGTTGCCGATGGGCAGGGTCTGCTGCTGCCAGGTGTTGGAGCCGTCGTAATCACTGTAGCCGCTGCCGGCACCAATGATGTTCTGACCTCTGGAAGCAGGTTCGTCGTACCACAGTCTCAGGGGGTTGCCGCTTGCGTCTTCCGCCCGGACCGTGACCGCGCCGGTGGGGCCGAGGGCTGCGATCATCGCAACCGCCAGGATACCGGCGACGATCTTTTTCAAGATCTTCATAGTTTTTCCTCCTTTTTATTGTTGCACGAATGTGCTTAGCTTATTGTAACATAAGTTCAGTCGTTTTTAAATAAATTTCATTTACATTCTTCAACTTTTTGGGTATGTTGCACAAGCATCCCCGCGTTGCCCCGGCGCGGCTCCAAAAAACACTTGCAATACGGCGAAAATACCTTTATGATAGTCCCAAACTACCAAATGACCGAGGTTTCATTTATGATACACGCAGAAAAATTGACTTTCGGCTTCACCAGCGCCCCCCTCTTCCAGGACATCTCCTTCTCCCTGGAAAAGGACTGCCACTGCGCCCTCATCGGCAGCAACGGCACCGGCAAGACCACCCTGGTGAGCCTGATCCGGGAGCCGGAACGCTTTCTCTATGACGGCAGGCTCCGCCGGGAGGGCGCGGGCCGCATGGGCTATGTGAGCCAGTTCGCCCTCCGGGACGGCGACCAGTCCGTCACCGTCTTCGACTACCTCTGCGGGGATTTCCACGCTTTGGAGCAGGCCATCGGCGAGGTGTGCATGGAGATGGAGACCTGCGAGGATATGGACGCCGTCATGGAGCGTTACCAGGCCCTTCTGGACGAAAGCGATGCCATGGATGCGGACAATTACGAGGTCAACATCCGCCGTCAGCTGAAGCTTGCAGAGCTGGCGGACAAGGAGGAGCTGCCCCTGGAGGCCCTCAGCGGCGGCGAGCTGAAGCTGGTGCAGATCATCCGCCAGATGCTCCGACTGCCGGGTCTGCTCATCATGGACGAGCCGGACGTGTTCCTGGACTTCGAGAACCTGAACGGCCTGCGGGACCTGATCAATGCCTACCGGGGCACCATGCTGGTGGTCACCCACAGCCGCTACCTGCTGAGCCACTGCTTTGACCGGATCTGGCATCTGGAAAACGGCGACCTGCAGGAATTCGAGGGCACCTTCAACGAGTACAGCTTCTCCCGTCTGCAGAAGAAGATCGACCTGAAGCTGGCCGCCATTGCCGACGAGGAGGAGGTCCAGCGGCTGAATGTGCTGGTGGACCAGCTCCGGGAGAGTGCCGAGGAGAAGGCCGACCCCCGCCGGGGCCGGGCCCTGCGCAGCAAGGTCAGCTTCCTGAACCGGCTCCTGAGCCGCCAGATCAAGGCCCCCTTCGTCGAGATCCGCCAGCCGGACATCCGCCTGCCCCAGGTGGAGGAGCCCGAGGAGCCCGCCGAGCTCCTGCGGCTGGAAAACTACAGCCTCGCTTTCGAGGAAAAGCTTCTGGAAAATGTCTCTTTCTCCGTCAAAACCGGCGAAAAGGTGGCTCTGGTGGGTGCCAACGGCACCGGCAAGACCTCCATGCTCCGCCAGATCGTGAAGAATGAGAACCCCGCCATCCGCTTCTCCGCCGATGCCGTCCCCGTCTTCTTCTCCCAGCTCCACGCGGAGATTCTGAATGAGCAAAACAGCATCTACGAGGAGTTCCTCGACATCGGCTTCGGAACCGAGGCCGAGATCGAGGAATACCTGCGGGGCTACTGCTTCGACCCCGACACCCTGCGCCGGAAGGTGGGCAGCCTCTCCGGCGGCGAGAAGAACCTGCTGCAGCTTGCCAAGCTGGCGGCGGGCAAGGCAAACCTCCTGCTGCTGGACGAGCCTTCCAGCCATCTGGACACCTTCGCCCAGATCGCCCTGGAGGATGCCATCGCCGCGTATCGCGGTGCCGTGCTGATGGTGTCCCACGACTTCTATACCATTGTGAACTGCGCCGACACCATCCTCTTCGTGGAAAACGGCGGCATCCGCCCCGTCAGTGCCCGGGCCTTCCGGAAGATGATCTACAAGAAGCATTTCAGCAAGGATTATCTGGAGCTGGAGCTCCAGAAGAAGGACTTCGAGACCCGCATCCAGCGGCATCTGGAATCCGGCGACTGTGCCGAGGCCCAGCGGCTGTGCGACAGGTTGGCCGAGATCGTGGCGCAGATGGAGAATGCCTGATTCCGCCCGATTTTCCATGAAAGGGGGCTGTGACCCGTGAAAAAAGCATTTCGCCTGACCACCACCCAGATCATCATGCTGAGCTTTCTGGGCATGATCCTGCTGGGGAGCCTTCTGCTGGCTCTGCCCGTCAGTTCGGCGGACGGAGTTCCGGTCCCGTACCTGGATGCCCTATTCACCGCCACCACCGCCACCTGCGTGACGGGTCTGGTGACGCTGCCCACCTTCTCCACCTGGAGCATCTTCGGTCAGGTGGTCATCCTGGTTTTGATCCAGGTGGGCGGTCTGGGTGTCATCACCGTCATCTCCGCCTTCATGCTCCTGCTGCACAAGCGCGTGGGCATCGGGGAGCGGCTGCTCCTTCAGGATGCCTTCAATCTCAACACCCTCTCCGGCATCGTCCGCTTCGTCAAGCGGGTGCTCTTCGGCACCTTCCTGGTGGAGCTCCTGGGTGCGGTGTTCTATATGACCGTATTCGTTCCCCAGTTCGGACTCAGGGGCGTCTGGATCTCTGCGTTCACCGCCGTCTCCGCCTTCTGCAACGCGGGCATCGACATCATCGGCCCCAACAGTCTCTGCGACTACGCCACGAACCCCGTGGTCAATCTGGTCACCTCGGCCCTCATCATCCTCAGCGGCATCGGCTACATCGTCTGGTGGGATGTGCTCCGGGTGGGGCGAAAGGGCTTCCGGGGCCTGACCCTCCACAGCAAGATTGCCATTTCCACCACCCTTGTGCTGATCTTCGGCGGCGGGCTCCTGATTTTCCTGCTGGAATACGGCAATCCCCTGACCATCGGGGAGCTGAGTCTCTTTGACAAATTGCAGGTCTCCTTCTTCCAGAGCATCACCACCCGCACCGCGGGCTTCGCCACGGTGCCCCAGGAAAATCTGACCAACGCATCGTCGGTCCTTTGCCTGCTGCTCATGTTCATCGGCGGCTCCCCCGTGGGCACCGCCGGCGGCATCAAGACCGTCACCGTGGCCGTGCTGGCGGTCTCGGCTCTCGCCACCATCCGGAATCAGAACGACGTGACCCTCTTTAACCGGACCATCTCCCGGCAGGCGGTCAACAAAGCCGTGGCCGTTGCCGCCATGTCCTTTGCCATCCTCTTTGCTTCCACCATGCTGCTGTGCGCCATCACCGACGCTTCTGCGCTGGACATCGTCTATGAGACCGTCAGTGCCACCGCCACCGTGGGTCTGACCCGGAACCTGACGCCGTACCTAAGCAGCGCGGGCAAGGCCGTCATCATCGCCACCATGTACCTGGGCCGGGTGGGCCCCATCTCCCTGGCCCTTGCCCTGAATTCCAGCAAAAAACAGCGAAATCTCATCAAAAATCCCACCGAAGATATCAGCGTCGGATAAAGGAGCATCGATATGAAGAAGACTTATGCAGTGTTTGGCCTGGGCCGCTACGGCATCGCCGTGGCCCGTGAGCTTGTGGAAAATGGGATGGAAGTCATCGCCGTGGATTCCGACGAGCGCATTGTAAACGCCGCCGCCGATGATCTGCCCATCTGCAAATGCGCCGACATCACCGATCCCGATGTGATCCGCCAGCTGGGCATCTCCAACGTGGATGTGGTCGTCATCGCCATGGCCAACAATCTGGAGGCCAGCGTCATGGCCGTGACCCTGTGCAAGGAGATCGGCGTGAAAACCGTCATCGCCAAGTGCGCCAACGAGATGCACCAGAAGATTTTGACTCGCGTTGGCGCGGATCAGGTGGTGTTCCCGGAGAACGAGTCCGGCATCCGTCTGGCGAAGAATCTTCTCAGCTCCGGCTTTGTGGATATGGTCACCCTGGCGAAGAATGTGTCCATGATCGAGCTGGACGTGAAGCCCGAATGGGTGGGCAGGAATCTGATCGACCTGAATCTGCGGAAAAAATACTCCATCAATGTGGTAGCCCTGCGCCGGGGCGACATGGTCACAGCGGACGTGGACCCCTGCGCGGCACTCCGCGCCGATGACAAGCTCATCATCATCGCCAACAGCGAAAAGCTCCGCAAGCTGAAATAAGGAGGTCATTATGGCAGGATTTCTGGTTTCCGCCCTTGTGGGCATCGTTTGCATCGCTATCACCTTCCACGCCATGTTCAAGTACAATAAGGGCATCTTTTGACCACAAAAACAGCGGCTCCCGCCCGGGAGCCGCTGTTTTCATTTTCAGGAAACCACGTCATTGCGAGGAGCCGACAGGCGACGTGGCAATCCCGTAACTTTTTTGCCCGGTTTTCGTGGACAGCACCTCTGTTTACGGGATTCCCACGCCAGTTTGCACTGGCTCGGAATGACGTGGAAATTTTGAGCCCATTCTCAGATCCTGGTGCCGATGTCATCCTCCAGAGAACGGATCTTCCTCAAGACCTCCTCCGGGGCGGCGTTGATGGTCACATAGCCCTGCAGAGACGCCGCCTTGGCTTTGAGCATGGCGGATTTGGGATAGACGAAGATCCGGGCCTTGCCCTTGCCGTTGCGGGCCTCCTGGACCAGATTGGCCACCGACGAATTGCCGTCGAAGGCCAGGAGGGCGCAGTTGCGCCGTTCGAAGATCTCGTAGTTGAAGGATTTGTAAATGCCCATCTCCTGGGACTCGGTGGACAGGCGGATGCCCTTGATGTCCGCCTGTTCCAGCCGCTTGATCTGCTTTTTGTCCATCAGCGATGGAATGATGCTGTAAATGTCGAAGCGGCGGTTGTTCTGGACCAGGTATTTCTCGTGGCCCAGGAGCTTGTGTCCCACCACGAAGAAAACCTTCTCCGGGTCCAGCTCCGCCAGCAGGGCATCCAGCAGCTCCCTGTCGCCGTCGCTGACCTTCTGGGATGCTTCGGAGCTGGTGAAGCTGCCGCCGGCGATGATGATGGGGTACTTGTCCCAGGGCAGCTCCGCGATCCGCCCCTTGAAAACGGGATAGGCCGGCTGCTTGCGGATCTCAAATTTCACCGGTGAAACATCCGCGCCCTCCCGGCTCAGCTCTTCCAGGTAGAAGCTTTCCACACTGCGGCTGCCCCGTCTGGCGGTGAACCGCTGGGATTTCTCCGCAAAGTTCGCCTCCTGCCGGAGGATGATGGCATCCTCCGCCGCTTTCATCTGCAAAAATTCCCCGTCGGTGATGCCCAGGAAATTGGCAAGGGCCAGCTGCTCGTCGATGCTGTCGGTACCGTAGAGGCCGTAGCCGTCGGTGCCCATGACACAGGAGATGCCCCGGCTCAGATAGCTTTTCAAGGGGTGGGTCCGCAGGTCGATGATGTTGTTCAGGCGCACATTGCTGGTGAGCTGAAATTCCAGCACCACGTCATGAAGGCGGATCTTTTCCAGCAGCTCCTTGCCCTGGCGGCTTTTCAGGCTGGCGCAGTAAAGTCCGTGGCCGATGCGCATATAGGGGAATTTCTGTCCCGGCAGGAGGGACTCCTCCACCAGGGCGATGGCCTTTGCCATGTTGCTCTTCAGGGAGTCGTTCTCCCCCGCGTGGACCCGGATGGTCCAGTTGGGGTCCTCCTTTGCGATGCCGGTGACGATCTCCCGGATCACGGCCTTCAGCTCTGCAATGTCGCTGATCTCCTCGCCCACAAAATCGCTGCCCACCACGTATGGGTCCCGGCATACCACTTTCAACGCCTGGATGGCCTCGGTCAGATAGTTGCCGGACACGATGCTGTCCTTCACCAGCGTCAGAGGGATGCGCCGGATGGCCGCCAGGAAGCGGATATCCACGCCGGTCTCCTGCTTCACCAGGGGCAGGATCCGATGGATCTGGCTCAGCATCCGGGCGCAGGAAGGATCCCGCTTGACCAGGGTGGTGTCGCTGATCTCCACATACTGGATGTGCCGCTTCTCGTATTCCCGGCCGATCCAAAGCAGGGTGTCCTCGTAGAGGGTCAGTCCCGCAAACTGAGGCCGCTCGGAGTCCTCCAGCATCCGCTTGAGGTAGCTGCGGATGTCCCGGTCCTCGATCTGCCGGAAGTCGGGCAGGTCGATCTGATAGTCGGAGGCTGTGCCCTTGGTAAAGACGTAGCGGTACAGGTACAGCTTTTCCAGATTGGTAAACACCGCCTGGGACTCCTTCAGAATGGAGAGGGACCGGCGGATGCGGCTGATGTTCTCCGTGGAGTGGGGAAGATTCCGCAAAATCAGGTCCGCGAAATTGATGAAGGTATTGTCATCGATCCTGCGCTCCCGGTTCCGGCCCGTGAGCCCGGAGAGATCCAGCCGCGCCTCCACCTGCCGCCGCTGGGTGGCGAGGACGGTGTGCTGGGCGGGCGAGAGGGTCAGCCCCAGCTTTTTGATGTAGTACAGCGGGTAGCGGATCTGGTGCTTGATGGCCAGGGCGATGAGGATGTCCGCGCTGAGGTTGGCGTTGCCGTGGGTGTGCAGGTCCGTGGAGAATTTCACTTCCTCCCGGACATAGGACTTGACCAGGGTCTCCCGGAAGGAGAAGCGGTAGTCCTTGGTCTGGCTCATGAGTGTCTTGGCGATGGCGGGGATGACGGAGTTGACCTCGATCTTGCCGTCGGGGTAGATGTTCGCGAGCTTCGTGCCGTTGAGCCGGAAGATGTACACCCGCTGGCCGTCGCCCTTGATGTAACAGGGGATGCGCCCGGCGATGACCCTGCGGCCCTCCCGATCCTGGGTCTCCTGGCCGGAGATGGCCGCCAGATTGTTGATGAGGTTGTCCGACTGGTGGTTGATGGCGTGGATGGTGTAGGAGAGCACCGACCGGTCCATCCACAGCGTCACCACAATGTCCTTTTCCTTGTCCAGATAAAATTTGCCAAAGTAACGCATACCCTCGCCCTCCGTGTCAAAATGTATGAGTCCATTGTACCAGAAAGAAAGGAAAAAAGACAGAGGCAAATTGCCACTCAGCTTGTCGAAAAAGTGTTTTCGACAAGCTGCTTAGGATTCCAAACTTTCTTCAAAAGTTCGGAATCCTTCCTTTATTGAACGCGCGGGGGAACCCTGACGGTTCCCCCGCACACACCCCCTCCCTCCGAAAAATCGGCTGGATGGGTTTCACGACAGTCTGAGAGGCAAATTGCCTCTGTCTCTTTGTTAAAAGGAGTTACAGAGCCTCGGCCGTCAGATCACCGTGATGGTATCGGCAAACTCCCGCACCTGCTCGTGGAGGGGCAGGGGCTGGGCGTCCTCTGCGGGGTAGCCCATAGGCAGCAGGGCGGAGACGGTGACATTTTCCGGCAGGCCCAGGGTCTCGGCCACGGTTTTGGGATTGAAGTAGCCCACCCAGCAGGAGCCGATGCCCAGCTCAAAGGCCTGGAGCATCATGTGGGTGCAGACGATGGCGGCATCGGTCTCGCCGGACTCATAGCCGGGCATCAGCTTGTTCTTCCAGTCCCGCTCCCGGTCGTAGCAGACCACCAGGATCACCGGCGCGCCGAAGGTGCACCGGCACACGGATGCCAGCTTCCCTCTGGCCTCGGCACTTTTGGCCACATAGATCTTCTGGGGCTGGAAATTGCAGGCAGTGGGAGCCACCCGGCCCGCCTCCAGGATCAGGTTCAGATGTTCTTCTTCAATGGGGCGATCCTGAAAGGACCGGACGGAATACCGGGCATGGGCCAGTTCTTGAAAGGTCATGATGACGGCCTCCTAATTTTCTTCAATATACTTATGGCTTCAATCAGCACCGTAGGGGGGGGGGGGGGGGGGGGGGCGGCGGAGC
>JBGVNV010000072.1:0-3390 GCA_045125955.1 Faecousia sp.
GGAGACCTGAACGTTGCCGTGAGGATCGCGCTCCAGGAACAGCTGCTGCTGAATGTTCTGGGGCAGGATGTCGAAGACACCGAAGGAACCGGCGGTCAGACCGGCCTTGATGAACTCGTACTTGTCGTTCCAGGAGGGCAGAGCGTTGAAGGCGTCAGCCTTGGCACCGGCCAGCAGCTCGTTGATCTCGGCGATCAGCACGGAGAACTCGGGAACGAACTCCACGATGCCCTCGGGGATGATGGCAACACCGAAGTTCCAGCCCTTGGCGGCGCGGGCGGCGACGGAGTCGGCGATCTGGTCGGCGACCTGGGCCAGGGACATCTTCTTGGCGGCGACTTCCTCACCGATCAGGCAGATGTTGGGCTGAGTCTCTAGAGCGCACTCCAGAGCGACGTGGGAAGCGGAACGGCCCATGACCTTGACGAAGTGCCAGTACTTCTTGGCGGAGTTGGCGTCGCGCTCGATGTTGCCGATGATCTCGGAGTAGGTCTTGGTGGCGGTGTCGAAGCCGAAGGAGCACTCGATGTCCTCGTTCTTCAGGTCGCCGTCGATGGTCTTGGGGCAGCCGATGACCTGGATGCCGGTGTTGCGGGCAGCGCAGTACTCAGCCAGGACAGCAGCGTTGGTGTTGGAGTCGTCGCCGCCGATGATGACGATGGCGTTGACGCCGTGGGTCTTGCAGTTCTCCACGACAACGGCGAACTGCTCCTCGGTCTCCAGCTTGGTACGGCCGGAACCGATGATGTCGAAGCCGCCGGTGTTGCGGTAGGCGTTGATGTACTCGTCATCGAACACGACGAAGTCGTTGTCCAGCAGGCCGGAGGGGCCGCCCTTGAAGCCGATGAGGACGTTCTCGGGGTTGATGGCCTTCAGGGAGTCGTACAGGCCGGAGATGACGTTGTGACCGCCGGGGGCCTGGCCGCCGGACAGGATGACGCCGACGGTGAGCTTGCGGGCCTCAGAGGTGTTCTCACCCTTCTTGAAGATGATCTCGTTCTTGCCGTAGGTGTTGGGGAACAGGGCAGCGATCTTCTCCTGGTCGGCAACGGACTGGGTGGGGCCGCCGCTGGTGGCGGAGATCTCAGCGATGCCGTTTCTCAGCATACCGGGCAGCTTGGGCTGGTACTGGTATCTGGCGATCTGCAGGGGGGACAGTTTCATATTCAATAACACTCCTTACAGTTATTAATGGTAGATTCCTACAATTCGAATTATACTCCATCTTTGCCGAAAGGTAAATAGGTTTTTCCATTATTTTTGCAGGTTCTTCCTTATGACAGAGGTTTTTGCCAAAAAACTCCTTTTATTTGGTAATTTCTCCCGGTAATTTATGGAATTTGATGGTAAAAAAGCCGCCGGACCTGCCGGCGGCTTTCGGGGGTATCAGGTTTCCTCGGGGAAGGCGTATCTTGCCCGGTATCTGGCGAAGCGTTCCACAAGGGCGGTCAGCAGCGGCAAATAACCCATTATTACCATTATTATCCAAAAACGACAGTATCTGCGCCGATACTGGTTTTCTTACCTAAATTTCTCTTTGTATTTTTGTACAGTTTTTTGGCAGGTCCCGATTGTCAGTATTGGGGGTTTTGTGGTATAATCCCATTAGCCAAATTCTCTTCTACGAGGGGGGGAGAGTGTGCCTTGTGCACACAAGGCACCAAAAATTTATCATATTGGAGGAATTCACAATGCCTATGCACATGGGTTTCCGCTGGTACGGCGAGGGCAATGACGCCATCAAGCTGTCCGACATCAAGCAGATCCCCGGCGTCACCAGCATCGTTTGGGCTCTGCATCACAAGATGCCCGGTGAAGTTTGGACCGAGGAAGAAATCAAGGAGGTCATGGACCAGCTGCACGCTTACGGCTTCAACGGCGATGACGTCGAGTCGGTCAACGTCCAGGATGAAATCAAGATCGGCAAGCCCACCCGCGACGCTCTGATCGAGAACTACAAGCAGTGCATCCGCAACCTGTCCAAGTTCGGCGTCAAGGTCATCTGCTACAACTTCATGCCCATCTTCGACTGGACCCGTTCCAACCTGTTCCACGAGATCGGCGACGGCTCCACCGCCCTGTTCTATGAGAAGGGCATGATCCAGGACGATTACAACGCCATGGCCAAGTACATCCTGGACTTCACCGAGAAGTACAACATGAGCTTCCCCGGCTGGGAGCCCGAGCGTATGGCCAAGCTGGACCAGCTGTTCAAGGACTACGCCGATGTGGACCACGAGAAGCTGTGGGCCAACCTGAAGTACTTCCTGGAGGCCATTATGCCCACCTGTGAGGAGTGCGACATCAAGATGGCCATCCACATGGACGATCCCCCCTGGGATATCTTCGGTCTGCCCCGCCTGCTGACGAGCGGCGAGAACATCGACCGCTTCCTGAAGATGGTCGACCATCCCTACAACTGCCTGACTCTGTGCTCTGGCTCTCTGAACGCCGATCCCAACAACGACGTTCCCTCCATCGTCCGCAAGCATGTTGACCGCATTGCTTTCGCTCATATCCGCAACGTCAAGCACTTCGACAATGGTGACTTCTCCGAGGCTTCCCACCGCGACTGCGACGGCGAGACCCAGATCGTCAACATCATCAAGGCTTACCACGAGGCCGGCTACGAGGGCTACATCCGTCCCGACCATGGCCGTCACCTGTGGAACGAAGGCCCCGGCACCGTCCGTCCCGGCTACGGTCTGTACGACCGCGCCCTGGGCATCATGTACATGCTGGGCATTTGGGATACCCTGGACAAGAACGCCGGTAAGGTCACCGTCGCCAACTCCAACTAATTTCCCAACTCCATAAAATCCAAAGGAGCGGACCATCGGTCCGCTCCTTTTTTGCTCATCAATATAATATAGTAGATATGCCGCTCCGACTGTGATGGGAAAGCGGATTTTTACAGCGCGCCAAAAATTTCCAAGGCCCGGTCCAGCTCCCGGAGGATGTCCGGGATTGTATGGTCCCCATTTCCCCAAAAGGAGAAGACCGGCCCGGCCTGGGGCGGCAGGCGGGTGTCCAGGACGGTCATGGACACGAAGCGGTATGGTGTAAAATCTCCTTCCGCCACGATCAGCTCCGCCAGGGCGTTCTCCGATTCAAAGAACACCCAAAGTCCCTCATCAGTATCCCTCTGGACCTGTGCCGGGACAGTCACACAGCCCAGCCATTCCCGGACGGCGGTCAAAGCTTGTGAAAATTCCATACTTATTCCCCCTTTTCTCAGAAGATAGAACCCGTAGACCAACTATGTAAAGTCAAGTGGTCGGGCGGATGTAGTCTCTGGAAAACGGTGTATTTTTATTAAGGATAGCGAAAATGACTCTGACGAGCTTTTTTGCGCAATGTGAGACAGCGATATTGAAATGCTTACCCTCA
>JBGVNV010000073.1:0-6791 GCA_045125955.1 Faecousia sp.
GGCACCGGTGGTGATGCCCTTCTCCACTGCCCACTCGACGGGATCGAAGTAGAATGCACCGGCGGGAACATCCTCGAAAGCAGAGGTCAGGGTCTCATCGCAGCGGGAGCACTCGCCGTTGACGAAGTCATGGCCCAGAGCGGGGATGACTTCCTGAGCCACCAGGATCTCACCGCAGACAGAACACTTCTTGCCCTCGGTCAGGCCGTCCTCGGTGCAGGTGGGCTCGACGGCGGGGATGACTTCCTCCATGTGACCCAGTGCGTTGATGGTAACGGTCTCGCGGGCCATCTCTGCATGACAGACAGCGCAGTAGATGACGGAATCGTAGGAACCGGCGGTGGTACAGGTGGCAGCGACCTGGTTCTCGTAGACGGCCTCACCGGCGGTGTGGCCCAGAGCGGGAACCTCGTCGGCGATGTAGCTGTCGCCACACTCACAGGTGTAGGTGGTGTAGCCGCCCTCGGTGCAGGTGGGAGCGGTCACGACGGCCTCGTAGCTGTGCTCATGCTCGGGAGCCTCGCCATAGCCGATGTCGAACTCGGCGATGCAGACCCAGCCCTGGGTCTGACCGGCGTAGTTGGTATCGAACATGTTGCTGGACTTCTCAGCCACGAACTTGACGTAGCGGACATTCTGCTCGGCGAAGTAGAAGGTCTTCTGGTCCTTGGTGGCCTCGAATTCCACATGCTCACCGACGCAGGTCCACTCGTCGGACTCATGCTCCTTGACGTACAGGCTGGCCTGGGTGATGTAGCTGGGGAAGTCGGTGTTGTCCTGACGGTTGGTGAAGGAGAACTGATTGATCTTCCAGGTTCTGGTGAAATCAATGGTACCGGAAATGGTGTTCTCGCCGGTCAGAACGTCGTGGGCACCCTGCCAGTTGGAGTGCCAGATGGTGTCCAGATTGCCGTCCCAGGCGTACTCGAAGTTACCCTCGGTGGCACTGTAGATGGTCTCGGAGTCGACCTCGACCTTGACCCACTTGCTCTTGCCCCAGGGATCGTTGGGATCGATGGGCTCCTCGGGCTCAACGGGGGTCAGGACCTGGAAGATCTCCAGCTCGGCAACGGTCATGACCTTGTTGGCGTTGGCTTCCTTCCAGTGGTAGGAGCGGGTGGCTCTCAGGCGGACGAAGGCGGCCTTGACGGGCTCAAACTCGATGACGGTGGTGCCGTCGACGGTGTCGCCGTCAGCGACCTGGGTCCAGGTCTCGCCGTCGGTGGAGACTTCGATGATGTAATCCAGCAGGTTGCCGGTGCAGTTATAGCCGGCGGTCTCGTGGTGACGCTTGGTGTAGGCGATCTTGTTGATGGTGTACTCGCCGTTCAGGTCAGCGATCAGGTAGTCCTCTTCCAGGGTGCCGTCCTCAACGGTGGCCCAGAAGGTGCTGTAATCGCCGTCGAAGGCGTTGCCCACGGACTTGTCGTAATCGGGCTCGGAGGTATCGGTGGAGCTGGCAATACCGGTGATGCCGGTGAGCTTCTCGGACTCGGCGGGCTGCTCCAGCTCCTCGCCGCAGCGATTGCAGACGCCGTCCTCGTTCCAGTCGTGGCCCAGGGCCTCGATCTCGCGGGTCTCAGTCTTGCCGCACTCGCAGGAACGGGTCTCCTCGCCTGCCTCGGTGCAGGTGGGCTCGGTGGTGACGGTCCACTCGCCGAAGGCGTGCTGGTGGCCATCGCCGGAGGTCTTGGTGCCGGTGATGCGGATCTCGGAGGCGGAGGCGAAGACGTAATTGTTGTCGGTGACGGCATCCACGGACACCAGACGGACATACTTCACATTCTCGCCGGGGAAGTTCACCAGCTTCCAGTCGCGGTTGTTCTCCCAGTCACCGGAGGCCACGGTGCGGAAGTTCTCGCCGTCCTCGGAGACCTGGATCTCGTACTTGGTGATGGTGCCGTTGCTATTGCCGGCCTGGCGGGGCCAGTAGCGCAGACCGTCGACCTTATAGCTCTCAGTCAGCTCGAACTGGAACCAGTGATTTTCACGGCTGGTGCCGTACCAGTCGGTATGCCACAGGGAGTTGGGGTCATTGTCCACGGCGAACTCTGCAGGACCCTCGCTGTACTGCATACCGTTCTTCTCGTAGTCGCCGGTGGAGACTTCCAGCACATCCAGGGGGATGTCGCGGCTGTCGCCGTCGGGCTCCAGGACGGGCACGATGTACTCAAAGACCTCGAACTCCGCAACGGTCATGACGGTGTTGGCCATGGCATCGTTCCAGTGGTGGGAACGGGTGGCTCTCAGGCGGACAAAGGCAGCCTGGACGGGCTCGAAGGTGATGACGGTGGTGCCGTCGACGGTCTCGCCTGCGGCGACCTGGTTCCAGGTCTCGCCGTCGGTGGAAACTTCGATGATGTAGTCCAGCAGGTTGCCGGTGCAGTTGTACAGGGCACCGGAGTCGAAACGCTTGGTGTAGGCCACCTTGTCGATGGTGTACTCGCCGCCCAGGTCGGCGATCAGGTAAGCATCGTTCAGGTTGCCGTCGGGAACGGTGGCCCAGAAGGTGCCGTAGTCGCCGTCGAAGGCGTTGCCCACGGACTTGTCATGGGCGGGCTCGGTGGTGTCGGTGGAGCTGCCGGTGCCGGTAACACCCTCGATCTTGGTGGAGACGGGGCCGGCGGCGGCGTCCAGCTCGTCGTAGCCGAAGGCGATGTCGTAGACAGCGGCCTTGGAAGCGGAGCCGGTGATCTCAGTAGCGGTGACCTGGAAGTAACGGTTCTCAGCCTTGTAGGCGGAGCCGGCCAGGGTGCCGTTCACATAGATCTTCAGAATACCGTTGTTCTCCTTGACACCGATGACGGTGGCAGCATCAGCATCCTCAGGAACAGCAACAACGACATCGGAAACAGCAGTCGCGCCGTTCACGGTGAAGTAAGCCTTGCCTTCGGCATTGATGCCCAGCTCATAGGACTCGCCCTGCTTGACCAGGACAGTCTCCTCAATGGCAGCGACCTCAGCGGAAACAGTGAAGCCATAGTTGGTCTGCAGGGAATCGGTGACCAGGTTGCCGGCATTATAGATGCAGCTGATGGTCTCAACGCACTCGTTGCCGGAAATGTCGGTGACATTGGCGGTGACGGTCAGCTCGGAGCCGTTTGCGGGAGCCTCGGTCAGGGTGATGCGGTAGGTGACATTGTCAGCACTCTGATGGACGGACTCGATTTCAGCACCGGAGACGGTGAACTCGTCACCGATGACCTTCTCGTCGAAGCGGACAGTGATAACCTTGTCGCCGTCGGAGAAGGCGCGCTCCATCTTGGGAGCGGTGGTGTCGCCGCCCTTGGAGATCTGGAACATCCGGACCTCGTTGGGCTGCAGGGTGAAGGTGTAGGTCTCGCCGTAGGTGAAGGAGCCAGTCAGAGCCTCGCCCTCGGGCATACGGTAGCTGTGGATCATGTAGTAATCCAGCGTGCCGGCATCCTCGGGAACACCGATGATACGATCGAAGGTGAAGGAAACAGTCTTAGCCTGGCGGGAATGGGGGTTACGGATGGCGATGATGCCGTCGGTCTCATCGAAGCAGGAGAAGCCGTAGGCATTGGCGTAGGCCTCGTTGGAGCTTGCATTCTCCAGGAAGGTACGGTCGGGCATGTTGCCAAAGATCTTGGCATTGCGCAGGATGTGGGAGTTCTCCTCGGCCCACTCCAGGAACTCGCCGGCGACCTCATACTTCTCATCGGACATGAGACTGTCGGAGATCAGCAGCTCCCAGAAGGTGATGCCGCGGGTGGACTGCATATACAGGTAATTCTGGAAGTCCTCGTCAGAGACGTTGGACTTGGTCATGCCGGTGCCTTCCTTACCGTAGATGGGGTCGTGGTTGTAGATGTTGCCCAGAGGGAACTGGAACTGATGGTTGACCAGGAAGTCGTAGTAAACAGCGTCGCGGTAGGTCAGCTGCTTGTCCATCTTGCTCAGGCCGAAATCGGCATCCTTCTGGTCGTGGGTGCACTGCATCCAGACGGAGTTGGCCCACTGCAGGAACCAGGGGCTGGGGTTGGTGTAGCAGGTCAGGGAGATCCACAGGTTGTCGATGCCGTTCTTTTCGGCATTGGCGCGGACAGCCTCCATCAGATCGATCCATGCCTCCCACATATCGGTGACATGGTACATGTTCTGATAGCCGCCGGTCATGTGGTGGTTGGCGTAGCCGGGAACACCGTCAGCGGCGGGGAATGCGCCGTACTGATGGTTGTCAATGAAGCCGTCCCACTTCCAGTAGTTGACCTGGAAGCGATCCTGGAAGTCACAGAACATATCGGTCATGTTCTTGACATAAACGCGGTCGGCCACATCGATGGAGCCGCCGGCCTTGGAGCCCTTGCCGGCCTTGGTGATGATGTCTGCCAGGGAGCCGTAGAAGTTGTAGCCGCCGCGGGGGCCGACCCACAGGCCGAAGTTGGAGCCAAACTTGTTGGCCAGCTCGCTGGAGGGGTACAGCTCGTTGGGGAACTTGGAGTTGAACTCCCAGAAGCCGGACTTGTTCAGGGTGTTGCCGGCGCGGGCTGCATCGACCACGTAGGTATCGTTGTAGTTGATCCAGCCGTCATCGACAACGTAGGAGTCCAGAGGACGGACCTCAGTCTTGTTCAGCTCCTGATCGACCTCAATGAAAGTCTCCAGAATGTTCTCGTCGGAGATCAGCATCATGTTGTCGAACCAGGAATTGTACTGGATACGGAACTCGGAGGGGGTGGCGATGGAGTAGATGTACTCGAAGAAGTCGGCCTGGATGACCTGGTTGTCGGTGCTTCTTGCGGCACCGGCGACGGTCTGCCAGGTGACGTACTTGCCGTCGGTGGTCAGCTGGTTGTCAGCCTCAAACCGCTCGAAGCTCTTACCGGTGTAGTAACGGATATGACCGGTGCCGTCCTCGATCTGGGTGTCCGTCTCGGGGAACTCACAGCCGAAGAACATGCCCTGGATGTAGATGGGCTGACCCAGGTTGGCCTTGAACTCGGACATCTGGACGATGCCGCCCACATGGGGAATGGTCCAGGTGGCATCGTCAGCATTGACCTTCAGGGATTCCAGATCGATGTAGTCGATGGCAGCGGTCTTGTCGGAAACCTCGATCTCCATGTACTTGCGCATGAAGTGGTCGCCGTCATACATGACCACAACCTCGCTGATGGTGTAGGTGACACCCTTGAACTCGTAGGGAGCAAAGGTAAAGGTGACCATCTTGCCGGTCTTGGCCTCGCCGTTGATGGTGGCGGTGGTGTCGGAAACCACGGGCTCACCTGCCAGGGTCAGGGCACTGGCGGCGAACTCCCGGTCGTTGGTACCGGCGGCGACCTTGTCGGCGTGGAGGTTGAACTCTGCGCCGCCGGCGAACTGCTGGCCGTTCTTGGCAGAGGTGGCAACCAGCTTGACCTTGGTGGCGGTCACGGCGTTGTCCAGGTTGACGTAGATGGGGTTGACACCCTCATACTTGAACTCGCCCTTGGATGCCAGGGTCCAGTTGGTGCCGTCGGTGGTGTAGTGGAGCTCGTAGCCCTTGATGTTGCCGTTGGTGTCCTCACCCTGCTGTCTGGGGGTGTAGGAGAAGCAGCTGAAGGTCTTGGAGCCGTTCAGATCGATGATGACCTCGTAGGGGTAGCTCTGGTCACCGGTGCCGCCGCCGTAGTTGGTGTGCCAGATGCTGTCGAGATTGCCGTCCAGCAGATTGGAGGCGGGGCCGTCGCTGGGGCCGTAGGCGTTGTGATAGCTGTCGGCCTGGGCGGTCCAGCCGGTCCGGTCCAGTGCAGGATGGGCGGCGGGGGCGGAAGAGCCCTCCTTGGTGACGCGGATGACGAATTCCTCACTGCCCTGGGCGGGAGTGAAGACCTCACCGGAGCGCTTGTTGACGATCTCGGTGGTGCTCAGCTTGTCGTTGGCGGTGGAGAATTCGCGGCTGATGTAGCCGTTGCCGATGACGATGCCATTGCCGTTTTCGGTGATGGTGACGGTGTCGTTCTCAGCAGCCACAGCCTTGGTGCTCAGGCCGGTGCAGCAGGACAGAATCATAGCCGCTGCCAGCACGAAGGAGAGCACCCGTTTCATGGTGTTTTTCATTTTGCTTTGTTTCCTCCTTTTTGATTGCTATGGGTGTACAGGATAGGGAGTACGAGTGACAGCCCTCTCCCCTATTGTGTACATTGTACATTATATCCATTTTTTTTTTTGATTGCAACATTTATTTGTGAAATAATACCATTTGGTACAACTGCAATCCATGGACAGGCAGTGGGTGTCATTTCATCTCCGATGCCGGTACAGAAGAGCTGGGACACCTGGAAATGGTGGGGGCCATCGTCCATCAGCTTACCCGGAAGATGTCCGACTCCCAGATCCAGGACTCCGCCTTCGCCCCCTACTTCGTGGACCACACCGCCGGGGTCTACCCCACCGCCGCCTCCGGCTTCCCCTGGACCGCCGCCAGCATGGCCGTCAAGGGCGACCCCATCGCGGACCTGACCGAGGATCTGGCGGCGGAGCAGAAGGCAAGAGTAACCTACGACAACATTCTCAGGCTCAGCGATGACCCGGATGTGAACGACGTCATCAAGTTCCTGCGGGAGCGGGAGATCGTCCATTTCCAGCGGTTTGGCGAAGCCATCGAGCTGCTGCGCCGGAAGCTGAACCAGCGCAACGTCTACTGCATGAACCCCGCCATCGATCTGTAAGAGAATCCCGCCCGGAGCTGCTTCCGGGCGGGATTTGTATAAAAACGCCATATTTGCTATCAAACAAAAAAGCGGGTGGGATTTTCCGAAAGCTGCCGTCTAGTTCAGTGAAAGGAG
>JBGVNV010000074.1:0-21765 GCA_045125955.1 Faecousia sp.
TCTTTGGGAACCAAAGTGTCCAGATCCACGATAATAGGCTCCCGCCGTGCGTTGTTTTTCCATTGTTCCATAAAAACACCCCCGATTCGTCTATTATACACGAAACGGGGGCGTTT
This sequence comes from Faecousia sp., assembly GCA_045125955.1. Classification (GTDB taxonomy): domain Bacteria; phylum Bacillota; class Clostridia; order Oscillospirales; family Oscillospiraceae; genus Faecousia. The sequence continues at coordinate 117 of JBGVNV010000074.1, forward strand.
GGATAGTTCTTTGACAAGCTGAAAATCCCGTTCCGCATAGCGGAACGGGATTTTCTTACATGGATGCGGTCAGATTCCGGATCTCCTCTTCGGTCAGCCGGGTGATGCTGCCGTCCTCCACCCGGTAGGCGCGGGTGCACATGGTCAGCACCGAGGGGCGGTGGGTGGAGACGATGCAGGTGACTCCCAGATTCATCAGATACTCCAGGACCTTCTGCTCGGTCTCCATATCCAGGGCCGAGGTGATCTCGTCGAGAAGCATGGCGGGAGCCTTGCGCATGAGGGCCCGGGCGATGGCGATGCGCTGAGCCTGTCCCTCGGAGAGTCCCAGGCCGCCCTCGCCCAGCTCTGCGTGGATGCCGCCGGGCATCCGGGACACAAAATCCCAGGCGCAGGCACCCTCCAGAGCCGCGATGATCTGCTCGTCGCCGGCATTGGGATCCACCAGCCGCAGATTTTCCGCAATGGAGCCCGCCAGAAGGGTATTTCCCTGGGGCACATAGGAGAAGTACCGCCGGGTCCGGGTGCCCAGGGTATGGACGGTGCCCCGGGCATCGGTCAGCTCCATCACGCCGCCCAGGGGCTGCATCAGGCCCAGCAGCAGCCGCAGGAGGGTGGTCTTGCCCTTGCCGGAGGGCCCCACCAGGGCGATGATCTCGCCGGGGCCAGCCTCCAGGGTGATGTCCTCCAGGACCTTCATGCCATCCTCGTAGGCGGCAGATACATTTTCCAGCCGGATGCGGCACCAGGGAGTGGGCACTTCGTCCGTGGGAACCGGGTCCTGGGGCAGGTCCGTCAGCTCCCGGATGCGCTCAGCGGCCACGGAGCCTCCCAGAAGCCGGGGGATCTGGCCCACCAGACCGGAAAAGGCATTCTGCAAGGTCCCCCGCTGCTGGAGGAAGAAGGTCATGGTATCGAGGATCATGTAGCCCTGCCACAGCCGCCAGATGCAGTAGCCCATGGCGGCGTACTGGACCAGGGTGCCCATGGAGGACAGGAGCGCGTTGGTGCGGATGGTAAAGGCGTTGTGCTCCAGAATCATCTCCCGCTCCTTTTTCTGCCAATCCTCCAGCTGACCACTAACGGCGGACTCGATGCCGAAGCCCTTGAGGGTGTCGATGTTGCGGAAGGTCTCGGACTGGAAGGCGGTCATGCCGGAGTTCACCGTGCGGAGCTTACGGTTGAAGGCATGCTGCCGACGCAGGAGTGTCCGGGAGGCCAGGAACAGCACCGGAGTGCTGACCAGGCAGATCAGAGCCATGATGGGATCATAGTAGAAAATAATCGCCAGGGTAACCAGCACCGTAAAGAGCTGGACGATCACATTGGGCAGGAAGGTCATGGCACAGCCTGCGATGTTGCCGATGTCGCCGGAAAAGCGGCTAAGAAGATCGCCGGTGGGGAATCGCCGGACCGCCATCCAGTCGCCGTGGACCAATCGGTCGAAGGTCAGCTTCTGGATCTCCTGGTGCATGGTGGTACTCAGGCGGGCGGAATACCGGGCGGCTCCGCTCTGGAACAGGACGCTCAGAGCCGCACACAGGACCATCAGCACCACCATGGGCAGCAGCCGGTCCATGTCCAGGGAGATGATGCTGGCGATGAGGTTCTTGGTGATGATGGCAGCGGCGAGGTTCAGCGAGCTGGACAGCAGGCCGAAAAAGGTCAGGCCCACCACCCCCAGCCAGTGGCGGCGGGTGAAGGTCAGGATCCATTTCCAGTTGCCCCAGATCTCTTTGAAATTCTCCCCCCGGAGCAGATCCCGCAGGCTTTGGCGGATGCTTGGGGTGGGTGTTGCTTCGTTGGGCATGGTGCCTCCTTTGAAAAAACGGCGCAGAACCAAAAAAGACAGTTGGCGAACGGTCCCGCGTGTGTTATAATGTTGGAATTAACGAGAAGGGAGTGCTGCCGCATGGTGGACATCCACTGTCATATTTTGCCGGAGGTGGACGACGGAGCCTGGAACCAAGAGACCGCCATGGAGATGGCCCGGATGGCGGTCCACAGCGGCACCAACCGCATCATCGCCACGCCCCATTTCCAGGGCGTGCCGGAATCCCTGGAGCAGATACCCTATATTTTCCACCAGTACCGGCAGCTCCAAAGTGCCATCCAGCGGGAAAAGCTGGAGCTGGAGCTGCTCCCCGGTGCGGAGATCCTATGCGTGCCCCAGACCCTGGAGCTGGCCCGGATGGGGCAGCTTCCGACTTTGGGTAACAGCAAATATGTCCTGACGGAATTCTATTTCGATGCCTCCTGGGAGTTCATGGACGCCACTTTGGAGGGTCTGCGGGCCCTGGGCTATCAGCCCATTGTGGCCCACCCGGAGCGGTACGGTGCCATCCAGCGCGACCCCCATCGGGCCAGCAGCTGGTTCGAGCGGGGCATCGTCCTGCAGGTCAACAAGGGCAGCGTCCTGGGTGCCTTCGGTCGTCGGGCCGAGGAGACGGCGGTGCGGCTCCTGTATCGCGGAAACGTCCACGTCATCGCCAGCGATGCCCACAGCCCCGAACGGCGCACCCCGGATATGACGGCGGTGCGGGAATGGGCCCGGGAGCACCTGGGCCGGGAATACGCGAAGATCCTCCTGGAGGACAACCCCGGACGCATCACCCGTGGGCGTCCCATGTGTCAGGTCCGCCGGGGGTAATTGATTATACCACAAAATCTTCGGAAATGCTACCATATCCGGGGCATTTTTCAGAAAAACAACGGACACCCATCGGGGTGTCCGTTTTCATTTGCGGAAGATTTGACGGATGCGGTTGATGTAGGGGCGGAGTCTGCGGATATGCCGCCAGGGGCCCCGGAAGAACCGCCAGCGAAGGCTCCTTTCGTCATACAGCTTCTTCCCCCGGCGCAGTCCCGTGACGACGGCCCGGATGTACTCCGGAGCCACCCGCTCAGAGCGGACCTGGGCATCGCCCAGCAGCTCCAGACTTCCGTCCGGGAAAATGCCCACCACCCGATGGAGCACATAGGTGGTCCCGAACCGGGCGAATAAGATCACATCCCCCACCCCGATGGACTTCTGTGGCAGGTCCAGAAAGACCGTGTCGCCGGGATCGAAAAAGGGGGTCATGCTGGTCCCCGCCACGGTGACGGGCACATGGGTGTGGCCCTCCCGCAAAAGCGCGCAGACGGTGTCCAGATATGCGGTTGTATCGAGGACTTTTGCCATGGCTGGGCTCCTTTCGTTTTTCTTATGATACCATAGCCGCAGGGAAAAATCCAGTCCCGGCAACTCCCTCTTGCACAAAGGGCCGACATATCGTATAATAGTGTCGGAAAATAGAGAAACCCTGCCTGGAAAGAGAGGATTTCCCCATGGATGTCAATTACAAAAATCCCAAATATTACAATACCGCCAAGCTGCCCATCCGGCAGCCGCTGTTTTTCACGGGCCTGATGGCGGGTCTGAGCAAGCTGGCTCTGCTGGGCCAGGAGTACAAGATCGAGAAGATCAATATGGAGGGTCTGAAGCCTCCCTATATGCTGCTCTGCAACCACATGTACTTCATCGACTTTGAGCTCTGCTCCATCGCCACCTTCCCCCACCGGGTCAACAATGTGGCCACCATCGATGGCTACTACCGCCGTCCCTTCCTGATGGAGTGGATCGGCTGCATCTGCAAGCGCAAATTCACCACGGACCTGCATCTGGTCAAATCCATCCGCCATGTGCTCCGGGAGCAGGGCGATGTGCTGTGCATGTACCCTGAGGCCCGCTACTCCCCCGTGGGCACCACTGCCATCCTGCCCGACTCTCTGGGCAAGCTGGTCAAGCAGAACAAGGTCCCCGTGGTGGTCCTGCTGCACCACGGCAACTACCTGCACACCCCCTTCTGGAACTACCGACAGCCCCGCAAGTGCCCCCTCCACGCCACCATGACCCAGATCCTCACCGCCGAGCAGGTGGAGGCCATGACCGCCGAGGAGCTGGGTGCCGCCATCCGCACCGCCATGGAGTATGACGAATACCGCTGGCAGCGGGAAAACAACATCCGCATCACCGAGCCCTTCCGGGCCGAGGGCCTGCACAAGATCCTCTACCAGTGCCCGAGCTGCGGCAAGGAGCACCGGATGGCCTCCGAGGGCACGGAAATCTTCTGCCGGGAATGCGGCAAGCGGTGGGAGATGGACGAGCTGGGTGTCCTCCACGCCAAGGAGGGCGAGACCGAGTTCTCCCACATCCCCGACTGGTACGAGTGGGAGCGCGCCAATGTCCGCTCCGAGATCGAGCGGGGCGACTACCGCTTCGAGGACGAGGTGGAGGTCTACTCCCTGCCCCGGGCCTGGAGATTTGAAAAGCTGGGCAAGGCAAAGCTGACCCATGACATGGAAAACGGCTTCGTCCTGGAGGGCGAGTACCGGGATGCCCCCTACCGGGTCGAGCGAGCCCCCCTGGGCATGTACGGTGTGCACATTGAGTACGATTACTGCTACTTAAGGCCCGAGGACTGCATCGACATCTCCACGGACAAGGATTCCTTCTACTGCTACCCCACCCGGACTGACGTGGTCACCAAGCTGAGTCTCGCCACCGAGGAGATCTACAAGATCCACATGGACCGCAAGAACGCCGAGCGAAAGGCCCGCCGGGCCAGAAAGCTGGCAAAGAGCGAAGCCGCTCAGTAAAAAACACCTGAAACATTTTCCGTAGGGGATGGCGTCCCCGACATCCCATCCGCCGCCAGGCGGCAGTTCGGTATGCGCAAAAATCAGCCCATCGAGGTCTGATTTTTGCGATGGGTCGTCGGGGACGCCGACCCCTACGGTTGAATTTTGCGAGGAACACCATGCACGAACACTACTACTCCCTGAACCGCTACCTCCGGGAGACCTTCGGGGAAAAGGTCTACAAGCTGGCCCTGGACGGCGGCATGACCTGCCCCAACCGGGACGGGACGATCAGCACCGGCGGGTGCATCTTCTGCTCCGCCGGCGGGTCCGGGGACTTTGCCGAGGGCCGGTGTGCCTCCGTTGCGGAGCAGATCGAAAAAGCCAGGGCCAGGGTCCGGAAAAAGACCGATGCGGCGAAATTTATCGCCTATTTCCAGTCCTACACCAACACCTACGCCCCGGTGGAATACCTGGAAGCCCTCTTCTCCGAGGCCATGGCGCAGGAATGCGTGGTGGCCCTGTCCATCGGCACCCGGCCCGATTGTCTGCCGGATGAGGTCATCGCCCTGCTCTCCCGGCTGAATAAAATCAAGCCCGTGTGGGTGGAGCTGGGATTGCAGACCATCCATGAGGAGACCGCCCGCTACATCCGCCGGGGCTATCCCCTGCCCGTTTACGAGGATGCGGTGGCGCGCTTGCGGGCTGCGGGCATCACCGTCATCACCCATGTGATCCTGGGGCTCCCCGGCGAGAACCGGGAGATGATGCTTGAGACCATCGACTACCTGAGCGGCGAACACCGGCCCGACGGCGTCAAGTTACAGCTCCTCCACGCGCTGGAGGGCACCGACCTGGCAAACGAGTACCGGGCGGGGAAATTTGCCTACATGGAGATGGCGGAATATTTCGACCTGCTCTGTCAGTGTCTGGAGCGTCTCCCCACGGACATGGTCATCCACCGGCTCACCGGCGACGGCCCCAAGCGCACGCTCCTGGCCCCCCTGTGGACCGCTGATAAAAAACGAGTGCTGAATGAGCTGAACCGGACTCTGGAAAACCGGAAAATTTCGCAGGGAAGTACAAAAAAACCGCTCGATTGAGCGGTTTTTTCATTGACTTCCGGATAAAACCGTGATATGATAGTCAGGCTAAAAAGTAGCAAAGAAAAATCCGGAAACGGTTCATAATGTGATGAGGGAGTAGCGACGTACCAAAACGTACGCAGCAAGTCAACAGTACGGCATCCGCCTGGCTTGCTCTGATCGCAAGACTCATGTAACTGCGATATGCTGTACATGAGGTCATTTGCCCTTTTGCAGACCTGTGTGGCATAGAGCCATACCGGGTCTTTTTCTTTTGTCTGAAAAAATCATTACAAAGGAGTATCGCATCATGTTTCTGTCTCTCGTTCTGTTCGCCATCGGTCTGGTGCTGCTGATCTACGGCGGCGACTGGTTTGTCGACGGTGCCACCGGCATCGCCAAGCGTTTCCGTCTGCCCGACATCGTGGTGGGTGCCACCGTGGTCTCCATCGGCACCACTCTGCCCGAAGTCATGGTCTCCACCACCGGCGCGCTCCAGGGCTCCGGTGCCATGGCCTATGGCAACGCCATCGGCTCCATCATCTGCAACACCGCTCTGATCGCCGCCATCTCCATCGTCTGCAACCCCGGTCCCGTGAACACCAAGTCCATGAAGACCCCCGCCATTTTCTTCTTCCTGGCCTCCGGCATCTACTGCCTGGCCGCCTACGGCCTGGGCACCTTCCCCCGCTGGATGGGCTTTGTGATGCTGTCCGTCTTCGCCGTTTACATGTTCCTGACCGTCCGCAACGGCCTGCGCAACCCCGACGCCGCTTCTGAGGAAGAGGCCGAGGAGGGCAAGGAGCGCAAGCTCTGGCAGGAGCTGCTGCTGCTGGTCGGCGGTGCCGCCATCATCGCCGTGGGTGCCGACCTGCTGGTCGAGCACGGCCAGATCATCGCCATCAAGCTGGGCGTGCCTGAGACTGTCGTCGCCCTGCTGTTCGTGGCTCTGGGCACCAGCCTCCCTGAGCTGGTCACCACCATCACCAGCCTCCGCAAGGGCCGCGCCTCCCTGGGCGTGGGCAACGTCATCGGTGCCAACATCTTCAATCTGGTGCTGGTCTCCGGCGTGGCCGTGACCCTGGCTCCCTTCGATGTGCCCGTGGAGAACACCCTGCTGAACACCGGCCTGAACCTGAGCCTGGTCTTCGACATCCCCGTGATGCTGCTGGTCATGAGCCTGATGATCTTCCCCGCCCTGATCCACAAGAAGCTGGACTGCCGCCAGGGCATCGCCCTGCTGGCCATCTACGCCGCCTTCGTGGTCTGCCAGTTTGTGCTGTAATTCAGAATCCCAAAAGAGCCTGCTGCAAAACTGCAGCAGGCTCTTTTCGCATGTATCTTTTTAATTTTGAATGTAGGGGCGAGCATCGCTCGTCCGCAGATTTTGCTCACAAAATCTGTCGCCGCAAGGCGAAAAACAGGACATTTCCCCATGGATCATCCGAAATTCTTTGAATTTCGGCGGACGAGCAATGCTCGCCCCTACTGACACGATTGGGCTTTTTCTATTTTGCAGAAATCCCTTCTTGTTTTAGCCTTGGGGGATATGCTATCATTTTACTGAGATTATTAGGAGGGATGCACATGAAGCGGTTGGTTTGTCTGGTTTTGGTCCTGGTGCTGGCAGGATGCGGGGCGGCGGGTGAGGAAACGTTATCCACAGCTTCCGCGCTGACTGTGGAATGTTTGACGGAGGAGCAGGATTTCGGGGGCTTCACCGCGTCGCCCATCGCAGACGGGGAATCTGCGGAGCTTCTGGTCCGGGCGGTGCTGGCGCAGTATCCGACGGGGTTCGTGGACCAGTGGGGGCGGGTGCAGATCCTCCTGGTCAGCGATTTGCGGGGCACGGATCGATTCACCGGCGGGGATTATGCCGGATTCACCCAGCGCGTGGGAAACGGCTGGCGGATGGTGCTGGACGGGGACCGGCTGACCGCCGGGACCGTCCACCATGAGATCGCCCACATTCTCGATGGGCTGTTGACGGAGGCGGGGCTCCTGACAGAAGCGGACTGGATGGCCCTCTGCCCCGGCGGTTTTTCCTACGGCCCGGAACAGGCCCTCTACCCGGACTTTTTCGTGGACGAATACGCCATGACGGACCTCCGGGAGGACCGGGCCAGGACCTTTGAGGAGGCCATGCTCCAGGGTCCCGGAGCCTACGCCGACGCCCCCGCCCTGTGGCTGAAGCTGGAATACTTCTCCCGGGCCATCCGCACCCACTTCGACACCACGCTCTGGCCGGAGAAGACCGTCTGGGAGCTGGCACTGGAATGACAAAAGCCTGCCGTAAAGGCAGGCTTTTATAGTGAAATATCCTTCGGATGTGAAATAATGCCTATGGGCATTGTGAAATTTTCTGCTGGCGCAGAAAGTGAAATGAAATAAATCCACCCACGCCCTCAGGCATTTCACATGGCGCAGCCATATTTCACGCCCGAAGGGCATCTCACAAATCCGTAAGGATTTATTTCGTTGAAAAAAGAAGGACATCCAAAAGGATGTCCTTCTTTTTTCTGGAGCGGGTGACGAGGCTCGAACTCGCTACCTCCACCTTGGCAAGGTGGCGCTCTACCGGATGAGCTACACCCGCATTTGGGGTTTGTTCTCACGGAACGAGATGCATTATAGCACCGTCATACCCATTTGTCAACCCCTATTTTTATCTTTTTTCGATTTATTCAGCAATTCCCGTGGCGGCGGGGTAAGCTTCCCGGTCCCAGTCGTAATCCGTCATCTCCCCGTCCGTCATGGGCCGGAACTGCGGGAAAGCCAGCAGGTCCAGGTGGTACCAGGCCCCGTCGATGCGGACCAGATTCCAGTGGTGCTTCTCCCCTGCCCTGGTGCCGCTGATGAACTCTGCCTCCAGGCCGATGCGGCTGCACATGGCAGCGTAGACCTGAGCAAAGGCCCGGCTGTCGCCCACACCCTCGCACAGAAGCGAATAGGACGGGGTCCGGGAGGACTGGTAACGGTAGTCGAAACGCTCCATCAAAAAAGCGTGGAGCTGAGAGAATTTCGTCCGCTCCGGGGCCTGGCCGGTGACGTAGAGGGCCGCAGAGCTGAACACGGGCTGGACCTGCTCGCGCATGGCCCGCAGGGTCTCCCGGTCCGTCTGGTAGAAGAACAGCAGCTCCACCACCTTCTCCTCGCCCCGGTCCGGCCATGCCTGGACGGTGACTCTGGGGGTCTCCATGACCCGGTCCGGATTCCGTTGGGCGCAGGCGGCCACGATCTCGTTGTAATCCACATCCCGGAAGCCGCTGATCTGGAGCACCAGCTTGTCGGCGCACTCGTCCAGAGCTTCCGCGATGGCCTTTTCGGCCCCGTCCATGCCCCGGACCGTGCGGATGCCCGCCAGCTCCTGGGCCGTGTGGCTGTAGGTGATATCCACGGAGAGGGCACCGGTGCCCACCTCGGTGTCGATGGATGCCACCGCGTAGGAGCCGATGGGATAGATCTTCGTCACATATTCCACCGCCCGGTCCACATCCTCCTGGGCCACATCACGAGGGTAGGCCTCCAGGGTGAACAGAGCTTCGGTGCTGCCCTCGTCCACCATCCGGACCAGGGCGGAGCGCAGCTCCGCGTAATTGCTGACGGTTCCGGTGATCCCCTCCCCCGTCTGGCTCTGGGCCACCTCATGGGGCGTCACGGACACATAGCTACCGTCCATCCAGCTGCAGCCGGAAAGCAGGACCGCCAGGGCCAGTGCCGCCAGCGCACGGCCCCTCACAGGGCGTCCTCGCTGTGACGGGCGAAGCCGTCACCCAGGACCTGGTGGGCATCCTGGACGATGATGAAGGCGTTGGGGTCCAGACGGACCACCAGATCCTTCAGGTCCGCCAGCTGGCCCTGCTTCACGGCGCAGAGGATGACCTTGGTATCATTGCCAGTGTAGTAGCCCTGGGCGTAGAGGTAGGTCACGCCCCGGCGCAGGTCGTAGTTGATGGCATCGGCGATGCGCTTGTGCTCCTTGCTGATGATGTAGGCCACCCGGGAGAAGTCGAAGCGGTAGACCACCGCGTCCAGCAGCTTGCTGGTGGCGAAGACCGCGATCAGGGAGTAGAGCATGTTGGAGACATTGCCGAAGACGAGGCCCGTGGCAGCACAGACGCAGAAATCGAAGGCCAGGGAGATGGTGCCGATGGGCAGGTTGCGGTACTTCATCTTCAGCAGGCGGATGACGATGTCGGAGCCGCCGGTGGAGGCATTCTGGATGAACACCAGACCCAGGCCCGCGCCGCAGATGACGCCGCCGTAGACCGCCGCCACCAGGGGCTCGGTCTGGGGCACCGGAAGACCTGCAAACAGGTCGATGAAGAAGGAGAAGAAGATGGTTCCGAAGATGGAGCCGATGAAAAAGCGCAGGCCGATCTTCTTACCGCCGAAGAAGAACAGGGGGAAGTTCATCAGCGCCGTGGCGATACCCACGGTGGTGATGGGAGCCAGATGGATGACGATCAGGGCGATACCGGAGATGCCGCCGGCACTCAGGCCGTTGGGCTCCAGGAACAGGTCGAAGCCCAGGGCGAAAATGGCGCAGCCCAGGGCGATCATGGCGACCCAGCGGATATATTCAGCAAATTTTTTCATGGGAAATTCCCTCTTTCTGTCACAGTTCCAGGGTGATCTGCTGCTGGGGGGCCTCCTCGGCCTTCAGCACCGCACCGGCGGCGGGGATGCTCTTCGCCCGGTAGCGGGATTCATTTTTGATGTTGCTCCCGGCCAGGGGGGCGGCATAGTCCAGAGCCGCCTTCTTGCGCAGGGTCAGCACCGCCACGCCCTGGGTATTGCGGGTGGTCTTGGGCAGGAGCAGGGCGGTGGAGAAGATCATGGCGCGGTTGTCCGTGGAGTAGGCCACCAGCTGGGTATCCTCCTGCATGGCCATCACAGTCCGCAGGGGGCTCTTGTCGGAGTAGGCACCGGTGAGCTTTTTGCGGTTGGTCTTGGTCTCGTAGGCACTCAGCGGCACCTTGGCGGCCTTGCCGTTTTCAAAGAAGAACAGCACAAAGCCGCTGTAATCGCCGGGGAGCACCACGCTCACCACATTTTCGCCGGGCTCCATGCCCAGCTTCTGGGGCAGGTAGTCGCCCAGGAGGGAGGCCTTGGAGTCGTCGAACTCGCTGAGCCTGGACTTGTAGCACTGGAACTTGTCGGTGAAGACCAGCAGCTCTGCACGGGAGGTGGTCTCGGTGGTGAAGCTCAGGCTGTCGCCCTCCTTGAACTTCTGCTCGCCGGACATACGCAGGCTCTGGGGGGTGATCTTTTTCAGGTAGCCCTGTTTGGACACAAAGACGTGGACGGGAGTCTCCGGGACCTGCTCCTCCTCCTCGCTCTCCTCGGCCTCCTCGGCGGCGGCGTAGAGGATCTCGGTCTTCCGGGGCTGGCCGTACTTCTTGACCACGGCGTTCATCTCGTCGATGAGCACCTTCTGGAGCTTCCGGGCGGATTTCAGGGTGGCCTCCAGGTCCGCGATGTCCTTCTCCAGATCGGAGATGGCGCGGGTGTGCTTCAGAATGTACTCCCGGTTCAGGTTGCGCAGCTTGATCTCCGCCACGAAGTTGGCCTGGATCTCGTCGATGCCGAAGCCGATCATCAGATTGGGCACGACCTCGCTCTCCAGCTCCGTGTGGCGGATGATGGAAACGGCCTTGTCGATGTCCAGCAGGATCTTTTCCAGACCTTTTAAGAGGTGCAGCCGCTCGGCCTTCTTCTCCTTCTGGAAGTAGATGCGCCGCCGGACACACTGGGTCCGCCAGGCAGTCCACTCCTCCAGAATTTCCCGGACGCCTAGAACTTTGGGCATGCCCTCGATGAGGATGTTGAAGTTGCAGGCGAAGCTGTCCTGCAAGGAGGTGGTCCGGAAGAGCTTTTGCATGAGCTTCTCCGGGTCCGCGCCACGCTTGAGGTCGATGGTCAGCTTCAGGCCGCCCAGGTCCGTCTCGTCGCGCATGTCGGCGATCTCCTTGATCTTGCCGGCCTTGATGAGGTCCGCCACCTTGTCCATGATGACCTCGGTGGAGGTGGTGTAGGGAATTTCAAAAATTTCGATGAGGTTGCCCTCTTTCAGATACCGCCACTTGGCCCGGAGCCTGAAGCTGCCCCGGCCGGTGTCGTAGACGGCCCGGGTCTGGGCCTCGTCAAAGAGCAGCTCGCCGCCGGTGGAGAAGTCGGGACCGGGGAGCGTGGACAGGATGTCGTGCTCCGGATCCTTCATCAGGGCGATGGCGGTGTCGCAGACCTCCTTCAGGTTGAAGGAGCAGATGTTCGATGCCATGCCGACGGCGATGCCCTGGTTGGGGTTGACCAGCACATTGGGATAGGTGGTGGGAAGCAGCGTGGGCTCCTTCATGGTGGCATCGTAGTTGTCCACCATATCCACGGTCTCGCAGTCGATGTCCCGGAACAGCTCCTGGGAGATGGGCTCCAGCTTGGCCTCGGTGTATCGTGGGGCGGCGTAGGCCATGTCCCGGGAGTAGACCTTGCCGAAGTTGCCCTTGCTGTCCACGAAGGGGTGCAGCAGCGTCTCGTTGCCCCGGGCTAAGCGCACCATGGTCTCATAGATGGCGGCATCGCCGTGGGGGTTGAGCTTCATGGTCTGGCCCACAATGTTGGCGGACTTGGTCCGTCCGCCGCTTTGCAGGCCCATTTTATACATGGTGTACAGGAGCTTCCGGTGCGACGGCTTGAAGCCGTCGATCTCCGGGATGGCTCTGGACACGATGACCGACATGGCGTAGGGCATGTAGTTGAGCTCCAGGGTCTCGGAAATGGGCTGCTCCGTGGTGGAGCCCACCAGACCCATCACGCCGTCGGTGTTCACTTTCTTCTTTTTTTCAGGTTCCTTTTTTCTTGCCATAATGTTTCACCCAAAATGTATTGTAGGGAACGGCGTCCCCGGCGTTCCGCAGAAAATTTGACCTCGATGGGCAAATTTTCTGAAATATACCGAATTTCCGGCTTGCGCCGGACGGAACGCCGGGGACGGCGTTCCCTACGGTTGTATGATGACTTAGGAGATATCCGCCAATTCCAGATACTTCGCGCCGTTTTCGGCGATGAAATCCTTTCTCTGGGCCAGCTCGTCGCCGAGAAGCACATCGAAATACCAGGCGGTGCGCTGGGCCTCTTCCGGCATGACCTTGATGAGGCGGCGGGTATCGGGGTTCATGGTGGTCATCCACATCATCTCCGGGTCGTTCTCACCGAGACCCTTGGACCGCTGGATCTTGACCTTCTTGCCCTCGAGCTTCCTCAGAATTTCGGTCTTCTCCGCCTCGTTGTAGGCAAACCAGGTCTTGTCCTTGCAGGTGATCTCAAAGAGGGGGGATTCGGCGATGTAGACGAAGCCCTCCTGAATGAGGGTGGGGCAGAGCCGGTAGAGCATGGTCAGCACCAGGGTGCGGATCTGGAAGCCGTCGTAGTCGGCATCGGTACAGATGATGACCTTGCTCCAGCGCAGGTTGTCCAGGTCAAAGCTGGACAGCTCCTTCATCTTCTTGCCCTGGATCTCCACGCCGCAGCCCAGGACCTTCATCAGATCCGTGATGATGGGGCTGGCGAAGATGCGGTTGTAGTCCGCCTTCAGGCAGTTCAGAATTTTGCCACGAATAGGCATGATGCCCTGGAATTCCGCGTCACGGGACATCTTGACGGAGCCCAATGCGGAATCACCCTCGACGATGTAGAGCTCCCGAAGGTCCGTATCCTTGGAGCGGCAGTCCACGAACTTCTGGACCCGGTTGGCGATGTCCACGGTGCCGGAGAGCTTCTTCTTAACGCTACTTTTGGTCTTCTCGGCGGACTCACGGGCCCGCTTATTGACCAGAATCTGCTCCGCGGCCCGCTCGGCCTCCTGGCGGTTTTCCAGGAACCAGACCATGAGCTGCTCCTTGAAAAACGCCGTCATGGCATCCTGGGTGAACTTCGAGTTGACAGACTTTTTCGTCTGGTTTTCGAAGCAGCCGATGGTGGAGAAGCAGTTGGTGATGATGACCAGGCTGTCCAGCACATCCTGGACCGTGACCTTGGACTCATTTTTGGTATATTTATTGTTGTCCTTCAGGAATTTATCGAAGGCGGCGGTGAAGGCGGAGCGGACCGCCTTATCGGGGCTGCCGCCGTACTCCAGCCAGGAGGAGTTGTGGTAATACTCGGTCCTGGAGACCTTCTTGGAGAAACAGAAGGACGCGGTGATCTTCAGCTTCATCTCCGGACGGTTGGCGGCATCGCGGCCCCGGCGTTCGGCCTCCCAGTAGACGGGCATGGTGAAGGCATCATCCCCCACGATCTCCTCCAGATACTGGCGGATGCCGTTTTCGTAGTAAAATTCCTCAGTCTCGAAGGATTTTCCCACCTGGTTGCGGAATTTGAAGCGGATGCCGGGGTTCACCACCGCCTGCCGCTTGAGCACGTCCCGGTAGTATTCCACGGGAATTTTGATATCCGTGAAGACCTCGTCATCGGGCTGCCAGTGGAAACAGGAGCCGGTCTTTTTCCGGTCCACGGGCTCCTTTTTCAGCCCGCCGATGTTCCGGCCCCGCTCGAAGTGGAGGGTATACTTATACCCGTCCCGACGGACCACCGCATCGAAGAAGCGGGAGGCATACTGGGTGGCGCAGGAGCCCAGGCCGTTGAGGCCCAGGGAGTATTCGTAGTTCTCGCCATTCTCGCCGTACTTGCCGCCGGCGTACATCTCGCAGAAGACCAGCTCCCAGTTGTACCGCTGCTCCTTCTCGTTGAAGTCCACGGGACAGCCCCGGCCGAAGTCCTCGACCTCCACGGAGTGGTCCTCGTATCGCGTGACAATGACGGTGTCGCCGTGGCCCTCCCGGGCCTCGTCGATGGCGTTGGAGAGAATTTCAAAGACTGCGTGCTTGCAGCCCTCCAGGTCATCGGAGCCAAAGATGACCGCCGGACGCTTGCGCACCCGCTCCTCGCCCTTCAGCATGGAAATGCTGGAATTATCATATTTTTGTACTTTTTTAGCCATAGTTCAAAACCTGCCGATAGTAGTCCTATAATAATTTTCCATTATACGGGATTTTCATTCAAATGTCAAATGGGCGAAACCCAAAAGAGAACACGTCATTGCGAGGAGCGCAGCGACGTGGCAATCCCCTGAACCTTCGGAAAGCCGAATTGGAGCTTTCCGGAATCGACGGGATTGCCACGTCGGCCTTTGGCCTCCTCGCAATGACGTGGTAACTTATGAAACGAAAAAATCCCTCCCGGTTGCCCGGAAGGGAATAATTTCGTTTTTTGCGGCTTAGTGAACGAAGCTCATAGCCAGGACGCAGACCAGCCATGCAACGGCGACCCACTTGGTGGAAGAAGCAATGATGCTCTTGCCGTCCTTGCCGGTCTTGTTCAGGTAGGAGTCAGTGTTGCCGGCCAGAGCACCCAGACCCTGATCCTTGCCATCCTGCAGCAGGACAATGGCGATCAGAGCAATGCTCAGAACAGACACCAGAACAGACAGAACGATTTCCATGTAATTAACCTCCCTCCGCTATACGGGATTAAAATTTTCGATCCCGTTTTGCGGGATTACATAAGCCCGATTATTCTATCACAGAAAATACCCCTTTGCAAGAGGTATTTTTCAATTTATGGCAGGAAATTTGCCAGGATGGGACAGATAACGGCAGTCAAAACGCCCGCCACGGCGATGGACAGGCTGCTGACCGCGCCCTCCACCCGGCCCATCTGCAGAGCCTTGGCGGTGCCGACGGCGTGGGAGCCGGTGCCGATGGCCACGCCCCGGGCAACGGGATCATGGAGCTTCGCAAGACGGCACAATGCCGTGGCACTCAAATTTCCCACGATGCCTGTCAGGATGATGAGCGCGCCCGCAAGGCTTCCGATGCCGCCCAGCTCCACGGCCACCTCCGCGCCGATGGCACTGGTGACGGATTTGGGCATGAGGCTGGCGGAGAGGACCGGGTCCAGCTTCAAAATCCAGCTCATGGCGATCACCGAGATCATGCTGGTGACGGAGCCGGAAGCGATGCCGCAGAGCACCGCCAGGGCATTTTTCTTCAAAGTCTGCCACTGCTCATACAGCGGCACCGCCAGGGACACCGTGGCCGGAAGCAGCAGGTAGCTCAGAAAGCTGACACTCTCCTTGTAGGCCCCGAAGGGGATCTGCACCAGGGAGAGGAACACGATGACGAAGATGCTGCCCAGCAGCAGAGGGTTACAGATGGCCTGGCCGGTCTTTTTGTTGATCCAGGTACCCAGGGCGAAGGCACCCAGGGTCAGGGCCACGCCCCACACGCCGATGCTTTGGATGAAATCAGCCATTTTTCTCCCTCCTGTCCATGATCTTCTGGGTGACCTTGCCCGCCACGGCCATGACGGCCCAGGTCACGGGCACCAGGGCGATCAAAATGGGGATCAGGTTCCCGGCGATCAGGTCCCATACCTCCATAACGCCCGCGACTGTGGGGATAAAGAGAAGCGGGAACAGGCTGGAGAGGAAATCTCCCGTCTGCTTGACCTGCTCGATCTTGACGATGCCCGTCAGCAGAGCCGCCGCCAGCAGCACCAGACCGTAGATGCCCGCCGGGATGGGCAGGGGCAGCACCCGGTGGAGCAGCTCGCCCGCCAGACAGAAGCCCATGATCCGGGCAAATTGAAAAACAAGCTTCATAGTTCCTCCTGAAATGTTTCTTTTTTCCCTACCATTCTACACCAGTTTTCCCGGGAAAGCAATGGGAAGAATCCACACGCCTCCCACCCCTCAGTCGCTGCGCGACAGCTCCCCTCCGAGGGGAGCCTGTTGGAGAAAATTCATAATTCTTTATAATTGTATCTGTTGACATAAGCCCCAAAAAATCGTATTATTATGATTGACTTTATGCGAAAATCAAGAAGGAGGACCCTCCCCATGAATATGAAAAAATCCATCATCGCCCTGGGTGCCGCCCTGCTGATCGGCCTGTCCGGCTGCGGCAAGCAGACCCAGATCTATGTGGAGCAGGCCGGCATGCTGACCACCGCCGCCACCAGCTCCGACAAGTTCGCCGGTGTGGTCGTCAGTGACAATGCCGTGGAGATCGAGCGCGACGCGGAAAAGCGGATCAGCGAGCTCTATGTGGCCGTGGGCGACACCGTCCGGGTCAACGAGAAGCTCTTCGAGTACGACACCGACACCCTCAGCCTCACCATCGACAAGCAGCAGCTGGAGATGGACAAGCTGACCCGCCAGATCACCGACCTGAACACCCAGATCAAGAACCTGGAGAAGCAGATCAAGGATCTGGATTCCAAGATCAAAAAGGAAAAGGACAAGAAGGTCAAGGCAGAGTACGAAAACCAGCGTTCCACCCTGGACCTGCAGCTGCGCTCCGTCAAGGCTGACCACACCCAGGCCACCTATGACAAGCAGACCCTCCAGGCCGAGATCACCTACAACAAGAATATGCTGAAAAACGCCGTGGTCCGCAGTCCCATCAAGGGCACCGTCCGCTCCATCAACGAGAACGGCACCCCCTACATCACCATCCAGCAGGCCGGTGCCTTCCAGGTCAAGGGCACCCTCAACGAGCTGAGCCTGAACGCCGGTATCATGGAGGGTGTGGGCGTCACCATCCTCTCCCGCGTAGACCCCACCCAGTTCTGGACCGGCGTGGTCACCCTGGTGGACTACAACGCCGGCGGCTCCAACGAGCAGGAGGGTATGTACGGCGGCATGACCGACGGCATGTCCACCGCCACCAGCTACCCCTTCTACATCACCCTGGACAACACCAATGGCCTGCTGCTGGGCCAGCACGTCTACATCCAGATTTCCGCCGCCGCCATCGGCGACGACCTGCTGCGCATCCCCGAGGGCTATGTGATGGACATCGTCATGGACGAGGAGACCTGGCTCACCACCGGCACCGTCTGGGCCGTGAACATGGAGACCGGCACCCTGACCAAAACCACCGTCACCCTGGGCGAGTATGACCCCACCTACGGCACCTATGTGATCCTCGAGGGCATCACCGCCGAGAGCTATCTGGCGGACCCTGCCGATGCCGGTGTCAAGGAGGGCGCAGCCGTCCATAAGCTGGGCGAGCTGGAATACATGGGCCAGACCGAGCCCGTCCCCACCACCGAGCCCACCGGCGAGACCGGTGAGACCGGCGAGATCGTGGAGCCCGTCCCGCCCGAAGTCCCCGCCGAGCCCGAGGGCGGCGACGTGGAGTTTGAGATCGAGGTCACCCCCACCGAAGGCGGTCAGCAGGATGCCCCCCTCAACATCGGCACCGGTTCCCTGGTCTTCCCCACCGAGGACCCCGATAAGCAGTAAGGAGGCAGCATGATCGTTCAGCTTGAAAACGTTTGCAAGGATTATTACCAGGGCAAAGAGCCGGTCCATGTGCTCCACGACATCTCCATGAGCGTCGAGCAGGGCGAGTACATCGCCATCATGGGTCCCTCCGGCTCCGGCAAGACCACCCTGATGAACCTGCTGGGCTGTCTGGACGTGCCCACCTCCGGCACCTACATGCTGGAGGGTCAGGACATCGGCTCCATGAGCGACGATGCCCTGGCGGATGTCCGCAACCAGTCCATCGGCTTTGTGTTCCAGAATTTCCACCTGCTGCCCAAGATGACGGCCCTGGACAATGTGGCCCTGCCCCTGCTGTACCGGGGCGTGAGCCTGCGCGACCGCCGGACCCGTGCCGAGGCCGCACTGAAGCTCATGGGCCTGGGCGAGCGCATGGACTTCTACCCCAACCAGCTCTCCGGCGGACAGCAGCAGCGCGTGGCCATCGCCCGGGCCATCGTGGGCAACCCCAAGCTCCTGCTGGCGGACGAGCCCACCGGTGCCCTGGACACCGCCTCCGGCGTGCAGATCATGGATATCTTCCGCCGCCTGAGCCAGCGGGGCATCACCATCATCATGATCACCCACGAGCTGGGCATCGCCCAGTGCGCCGACAAGATCTACCACATCCTCGACGGCCGCCTCCACACCAACGGCGTCCCCCAGTACACCCCCAAGGAGGAAGCCCATGAAGAAGCATAAAATTTGGATTCCCGTGACTGCCGTAGTCCTGGCCCTGGCCGCCATCGCCGCCATGGTGGTGGTACCCCGGCTGCCCAAGACCGAGGTGGCCGTGTACCCCGTGAATATGGTGGGCTACACCGACTTCTACGGCAGCGTCAACGAGAGCTACGGCATGGTCACCACCGACAAGGTCCAGACCCTCTACCTCTCCTCCACCCAGACCGTCACCGAGATCCTGGTCTACCCCGGTCAGGAGGTCAAGAAGGGCGATGTGCTCTTCACCTACGACACCACCTTGTCCGACCTGGCCGTGGAGCGCAAGGATCTGGCCAACCAGCAGCTGGCGGTCCAGCTCAAGACCGCCCAGGCGGAGCTGGCGGCTCTGAAGAAGATGAAGCCCATCGTCTACAAGCCCGGCAGCAGCTCCTCCACCACCGCCAAGACCGACTACACCAAGTCCCCCGCAGACAAGAATCTGATCAACACCGTTTACAGCACCAAGACCTCCGGCCTGAGTAAGCTCAACCCCCTCTACGTCTGGCTTTCCACCACCAAGCAGGTGGACGACGCCATGATCGAGTATCTGTTCACCCAGGCCACCGGCAACCCCAGCACCATCTATGTGGTGTTCCAGATGACCACCGCAAACCAGCCGGGTAAGGAGTTCACCTCCCACACCGGCGTCTGCTTCAAGAAGGTCGTCACCACCGTCCCCACGGAGCCCACTACCGAGCCCACCACCGAACCGACCACCGAGCCGACGACGGAACCCACCACCGAGCCTACCACCGAACCCACTACCGAACCCACCACGGAGCCGACCACCGAGCCCACTGAACCCTCCGAAAGCACCGAGCCTTCCGAGGAGCCCACGGAGTCCCAGGAACCCTCCGAGCCTGTGGGTGAGCCCACCCCCGCCCTGGCGGAGGACGTCAGCTACTCCATGACCTTCTTCACGCCCCCCTCCGCTCCCAAGGAGGACAACGGCACCGTCGAATGGAACGACGGCTACACCTCCGCCGAGCTGACCGCCATGCGCAACGAGAAGCAGCAGGAGATCACCCAGCTCCAGTTTGACATCAAGATGGGCAAGGCGGAGCTGAAGATCATGCAGAAGGAAGCTGCCAACGGCAAGGTGGTGGCGGACTTCGACGGCATCGCCACCGAGATTTTGGAGCCTGCCGAGGCTCTGGCGTCCGGCCAGCCCCTGATGAAGGTCATCGGCGGCGGCGGCTACTATGTGGAGGGCACCGTCAGCGAGCTGGCCCTGGACACCGTTCAGATCGGCCAGAGCGTCACCATCAACGCCTGGGACACCGGTATGGTCTACACCGGCCGCGTGGTGGAGATCGGCAGCTACCCTAGCGAGGAGCAGGACAGCTACAACTACGGCTCCGGCAACATTTCCTACTACCCCTACCGGGTCTTCATCGACGAGAGTGCGGACCTGCAGGAGGGCTACTACGTCAGCATGTCCATCCAGACCGAGGAGCAGGCCGCGGGCACATTGTACCTGCAGAACGCCTTCCTCCGCTCCGAGGGCAACCGCACCTACGTCTACGTCCGGGGTGCCGAGGGAATGCTGGAAAAGCGTTACCTGGAATGCGGCGTGTCCACCGACGGCTACATGACCCCCATCTATTCCGGCATCACCGAGGAAGACTTCGTGGCCTTCCCCTACGGCAAGGAGATCGTGGAGGGCGCACCCACCTTTGAGGGCACCGACCAGGACCTCTACGGCTATTAAGGAGGCGACGATATGGAAAACATCAGACTCGCCTTCCAGGGCATCTGGGGTCACAAAATGCGCTCGTTCCTGACGATGCTGGGCATCATCATCGGCATCGCCTCCATCATCACCATCGTCTCCACCATCAAGGGCACCAACGAGCAGATCAAGGAAAACCTCATCGGCTCCGGCAGCAATGTGGTCCAGGTCAGCCTGTACCAGGACGACTGGGAGTACGACATGACCTACTCCCCCCTGCCCGAGGGCGTCCGCTGCCTGGAGGACAGCCTCCGGGACACCCTGAACCGGCTCTCCGGCGTGGAGGAGGTCAGCTTCTTCAACCGCCGCAATTGGTCCGACTTCGTCACCGCAGGCAATAACCGCTTCTCCGGCGAGACCTACGGCATCGACTCCGCCTTCTTCCGGGTCAACGGCTATACGGTCACCTACGGACGGGACTTTGACCAGCGGGACTACGACAGCTTCCGCAAGGTGGTCATCCTGGACCGGAAGGCCGCTTCCGCCCTCTTCGGCCTGGAGCTGCCCATCGGCAAGGTCCTGGAGATCAAGGGCGAGCCCTTCACCGTGGTGGGCATCGCAGAGCTGACCACCAAGTTCGAGCCCGCCATCTCCAGCTACAACGACTACTACATGTACGCGGACACCTCCGCCGGTGCCATCTTCATCCCCTCCACCACCTGGCCCATGGTCTTCTACTTCGATGAGCCCCAGAATGTGGCGGTGAAGGCCACCTCCACGGACACCATGACCAAGGCCGGCAAGGCCGTGGCCGATGTGCTCAACGAGACCCAGCTCATCGTCACCGCCACCGGTGAGGAGACCGGCGAGGCCGTCACCACCACCGGCGGCTTCTCCTACCGCAGTCAGGACCTGCTCCAGCAGGCCCAGCAGCTCCAGGAGATGTCCAACTCCACCAATCAGCAGCTGATCTGGATCGCCAGCATCTCTCTCCTTGTCGGAGGTATCGGTGTTATGAATATTATGCTTGTATCTGTCACAGAACGTACACGGGAAATCGGTTTAAAAAAGGCTATCGGTGCAAAAAAAAGCCGAATTCTCGGTCAATTTCTCACAGAAGCTGCTGTGCTGACAAGCCTCGGAGGTCTCATTGGTGTTGTCGCAGGTATTATCCTTGCTCAAGTCATATCCCGGATCTCTCAGACACCGTCTGCCATCTGCCTT
>JBGVNV010000075.1:0-38887 GCA_045125955.1 Faecousia sp.
GCCTGATCCTCGAACTTGGACTTGGTGAACCACAGAACGAAGTCGTTCTTGTTGCGCTTGTTGGAGTCCTCCTCAACGCCCTCACGGACGCCGGTGGCCAGATCCTCCTCGTCGTGGTCGTTGAAAACGTAATACTTCTCCAGGGTGGAGGTGTCGAAGTAGACGTTGCCGCCGACGAAGTAGGCCTTGCCGGTATCCAGAAGCTTCTGGACCATCTCGATGTACTCATCGATGCAGTTGGTGGCAGGCTCAACGACCTCGGGCCACTTGATGTTCAGCTTCTGGCAGTCGGCCTGGAAAGCCTCGGTGTAATACCGGGCAATGTCCATGACGGTCTTGTTCTCGCGCTTGGCACCCTTGACCATCTTATCCTCGCCGGTGTCGGCATCGGAGGCCAGGTGGCCCACGTCGGTGATGTTCATGACACGCTTGACATTGTAGCCCTCATAGCGCAGGGCCTTCTCCAGCACATCCTCCATGATGTAGGTGCGCAGGTTGCCGATGTGGGCATAGTGGTAGACGGTGGGGCCGCAGGTGTACATCTTGACGATGTCGGGGTGGTTGGGGACGAACTTTTCCTTCTTGCGGGACAGGGAATTATACAGATACATGGTTATTTCTCCTCCAGTAGTTTTTCCAAAGTTTCAATGCGCTCGCGCAGGGCGGCAAGCTCTGCGGCGATGGGGTCGGGGGTGTGGATGTGGTCGGTCTTTTCGCCGTTGATTCTGACAATTCTGCCGGGGATGCCGACCACGGTGGAATTTTCGGGGACTTCTCTCAGAACAACGGAATTGGCGGCGACTCTTGCATTATCGCCGATTTTGATGGGTCCCAGAACCTTTGCGCCGGAACCGATCATCACATTGTTGCCCAGGGTGGGGTGACGCTTGCCCTGCATGACGCCGGTACCGCCCAGGGTCACGCCCTGGTAGATCAGGCAGTCGTCGCCAATCTCGGTGGTGGCACCCACCACGATGCCGGTGCCGTGGTCGATGACCAGACGGCGGCCGATGGTGGCGGCGGGATGGATCTCCACGCCGGTGAGCCACTTGGCGATCTGGCTCAGAAGCCGGGCCAGGAAGCGACATCGATGACACCACAGCCAATGGCTGATGCGGTAGAGAATAATGGCGTGCAGACCGTTATAAAGAAGCAGGACTTCCCACTTCGACCGGGCCGCCGGGTCGTTTTTCTGATAAGCCTCTAAGGTTTCACGAAGATGCAAATCGATACCTCCTTTTGAGATTGGAGATTGGAGAGTTGAGAGTGGAGATAAAAACAAAAACGCCTCTTATACCATCAGTACAAGAGGCGACAAATCGCGGTTCCACTCTTTTTTATCACTTTGGCCGTAACGGGGCCAGCGGGGTGCTACCCTTCGCTCCCGGACGCACTTTCATCCCTCTCCCCCACCCGGGCTTCCAGCCGCCGACCCAGGCTCTCTATCGGTTCCGATGGGATTACTCTTTCCGTTCATCGCGATATGAAACTGTTTTTAAATTGTACCACTGAATACACTGGTTTGTCAAGTCATCCTATGTCCAATTGGTGGAAATGTTCCCGGACTTCTTCGCGTAGGGGCGACCCTTGCGGTCGTCCCCCGATGTCTGCACGCAAAAAGGGAACGGCACACAGGCCGTTCCCTGGGATTCAATATTTGGCGTTCTCCCAGCCGGTAAAGGGGATGAACTCCAGGCCCCATTCCTGATAGCTCGCCATCATCTCCCGGCGGACATGCTCCACCTCTGCGAGGATCTTGTCCGGCTCGGTGAACCATTTTCCCGTCTGGGGATCGTCGGTGACTGCATCGAATTTCGCCACGAAATAGGCAGAGAACAGGTAGGCCATCAGCTCCGTCAACGGCTCGACCGAATGGCATCCACAGCAGATCTCCCACTTCTTCTCCCCCGCCGCCTGTTCAAAGGGCGACAGCAGCTCCGGCTCCGGGGCCGTCCTGTATTCCGGCGGGATGGCAACCGGCTGGGGCTTCTTTCCAAAGAGCCTGGCGAAAAAGCCCTGCTTTTTCACCGGCGGCTCATAGGGTTCTGCGGTCATGTCCATTCGCACATTCTCCGAGCAATCCAGCTCAAAGCCTGTCAGAAAGCTTCCCTTCCCCAGAAATTCCGCCCGAAACCGCATGGGCGCAAAGCCTCCCTGCCACAGATCGAATTCCGGATGCAGCTCCACCTCATAACCCTGAGCCTTGCACCAGCCTTCAAAATCATTCCGGTCAAATTCCTGCGCATGATCCGTATAGATATAGAAATCCGCACTCATAGCAATATTCTCCTTTCGCAAAAAGCCGCCTTACGGCGGCTTTTCAGCTTGTTTACTTGCTCAGGCCCAGGCACTTCCAGTTCTGGATGAAGTACTCGATGCCGGAGTACAGGGTGGTGGCGACGATCATCCACACGACTGCCTTGACCAGCAGGGCGGCGGCGGGGAAGGCCATGACGAAGCACAGGCCCACCATGGTGGATGCGGTCTTGACCTTGCCGGACCAGCCGGCGGCGATGACGGTGCCGTTCTGAACAGCCACCAGACGCAGGCCGGTGACGGCGAACTCGCGGGTCAGCACGATCATCAGAGCCCAGGCGGACATCATGCCCCACTCGCACATTATGCACATGCAGGCGATGGTCAGCAGCTTGTCCGCCAGAGGGTCCAGGAACTTGCCGAAATCGCTGGTCTGGTTGTACTTGCGGGCAATGTGGCCGTCGATGAAATCGGTCAGGCTGGCCACGATGAAGATGCCCAGGGAAATGTACATCCACAGTCCGGCCACGCCGCCGGACAGATACATGGTCACCAGGTAGGCGGGGATCATCGCCACACGGACCAGGGTGATCTTACTTGCAGTAGTCATTTATTAATCCTCCATAAGGTAGCCGGTCAGCTCGCCGTCGGCACTGCCGTCAATATGTACCATCACAAAATTGCCCTCGCGCAGGGGCTCGTCGCAGGCGATCCACACCCGGCCGTCCACATCGGGAGAGTCGGCGTAGCTGCGGCCATAATACTGGCCCAGCTCCTCGTCGTAGCCGTCCACCAGAACCTCCAGCTCCTGGCCCACCATGGACTCGTTCCAGTCGTCCATGATCCGGGACTGGAGCTCCTCGATGATCTGGGCCCGCTCCTGGGCGATCTCGAAGTCGGGATACTCCATCTTGGCGGCCTCGCTGCCCTCCTGGGGGCTGAAGGGGAACGCGCCCACGCGCTCCATGCGCATGTCCTTCAGGAACTCACACAGCTCGGTGAATTCCTCGTCGCCCTCGCCGGGCAGGCCGGTGATGATGGAAGAGCGCAGGACCAGACCGGGGATCTTCTCCCGCAGTGTCTTCAGCAGCCAGCGCAGATACTCGCCGTTGCCACGGCGGTTCATCCGCTCCAGGATCTCACTGTTGCAGTGCTGGATGGGGATGTCCAGATATTTGACGATCTTGGGCTCGGAGGCGATGACGTCGATGAGCTCCTCGTCGATCTCGTCGGGGTAGACGTAGTGCAGACGGACCCAGTGCAGGTCCTCGATGGCGCACAGCTCCTTCAGAAGCTGGGGCAGCAGACGCTTGCCGCCGGGCAGGTCGGTGCCGTAGCGGCTGGTGTCTTGGGCCACCACGATCATCTCCTTCACGCCCTCGTGGGCCAGGACCCGGGCCTCGTAAAGCACATCGTCCATGGTACGGGAGCGGAATTTACCCCGCAGGGAGGGAATGACGCAGTAGGCGCACTTGTTGTCGCAGCCCTCGGCGATTTTCAGGTAGGCGTAATGCTCGGGGGTGGTCAGGATGCGGCCCGTCTCCACCTCGGGGGCATCGATATCGCCGAAATCCACGACCTGCTCATTTTCCAGCAGACGCTCGATGGCAGGGACGATCTCCGTGTAGGAGCCGGTGCCCAGGATGCCGTCCACCTCGGGCATCTCCTTGAGAATTTCCTCCTGATACCGCTGAGATAAACAGCCGGTGACCAGGATCTTGCCCACCAGGCCCGCTTCCTTCAGTCGGGCGGTCTGCAAAATGTTGTCGATGGCTTCAGAAGCCGCCGAATCGATGAAGCCACAGGTGTTGATGACCACCACATCGGTGTTCACCAGCTCGGCCTCCACACTGTGGCCCGCCTCCTGGACCCGATACATCATCCGCTCGCAGTCCACCTGGTTCTTGGCGCAGCCCAGGGAAATAAAACCAATTTTTGCCATTTAATAATCCTCTTCAAATTCTGATTCTGTTCCGATTTGCTCCAGTGCCCGTTTCACATCGCCGTAGCTGTGGCCCCGCCGCAGGGCGGCATCGATGGCCCGCCTGACCTGTTTGGGGTCCTCGGGGTCCCGGAGCTTGGTCCGCAGGAAATCCGCGATGCGATCCGTCTGGTCCGGATAGTCCGTAAGGACCTCTTCCCAGAGGTCCTTCGGGATCTGCTTTTCATAGAGGGCCTGTTTGGCTCTTTGGAGCCCGTAGCCCTTGTGGATGCACCGCTCCACGATCTGCTTCGCCGTCTGGCGATCATCCACCAGATTCAGATCAGAGAGCCATTCGACTGCGGCCCTGGCCTGCTCCTCGCTCTCGCCCTTGCGGACGAGGCGGGTTTCCAGGTCCCGTCTGGAAACGGCGGATGCGGAGATGATCCGCACTGCACGCATTTTGGCGGAATAGCGGCTGTCGTGGTCCCGGAGGGTCTGGAGATCCGCGATCTCCAGGCCGGGATACATCCGGAAATCCTCCACCGTCTGGCGGTAGAGCCGCAGAGAACTGCCGTCCGAAAATTTTACCAGATATCGTCCTGCCCGGTCCGGGGACTGGGAAACGGAATCAATCCTCATCACTGAAATCGTCCGCGCTCACGGCAACGCCCTTGTCCGCGGCCTTGGCAGCGGGACGGGCGGGACCGCCCATGAGCTTGTACAGGTTGGCCCGGACATCGGCCTCCACCTTGTCGGCGATGTCGGGGTTGGCCATCAGGAAGTTCTTGACGGACTCCTTGCCCTGGCCGATGCGCTCGTCGCCCATGCTGAACCAGGAGCCGGACTTCTGGACGATGTCCAGCTGGACCGCCAGATCCACCAGCTCGCCCCACTTGGCGATGCCCTCGCCGTACATGATGTCGAAGAAGGCCTCCCGGAAGGGGGGTGCCACCTTGTTCTTGACCACCTTGACGCGGGTCTTGTTGCCGACCACATTGCCGCCCTCCTTGATGGACTCCACTCTGCGCACATCCAGACGGACGGAGGAGTAGAATTTCAGGGCGTTGCCGCCGGTGGTGGTCTCGGGGTTGCCGTACATGACGCCGATCTTCATACGAAGCTGGTTGATGAAGATGACCACGCAGTTGGTCTTGTTGATGGTGCCGGCCAGTTTCCGCAGAGCCTGGGACATGAGTCGAGCCTGGAGGCCCACGAAGGTGTCGCCCATCTCGCCCTCGATCTCGGCTCGGGGAGTCAGCGCGGCAACGGAGTCCACGACGACGGCATCCACGGCACCGGAGCGGACCAGGGCATCGGTGATCTCCAGGGCCTGCTCGCCGGTGTCGGGCTGGGCCACCAGCATGGAGTCGGTGTCCACGCCCAGAGCGGCGGCGTAGACGGGGTCCAGGGCGTGCTCGGCATCCACGAAGGCCACCTCGCCGCCCATCTTCTGGGCCTGGGCCAGGATGTGCAGGGCCAGGGTGGTCTTACCGGAGGACTCGGGACCGTAGATCTCGATGATACGGCCCTTGGGCACGCCGCCGATGCCCAGAGCGGCATCCAGTGCCAGGGAGCCGGTGGGGATGGCCTCCACATTCATTTCGGGCTTATCGCCCAGGCGCATGACCGCGCCCTTGCCGAAGCTCTTCTCGATCTGGGCAATGGCGGTGTCCAGTGCTTTTTTCTTGTCGCTTGCGGGGGTGGGTGCCTCATAGGCACCGGTTTTCTTTGCCATAGCGGTTTACTCCTCTACACAATATTGGGCGATGACAGCCCGCTCGGTTCCACAAAAATCCTTGACCCGCTGACGGACGGTGAATCCGTTCGCCGCGAGAATATCACAAACATCGTCGCCCTGGTCCTCGCCGAATTCATAGCAGAGGTAGCCGCCGGGCTTTAAGTTATGGCGGTAATTCGCCGTGATGGCCCGGTAAAAGTCCAGACCGTCGTTGCCGCCGAAGAGGGCCATGTGGGGCTCATAATCCTTGACACTGACCTCCAGCCCCTCCATATCCTTGGCATCGATATAGGGGGGATTGGACACGATCATGTCGAACTGGCCCAGAAACGCCGGGGGCGTATCCATGGCGTCGGCCTGGACGCAGGACACCCGGCCGGTCATGTGGTGGGCCACCACATTTTTCTTGGCCACGGCCAGAGCCTCCCGGCTCAGATCCGCCAGGGTGACCTTGGCATCCTTGACTCTCGATGCGATGGCGATGCCGATGCAGCCGGAGCCGGTGCACAGGTCCAGAATTCTGGGGTTGGGGTCGAGAAACAGTGCCTGCCGGATGGCGATCTCCGTCAGGGCGCAGGTGTCGTCCCTGGGGATCAGCACGTCGGGAGTCACATGGAATTTCAGGCCGTAGAAGTCCCACTCGCCCAGGATATAGGCCAGGGGCTCGCCCTTTTCCATCCGCTCCAGATATTGTTCCAGAGCCACCTCCACGCTGGTGTCGGCGTACTTTTCGCCGTCCGCCAGCAGCTGGGCGGCAGTTTTGCCGGAGGCCAGGACCAGCAGCTCCCGGGCGGTGACGCCCGCCTGATGGGGGCCGTCAATGGGGATCAGGGCCTTTCGCGCCTCCCGATAGAGCTCGGAATATTTCTTTACCATGCGTCCGCGCCCTCCTGTTCGGGAAGCACCGCGTTGACGGCGGTGATGGCCACCTCGATCATGGCGTCATCGGGCTCGTTGGTGGTAAAGTTCTGCATCCACAGGCCGGGGGCCGTCAGGATGCGGGTGAAGAGATTGTCGTTCTTACCCACCCAGCGGTTGATCTCATAGGCGACGGAAACCACCAGGGGCAGGAGCATCAGCTTGAAGACGATCTTGATGAGCCGGAAGCGGAAGGTGCCCTCCAACGCCGCCAGCGCGGGGAACATCTCCAGCAAGGCGGAGACCGCCACGCTGAACACCAGAATGGACAGGATCATCACCACCAGCAGGAAGCTGGTGCCGCACCGGGGATGGAGCCGGGTCTGCTCCCGGACATTCTCCACGGTCAGGGGGAGCTTCGCCTCATAGCAGCGGATGGTCTTGTGCTCCGCGCCGTGATAGGCAAAGAGCCGCTTCATCTCCTTCATCCGGGAGACCAGGATGATGTATGCCATGAAAATGACCAGGCGCACCAGACCCTCGATCAGATGGATGCCCACCTGGCTCTCGATGACGCCGGTAAAGAGCTCACTGACGATCATGGGCAGCAGGAAAAACAGGCCGATGCTCATCAGCAGACCCAGGATCGCCGCGCCGTAAATGAGGAACTTCTGGAATTTCTCGTTGCCCAGCTTCTTCTCCAGCCAGAGGTCCAGCTTGCCGGGCTCCTCCTCCCATTCCTCGTCGGGGTTCAGGTCCGCGCTTTTCAGGATCGCCCGGACACCGGTGACCTGGGAATCGAAGAAGTTGACCACGCCCCGGATCAGGGGCCAGCGGAGCGGGCTCCCCTCTTTCGGGAGCTTGCGGTCGTTGACCTCGATGTTCAGGCCCTCTTTGGTCCGGCAGACGATGGCGTCCTTCTCCGGGCCGCGCATCATGATGCCCTCGATCAGAGCCTGACCGCCGATCATGGTCTTGAATTGTTCACAGGGGTTACAGGTTTCGTTTTTTGCCATAGAAAGGTTTCCTCTAATTTATTCCAGGGGCAGGCAGATACGGACGCGGGTGCCGCCGCCCTCGGCGTTGCTCAGGTCCAGAGAGCCGTCGTGCATGGTGACGATCTCATCACAGACCGCAAGACCGATGCCGGTGCCGCGGGCCTTGGAGCTGCCCTTGTAAAATTTCTTCTTGACCAGAGGAAGCTCGTCCTCCGGGATGCCGGGGCCGTAGTCCCGGATGGTGATGATGACGGCGATCTCGGTGCAGCGGATGGCCGCATCGATGGTCTTGCCCTCGCCGCCGTGCTTGGCCGCATTGTCCAGGATGTTCAGGAACACCTGCCGCAGTCGCTTGGGGTCACAGGGGATCTCCGGGATGTCGTCATCGGTGTCGATGTAGTTGAGGGTAATACCCTGCTGCCGCAGACGGGAACCGTACATGAAGACCGTGTCCTCAAATTCCGCCCGGATGTCCGCCAGTTCCACATTCAGGGTCATGCGGTCGCCCTCGATGCGGGAAAATTCCAGCAGGCCCAGGACCATTTCCGTCAGACGCTTGGACTCTCTGAGGATGATGTCCATGCCCCGGCGGGTCTGCTGGTCCATGTTTTCATCGGTCATCAGGGTCTCGGTCCAGCCGGTGATAGCGGTCAGGGGGGTCCGCAGCTCGTGGGACAGGGACGAGATGAAGTCCGTCTGGACCTTCTCGTTCTGGCTGATCTTGTTGGACATCTCGTTGATGGTGTCCGCCAGAACGCCGATCTCGTCGTTGTACTTGGCGGTGATCTGGATGCCGTAGCTGCCCGTGGCGATGCGCTGGGCCTTCTCGGTGATATCCGCCACCGGCACCAGCACCGTATGGATATAATAATTGGTCAAGAGTACGATAATCAGGACAAATGCCCCGAAGAACGCCAATGCCACCATTGCAATGAAGAAGATCTGCATGTGCATGACCCGGGTGCCGGTGACAAAGCGCAGCACGCCGATGACCTCGCCGTTGGAGTAGACCATGGGACTGGACACCGCCATGATGTGCTCGCCGGTGTTTTCGTCCACGCCCACAAAGGCCCGCTGGGTCCTGAGCTCCATGGCCTCCTGGATCTCGTCAGTCCGGGGGGAATCCCCGGCCCAGGGGCCGTAGCTCGATGCCACCAGCTTGCCCTGGGCATTGATGAACTGCAGCTCGATGGAGTTGCGGTCCTCATAGGTCTGGGCGTACTTGACGCAGGACTTGTAGTAGGCGTTGTAGTCCACATTCATGTTCTCCGCGAAGAAGTCCGTGGTGGTCCTGGCCCGGTAGCGCAGGTCGGACTCCATGCCGGAGTAGTAATATGCCGCAAATGCTGCCGTCACCGCAAGCACACAGACGATGGCCAGCGGCAGGACCACGCAAAGTGTGTTGATCAGCCACCGGCGGCGCAGGCCCGTGACCTTGATCAGCGGCTGTTTGAACTTGCTCATGCGCCCCACTTGTAGCCGAAGCCCCAGACCGTGGTGATGTAGGTGGGGTTGGCGGTGTCATCCTCGATCTTGATGCGCAGACGGCGGATGTTCACGTCCACGATCTTCAGCTCGCCCTCGTACTCCCGGCCCCAGACGGCGGAGAGGATGTCCTCCCGGCTCAGTGCCCGGCCCGGATTCTGCATGAAGAGCTTCAGGATGGCATATTCCACCTGGGTCAGGCGGATGCGGTTTCCGGCCTTCTCCAGGGTGTGGTTGCGGGTGTTCATGACGAAGGGGCCCTGGGTCAGCAGCTCGGAAGATGCCAGATCATCACCGCCGATGCGGCGGTAGAGGGCATCGACCCGGGCGGTCAGCTCCGCGGGAGAAAAGGGCTTCGTCACATAGTCGTCCGCGCCGGTCATCAGGCCCGTGACCTTATCCATTTCCTGGGTCCGGGCGGTGAGCATCATGATGCCCATGCGCTTGTTGTTGGCCCGGATGCTCCGGCAGACCTCAAATCCGTCGATGTCCGGCAGCATCACATCCAGGATCGCCACGCCGATATCGGGATTCTCCCGGACCCGCTGCAGGGCCTCAGCACCGGTCCCGGCCTCAATGGTATCGTAGCCCGCCCGCTTCAGGTTGATGACCACGAAGGAGCGGATATTGACTTCATCTTCCAGAATCAATACTTTTTTCATCTATTTCCTCACATTTCCCCTGTTTTCCAATCCGACTGGATCAGGAAAAAACTGTTGATCAATCGTTCCTGGGTGATGCCGCTGCGCTCACCCGCCTCCTCCAGGCTGGCGGCGTAGACCACGGAATCGGTCTTGAGCAGCACGAACCGCCCATCCAGAGCCGCCGCGCTGGAACGGTCCTCGCCGGTCAGCACATACACGGTCCAGAGCTTTTCCAGATTGCCATAATTGCGGTCCCACAAACAGAAGGAGAAGCGGCCCGTATCCTCCGGGACCACACAGAGCCGTCCGGCCTTGCTGCCGTCCACCTCCATGTACCAGCCCTGGAGATAATTGTGGTAGGTAAACCGCTTGTCGTACTCCGCGCCGTCGGCACCCAGGGCATACCAGCGGATCAGGTGCTCCCGCTCCTCGGCGGACCGGCTCTCGCCGGGCCAGCGCATGGAGATCAGGCTGGGCAGCTCCAGAACGCCGTCGCCGTCGATATCCTCGGCGTAGACGTAGTAGTTTCGCACGGTCTTGACGCTGGTGCCGGATTCGCTGGACATGGAGACGTTGGTCAGCTTGTCATCCACCAGTGCGTAGACGTCGGTGACGATGGAGGCATCGTCCACAGAGCTGGCCACGAACACCGCCCGCTCGCCGCTGTGGAGGGAGCCGGTCATGATGCGCTTGAGCTTCGACACGCTCTGGGACATGCTGACCTCTGCGGACCGGGAAACGGTGCCGTCCTGGGCGGAGTAGAGCTCCACCACGCCGTAGTCGTTCTCGGTCCGGCCCGGACGGAGGACGAAGAGGTCCGCGCGGCCGTCGCCGCCCATGTCCAGGGTCAAAAATTTCTGATAATTCACCGTCAGAAGCTGCTCCGGCTGTCCGGCGGAGAAGCAGTAGACGGTCAGGTTGCGCATGACCTGGTCGCTGACCTGTCGGCCCACCACCAGCTCCAGTCCCGGCTCGCCGTCGAGCTGGATGTACTCCACCTGGTCATAGGCGGTGCCGGTGGCCTCGATGACGCTTAAGGGGACGTATTCCCCGTCGTCCAACCTGAAGATCAGGATCTTCAGGGGGTGCTCGTCGCTGCCCTTGACGAAGACCATGACCTCCTTCAGGCCGTCACCGTTGATGTCGGCCATCTGGACCGACTGCTGGTTCTCGCCGGAGGTGGGTGCGCAGTATTCCAGATCCCTCATGAAGCCATCCATGACGGTCTGTAAATTTCGGTAGCTTTCCGAGCGGCGGGGCGGAACATACATCTGATCCACCGTCATCACACAGCCGCTCATAGAAATGGCCAGGGCGGCGGAAACAGCCGCACAAGCCACTCTTTTCAGGAATTTCACGGCATTTCGCCTCCCTTCTAAATGGTTATGATAGCACATATTTTTCAAGAATGGAAGTTATTTTACAACAACATTATCGTCGCCCAGCACGCGGCGCAGCTCGTCGATCATCCGGCTGTCAAAGGCCGCCTGGGCACCGCGCAGCTTCCGGGTGTCGGCAAAGAAGACCTTCACGATGCCCTCGCCGGGGAACATGTTGACGATGGCCCGGACCTTGCGGAACTTGGGGTCGCTTTCGCCAGCGAGCTTCAGATACAGGGTGTTTCCGGGGATGATCCGGGGCCCCTGGGGACGGCGGTCCTCAAACCGCTCCCGCCGCTGGTATCGCTCCTCCTGGGGCTCCTCCGGGATGCCGTTTTCAAAATCCGACATGGGCCGGGCCCGGTTGATGACGATCTGGGGGTCCTTGTCGTCCCGCAAGCTGAGTCTGCCCGTGATGACCACGGGGCTGTTTTCCTTTAAGTACCCGCCGAACTGGCTGAGCACATTGGAAAAGGCCAGCATCTCCACCACAGCGGTATCGTCCTCCAAGGTGATGTAGGCCATCATGGAGTTATTCCGGGTGGTCTTCATCTTCACGGTCTGGACGATGCCCGCCACGGAGACAATCTGATCGTCCTGGTAGCGGCTCTCCTCGTCCATCAGGGCACCGATGGGCAGAACATGGGTATTTTTCAGCAGGGCCCGGTAGTCGTCCATGGGATGGCCGCTGAGGTAGAGACCGGTGGTCTCCTTCTCCATGGCCATCCGGTCTGCGGCGTTGATCTCCGGCAGCTTTGGAATAGGAATGGAGGTGGAGGGGTCATCGTCTTCGAGCATGCCGAACAGACCCATCTGGCCCTCCAGATTCTTCTTCCGGGAGACGGCCAGGGAGTCCATCATGCTCTCGTACACCGCCAGGAGCTCGCTTCTGTGGTTGCCGAAGCAGTCCATGGCACCGCACTTGATGAGGTTTTCCACGGCGCGCTTGTTCAGCTCGCCCTCCCCCATCCGGGTCAGGAAGTCCTCCAAGGACTTGAAGGGGCCGCCCTCGGTGCGCTTGGCCACAACACTGCGGATGAGGCCTCTGCCGATGTTCTTGACGGCGGCCAAGCCGAAGCGCAGATTGGGTCCCTCCACAGTGAACACGTCGCCGGAGCGGTTGATGTCCGGGGGCAGGGTCTGGATGCCCATTTCCCGGCACTCGGCAATATAGCCGGAGACCTTCACGGCGGAGTCCAGCACGGAGGTCATCAGAGCCGCCATGTACTCTCTGGGATAATGGCACTTGAGGTAGGCGGTCTGGTAGGACACCACGGCGTAGCAAACGGCGTGGGCCTTGTTGAAGGCGTAGTTGGCGAAGGCCACGATCTCGTCATAGAGACTCTGGCCCACGGCTTCGGAGATGCCGTTGCCCACACAGCCGGGGATATTTTTCGCGGGATCACCGTAGACGAAGACCTTGCGCTCCTCCTCGATGATCTTCATTTTCTTTTTGGAGATGGCCCGGCGGATGTTGTCCGCCTGACCCATGGTATAGCCGCCCAGCCGCCGGAAAATTTCGATGACCTGCTCCTGGTAGACGATACAGCCGTAGGTGACCTCCAGGATCGGAACCAATTCGGGGCATTTATAGCTGATCTTCCGGGGATTGAGCTTGCTTTCGATGAATTTCGGGATGGAATCCATGGGGCCGGGCCGGTAGAGGGCCACGATGGCCGTGATATCCTCGATGGAGCCCGCCTTCATGCCCACACACACGCCGGTCATGCCCTGGCTTTCCAGCTGGAAGACGCCCTGGGTCTTGCCTTCGGTGAGCATTTTGAAGGTCTCGGGATCATCATCCCGAACATTTTCCATGGAAAAATCGGGGGTATGCTTCCGGATCAGCTCTTCCGCATCCCGGATGACCGTCAAATTTCGCAGGCCCAGGAAGTCCATTTTGAGGAGGCCCAGCTCCTCGATGGTGGTCATGGTGTACTGGGTGACGATGGTATCGTCATTGCGGCTCAGGGGCACATAGTCGCACACAGGGCGCGCGGTGATGACCACGCCGGCGGCGTGGGTGGAGGTGTTTCTGGGCATGCCCTCCAAAGAACGGGCGGTGTCGATGAGCTTCTTCACCCGCTCGTCCTCGTCGTACATGGCTTTCAGCTGGGGCGAGGTCTTCAGAGCCTCGTCCAGGGTGATATGCAGGGTGGTGGGCACCAGTTTGGCGACCACATCCGTCTCCGCGTAGGTAAAGTTCAGGGCGCGGCCCACATCCCGGATGGCACCTCTTGCTGCCATGGTGCCGAAGGTGGCGATCTGGGCCACATGGTCGGAGCCGTACTTGCGCATGACATAGTCGATGACCTCGCCCCGCCGCTCCTGGCAGAAATCCGTATCGAAATCGGGCATGGAGACGCGCTCGGGGTTCAGGAACCGCTCGAAGATCAGCGCGTACTTCATGGGGTCCACTTCCGTGATGTGCATACAATACGCCACAATGGAAGCCGCGCCGGAGCCACGTCCGGGGCCCACGGGGATGCCGTTTTCCTTGGCATAGCGGATGAAATCCCAGACGATCAGGTAGTAGTTCACATAGCCCATGCGGCTGATGACGCCGATCTCGTACTCCAGCCGCTCCAGATAGTCCTCGGGGGCCTGGGGATACCGCTCGGCAAAGCCGTCATAGCAGAGTTTTCTGAAATAGCTCTCGCTGGTGTAGCCCTCGGGCACCGGGAAGGCGGGCAGATGGTACTGGTTGAAGATAAACTCCACATTGCACCGCTCCGCAATTTTCGCGGTGTTGTCCAGGGCCTCCTGCTGTCCGGGGAACAGGGAAAGGAGCTCCGCCTCGGATTTGAGGTAGAATTCCTCGGTCTCGAAGCGCATGCGGTTCTCGTCGTCCACGGTCTTGCCGGTCTGAACGCACAAAAGAACATCCTGCATGGCGGCATCCTCTTTGCGGATGTAGTGGGCATCGTTGGTGATGACCAGGGGCAGACCCGTCTCCCGGGCGATGCGCTGGATGCCAAGATTGACGCTGCGCTGCTCCTCGATGCCGTGGTCCTGAAGCTCCAGGAAGAAGTTCCCCTCCCCGAAGATCCGGGCCAGCTCCAGGGCATAGCTCTTCGCGCCGTCATAGTCGTTTTCCATCAGCCGCTGGGGGACGGCACCCGCCAGACAGGCAGAAAGGGCGATGAGGCCCTCGTGATAGGTTTCAATCAGCTCCAGATCCGCTCTGGGCTTGCCGTAAAATCCATGGGTATAGGCCTGAGAAACGATCTGACACAGATTCTCATAGCCCTTCATATTTTCGCACAGGAGCACCAGATGGTAGGCCTCGTTGTCGATGCCGTGGACCCGGTCGGACATCTTCCGGGGGCAGACATAGACCTCACAGCCGATGATGGGCTTGACGCCTGCGGCCTTGGCGGCCTTGTAGAAATCGATGCAGCCGTACATGACACCGTGGTCGGTGATGGCGACGGCGGTCTGGCCCAGCTCCTTGACCCGGTCCATCATTTTATTGATGCGGCAGGCACCGTCCAGCAGGCTGTATTCGGTATGGACATGCAGATGTGCGAAGCTCATGCCATTCCCTCCTCAGCCAGAGCCATCAGTTTTTTCATGCGGTTGTTCATGGCGGGCTTGGTGATGGGCGGCACCATCATGGCCGCCAGCTCCGTCAGACTGGCCTCCGGCTCCGCTTCCCGGGCCAGGGCGGCCTGCTGGAGCTTCACGGGCAACTTGTCGAACAGGTCCCGCTCCCGCAGGGTGCGGATGGCCGCAAGCTGGACCTGGGCCGCATCCACGACCTTGGAAATATTCGCGCCGTCGCAGTTGACGCGGCGGTTGACTTTATTGTTCAGCTCCTTTTCGAGCTTGGCTTCAATGATGCCCATGCCGCAGATGGGCGCGCCCAGCCGGGTCAGCACCTCGCTGATCTGGTCACTCTGCTTGAAATAGAGCACCGTGTTGCCGCCCCGGGCACCGAGCTTGGGATAGAAGCCCATGATTTCCTCCATGAGGGCATAGGTCTCCCGGCCCACGGCCTGGTGGCTGGTGGCCAGCTCCAGATGGTAGCCCTTGCCGGGGTCCGTGACGGAGCCGCCCGCCAGGAAGGCACCCATGAGAAAATGCTCCCGGCAGCACTCGTCCTCCAGCACGGAGAGATTCACATGCAGAGCCAGGGTATTGTCCGGGTCGAAGCCGTAGGCATCCATGATGAATTCCAGCTTCCAGGGCTCGGTGATCTGGAACACCAGCTTGCCCGGAGCCGCCATGGAGGGCAGCTCGTCAAATTCCATTTTGAAGGCCTTCCAGAAGAGCCGGGGCAGCAGGAAAGCAAACTCCCGGCTCTCGGTGACAATGCGCACATTGGAGCCGGTGAAGGTGTTGGCAAACAGCAAAATGCCGAAGGCCATGGCCTGACAGCAGCACCGTTTGGCGGGCAGATCACGGCAGATCTCCTCCTTCGCGCTGCCGGAAAAGGACAGGGACATGGTGTTCCCTCCTTACCAGATGCGGACCTCCGGCTCCAGACGGATGCCGGTGCGCTCGAAGACCTTGTCAGACACCTGCTGCAGAAGCTCCTGCACATCGGCGGCGGTGGCACCGCCCAGGTTCACCACGAAGCCCGCGTGCTTCTCGGAGACGGCCGCGCCGCCCACCTGGAAGCCCTTCAGGCCGGTCTGATCGATGAGGGCCGCGGCATAGCCACCCACGGGCCGCTTGAAAGCAGAGCCTGCGCTGGGCAGGTCCAGGGGCTGGGAAGCCCGACGCTTGGCGATGAGCTCCTTCATCTTGGCCCAGACCTCCTCCTCGGGGGTGGGGGTCAGCCGGAATTCCGCCGCCACCACGATCCAGGGGTTGTCCTCGATGGCACTGTGGCGGTAGGAGAAGGCGGCCTCCTCATTGGTGATCCAGCGGGCCTCGCCGTTCATTTCCATGATGCGGACTCTGGTGCACACATCCTTGATCTCGCCGCCGTAGGCACCGGCGTTCATGTAAACGCCGCCGCCGATGGTGCCGGGGATGCCGTGGGCAAATTCCAGACCGCCCAGGTTGAGGCCCGCCGCAAACACGGCGGCGCGGCTCATGGTCACGCCCGCCATGACGCGGATGGAAGTCTCGCCGATCTGCTCCATGCCCTCCAGGGCATCCTTCAGTACGATGACGAGCTTACGCAGACCGGCATCGGGGGCCAGCACATTGGTGCCCGCGCCCAGGATCACGGGCTCGATGCCCGCCTCGGCGCAGAGCTTCAGCAGGTCAGACAGCTCCGCCTCGGTCTTGGGGTAGGCCGCGCAGTCCACGGGACCGCCGATCCGGAAGGAGGTCAGACGGCTCATGGGCACATCCCGCTTCAGCTCCAGATTGGGGATCTTGTCAGAAATCATATCGATAAATTCAGTCATATTCAACATAAACGCCTCCGGGTGTATAGTCTATCTTATTGTAGCACATCCGCCTTCCGTTTTCAATTGTCACCATTATGAAATATTTGTGTACGACAAAAAGACTCCCCATGACCAGGCCACAGGGAGTCCTTCGTTATTTCGCTTCTGTTCGTCAAATTGGAATTGGCTTATTTCTTGTCGGGCAAGAAAGTCATTACAGCACCTACGATTCCAAAGATGGTAAAAATCACAGACCATCTAAAACTCAAATCAAATACAGGTGCATTTCCAAAACCGAGCATTAAGAGAATACTAACTAAGATTATTGCTATACCTTGCAGTTGCTTTTTCATACAATCACACTCCTTTGTCAAATTCAAGTTTGTCGAATTCCATACGCCGAGCGGATACTAGCGACCGTTCGAGAGATAACCTCATTCGATCACTGCTGTCCGTGACGCATTGTCAGCGGCGACTCGCCGCCAAATTCAAGTTTGTTTAACTGCATCATATCACACCCCTGCTTAAAAAGCAAGAGCCGCCACAGCAGCACAAGGCTGCTGTGGCGGCAAGTAGCACACAGGGAAATCTTACTTCTCGACGATCTCCAGGACCTCCATGGGGCAGGCCTTGACGCAGATGCCGCAGGCGATGCACTTGGAAGCGGGGGCGTTGTCGTTCTCGATGACCAGGCCGAAGGGGCAGGCCTCGGCGCACTTGCCGCAGCCGGTGCACAGCTTCTTGCTGATCATGTAAACGCCGGTCTTGGGGTTCTGGGTGATGGCACCGTTGGGGCAGGCCTTGGCGCACAGACCGCACTGGGTGCAGACCTGGGGCTTGGCGGCACCCTTGCGCTCCACGATCTGGATGCAGGACTTGGTGACATCGTTCTCCTTGTAGAATGCCTCAGAGCAAGCCTGGACGCACTGCAGGCAGGCCATACACTCGGAGCCCTTCTTGACGGACAGCTTCTTCATAAAATCGATCTCCTTTTCAGAGTTATTTTTTGACAGCTCCATTATACACCATAATTTGATATAAGTCTATCGATAAATTCAAAAAATTTCCAAGGTTCCAAAAATTCCTTGTTTATCCCCGGATACGCGCGGGATACTAACGCCGTCAGCATTCTGACAGGAGGTACGATATGAAAAAATTTCTGAGCCTGACCCTTGCGGCGGCCCTGACCCTGGCCATGCTCACGGCCTGCGGCTGCTCCGCCAATGTCAGCACCCACCCCGGCGGCATGATCACCGAGGAGACCACCCACATCATGCCCACGCCCACCGCCACCCATGAGACCACCCGCCCCACGGAGACCACCCGTCCCCACGACACCATGCCCACGGTAACCGGCTCCCAGCCTACAGAGGACGGCTCCATGCCCACCGACAACGCCCCCACCACCGCCACGGACATCACCACCACTACCCCCGGCGCGGTCCGATAACCAAAACGGCGCACCATATTTGGTGCGCCGCTTTACATATCACCCGTAGGGGACGGCGTCCTCGACGTCCCACCGCCCCATCGGGGCGGAATTCCGAAAATCAACGATTTTCGGTGGGCCGTCCGGGAGGCCGGCCCCTACAAAACAGATTCAAACCTTTACAGAACCGTCACATAGGTGGTGATATTCCGCTTCATCCGCTGGGCGGCGGCCACGACCTCCTCGATGGGGTCGTTGGCAGGATTCTCGATCCAGGCGGTCAGCAGATTGCTGCACACCAGGGCACCGGCACCCATGTTGTCAAAGGCAAAGGAGGCATTGCGGGCGTTGGCGTTGGCGGCCTCCAGGCCGTCCACCAGCAGAAACAGCTTCGGATACTTCTCCCGCAGAGTCCGCAGGGATGCCATGTGGCTGGCGGAGCCCACGCCCGCCACCCGGCTGTAGCCGCACCGCTCCATGGTCTGGTCGCCCCACCGGGCCAGCAGATCCGCCGCAGCGGTGTAGACCATCCGTCCGCCGGTCTGCAGATCCTGGAGCTCGGAGCCGGACTTGCCTGCGGTCTTCAGGACCACATACACGTCCTTCTTCTCCTTGTTGGCCTCGGTGATGTAGGGCTTGACGCTGGCGGAGCCGGGATAGCAGCTGAGCACCACGCCGTCACACTTCCACACACTGCCCAGAAGCAGCTTGGCGGATGCCTTGGCGGAAGCCTCGTCCTCCTGCCGCTGCCAGTCCAGGATCACATAGTACCCCAGGTTCTTGGCGGTATCCAGCACGGACCGCAGCTCCTCCAGGCCCTCGGGACCCAAGAGCGCGAAGGCACCGAAGCTGACCTTCACCGCCGGGAGCTGGCCCTTCAGAGCCTCCAGCACCTTGCGGCAGTATTCGCCCATGCCCCGCACGGGGCTTTCGTACTCCATCATATACTGCGGCGGCAGTGTATCGAGGGTGGGCGCAATGGTCAGCGCAGAGGGATTGCGCAGCTTTCGGATCTTATTTTTCAGAACATCCATGGACATGGGACATACCTCCCCGGAAATTTTTTTTATTATATCATAAATTCTCCCACAGGAAAAGAGAAAATACAGCTTTTTTCCCGAAATCATCGGGAAAACTATGGGCGAACCAATGAAAAGGAGGGAACCCCTATGAAAATCTGGCCCCTTGCTCTGGGCGCAGGCATGGTCGGCGGTGCCGTCGCCGTGATGATGCTGCCCCGCAACTGCACCGTCCGCCAAATGGCCACCCAGGCCGCCGAAAAGGTGGAGGACGCCGTCTACAATGTGGTGGACAAAATGACCGCCGAGATGTAACAAGCAAAAGGCTCCCCCGCGCCGTATGGCGTGGGGGAGCTGTCAGCTTTGCTGACTGAGGGGGTTATGCCTTTTTCCGCATCGCCCAAATACACATCAGCGCGCCCCACAGGCAAAGACCCATGGCCAGCGCCCAGAAAAGCTCCTGCTGTGCAAAGAAGCTGGCAAAGGTGAAGCCGCAGACGATGCCCTGGCACAGACCGTAGCAGCACAGGAAGGAGCCAACCAATGCCAGCCACTTCCCTGCCCTGCGCCTGCGCAGCACAAAGGCCAGAACCAGCGCGGCAGCACCGACCAGCAGCGACATCTGAAAGTAAAAGCTCAAGTACAGTCTGGGTAAGAACGCAAAGCCGCCATCAATGTATTTCTCGGGATTCTCGTAGATCAGGACATTCTCCGCCCCATCGACACCGGTGAAATAGTAGATTCCGTTATGCATCACCGTAGCCGGGATGGTAATTTTTCTGGTCTGTGGCTCATTGAACTTCCATCTAAGCCAATGGCTCGTCCATACCGCATAGACCTCTCCGGCAAGCGTCGGTTCAACCTCGAACTGGAAGGTATACTCTCCTGCTTTTGCTGCATCAAAGGTCAGCCATACTGTACCGTTTTCATCCGGCTCCATTCCTGCGATCACACTTAGATCCAGGTAGATCGGAGCAGTAAAATAACTCACGAACCAGCATCCCGCCATACACACGATCAGCACCGCACACAGCGCCGTCAGCAGCCGCCGCTTCCACAGCTCCCGGCGCACGGTATCCAGCCCCGGCTCCTCCGGGATGATGATAGAACTTTTCTTCATGTCCGCGAATGCGCTTCGACAATCTTCGCAGGTTTCCAGATGTTCCCTGACTGCCGCCTGAGAATCCTCACTTGCCAGCTCCTCGGCGTACAGGGGCAGCAGGTCGCGGATGATGTCACAGGATAATTTCATCGTATCGCCTCCTGAATTTTCGATTTGGCCCGGTGGTAGGTCACGCAGGCCCAGTTTGCCGTTTTCCCAAATACTTCCCCGATCTGGGCGAAGGAGAGCTGTCCGAAGACCCGGAGCGAAAAGACCTCCTTGTATGGCTCCGGCAGGCTGTGCAGGACTTTGTGGATGCGCATGGCCTCCTCTTTGTCCTCCAGCCGCTCCTCAACACTCACGCCGGTGTCGATCAGAGATTCCTCCAGCGGCAGCTCCTTTCCTGTCTTTCTCAGATAGGAAAGATACAGATTTCGACCGATGGCGCACAGCCAGGTCCTGATATGGCACTCGCCCCGGAATTTGGGGTACTGCTCCAGTGCTGTAAAAAATGTCTGACTACTCAGCTCCGCCGCCAGATTTTCGTCCCGGCACAGGGCCAGCAGGTACAGCTCCACATCCCGGAAATACTCCCGATAGACCTGTTCAAATTCCTCCACAGTCTCACCTCCTTCATCCATTAGTGCCTGGCACTGCGGAAATCTTACAAAAAATGCGGCAGAAAATTCTGCCGCATTTCTGTTTATTCCTTATCCAGCACGATGGCATCGTCTGCGATGCGGACGGTGATCTTGGAAATCGGCTCCTCGAAGGAATCGATGATGGCTTCGCTGATGGGGTCCTCCAGGTCACGCTGGATGGTCCGGCGCAGGTTTCTCGCGCCGTAGGTAATAGAGTAGGCCTTCTTCACCAGATACTCTCTCAGGTCCTCGCCCCAGACAAGCTCCAAACCGCGACCGGACAGAGCATCCTTGAGCTCTGCCAGCATGATGTCGGCGATGCCCCGGAAGTTCTCCTCGGTCAGGTGGTTGAAGGAAATGATCTCGTCCACGCGGTTGA
Source organism: Faecousia sp. (assembly GCA_045125955.1). GTDB lineage: Bacteria > Bacillota > Clostridia > Oscillospirales > Oscillospiraceae > Faecousia. Next base: position 21,198 of record JBGVNV010000075.1, read on the forward strand.
TGAACTCAGGCCGCAGGAACTCCCGCAGGGCCTTCATGGTCTTCTCCCTACTCTGGTCATCGGCGGTGCGGCCAAAGCCCAGACCGCCCACGCGGCCTTCACTGCCTGCGTTGGAGGTCATGACGATGACGGTGTTCTCGAAATTGACCACACGGCCCTGGGCATCGGTGATGCGGCCGTCATCCAGGACCTGCAGCAGCACATTCAGCACATCGGGGTGGGCCTTCTCGATCTCGTCAAAGAGGACCACGCTGTAGGGACGGCGGCGGATCTTCTCGGTGAGCTGACCGGCCTCGTCATAGCCGATGTAGCCGGGGGGCGAACCGATGAGCTTGGAGACGGTGTGCTTCTCCATGTACTCGGACATATCCAGCCGGATCAGGCTGTCCACGCTGTCAAAGAGGTCGTCCGCCAGCCGCTTGACCAGCTCCGTCTTGCCCACGCCGGTGGGGCCGACGAAGATGAAGGAGGCGGGCCGCTTCTTGGGGGAAATGCCCACGCGGCTGCGGCGGATGGCACGGGCCACGGCATCCACAGCCTGGTCCTGGCCCACGATGTGCATTTTCAGCCGGTCAGAAAGGCCTCTGATCTGCTGATACTCCTGGGCCTTGATCTTGGAAGCGGGGATCTTGGTCCACAGCTCGATGATGCGGGCCAGATTCTCCATGGTGACCATGGGCAGGGGGATGGCCTCCAGCTCCTCGATCTTGGCGGCGAGCTGCATCAGGCGGCTGCGCAGGTTTGCCATGCGCTCGAAGTCCTGATTTTCGCTGTCTTCATTCAGCATCCGCAGCTCCAGCTCGTAGTCGTCGCGCTCCTTGCGCAGCTCGGCAAGCTGGCTCAGCTCCTTGTTGCGCAGGTTCACATCGGAGCAGGCCTCGTCCAGCAGGTCGATGGCCTTGTCGGGCAGGAACCGGTCGGTGATGTAACGCTCGGATAGGATGACACACTGGCGGGCGATCTCAGGAGAGATGCGGACCATGTGGAATTCCTCATAGGCCTTGGCCACGCCCTGCATAATCTCCGCGGCCTCCTCGATGGTGGGCTCGTCCACGGACACGGGCTGGAAGCGGCGTTCCAGGGCGGCATCCTTCTCGATGTGCTTGCGGTACTCGGTAAAGGTGGTGGCACCGATGATCTGGACCTCGCCGCGACTCAGGGCGGGCTTCAGAATATTGGCGGCGTTCATGCTGCCCTCGGCATCTCCGGCACCAACGAGATTGTGGACCTCGTCAATGACCAGGATGATGTTGCCGCACTCCTTGATCTCGCCCACCAGGGACTTCATGCGGCTCTCGAACTGGCCTCTAAACTGGGTGCCCGCAACGAGCGCGGTCAGATCCAGCAGGAAAACCTCCTTGTCCCGGAGCTTGTAGGGCACATTGCCGCTGGCGATGCGCTGGGCCAGGCCCTCGGCGATGGCGGTCTTGCCGACACCGGGCTCACCGATGAGGCAGGGGTTGTTCTTCTGGCGGCGGTTGAGGATTTGGATGACCCGCTCGGTCTCCACATCCCGGCCGATGACCTTGTCGAGCTTACCCTCCCGGGCGCGACCCGTCAGGTCCATGCAGTAGGAGTCCAGGAACTTGTGCTTCTTGGCCTTCTTTTTGCCCTTTTCCTGCTTTTCCTCCTTCTCCTCGCGCTTGGGACGCTCGGCGGGAGGATCGGATTTGGGCTGCATGCTGTGGCCGCCGAAAAGCTGGTTCAGCAGGGGGAAGGTGGCAGTCTGGCTGTCCACCTCGTCGTCATCGTTGTCGCTTTCAGGGGCGATCTGGCCGAAGACGTTCGCCATCTCGTCCTCCATCATCTCCAGATCCTCCTCGGAAATGCCCATCTGGCGGACAGCCTCGCTGATCTGGGGGATATTCAGGCTCCGGGCACACTTCAGGCAGTAGCCCTCATTGGTGGTCTGGCTCCCATCCATCCGGGAAATAAAGACCACAGCCATTCTCTTCTTGCACTTGGTGCAGAGCTTCATCTGCATAGGAAATCCCTCCTTGGGGGGTAAAATAATCGTTCCCTGCTATGATAACACAGCAGGGAACAAAAAGAAACTAATATTTTGTGAATTGTTCATCCAAAGGCTCCCCTGTCCCGTAAGGGATGGGGGAGCCTTTGCATTCTATGACAATTTAACAGGGAACGGCAATGCCGTTCCCTGTCGCTTAAAATGTAATGGGATTGGCCACCTCGAACTTTTCGTTCCCGTCATCGTACCACAGCCTTGTCATATACAGACCTCCGGGGGGTACGGTGGGACCGGCGGCGGTGCGGTTGCCGGAGTCCAGGATGGCACCGATCTCCTCAGGCTTGATTTTGCCCTCGGCGGCGTAGACCAGGGTACCGGCCATGGCACGAGCCATATTATAAAGGAAGCCGTTGGCGCAGACCTTCAATGCCAGCAGATCGCCGTGCCGCTCTACCTTATAATAATAGACGGTGCGCACGGTGGATTTCACATCGGTGCCCACGCTCCGCACGGCGGCAAAATCGTGGGTGCCCACAAACTGGTCCGCTGCGGCCTGCATGACCTTCTCATCCAGGTGCTTGGGATAGAACCAGGCCCGGTCCACATAGAAGGGGTCCTTGATCCGGGAGTTGTAAATGAGGTAGGTGTACTCCTTGCGGACACAGGAGCCGATGGCGTTGAAATCCTCGTGGACCTCAAAGGCATTGGTCACCACGATATCGTGGGGCAGGTGGGTGTTCAGGGCGTAGGGCAGCCGGTCCACGGGGATGCGGCTGTCAGTGCGGAAATTCGCCACATAGCATTTGGCGTGGACACCCGCATCGGTCCGGCCGCAGCCGGTGACATGGACCTTGTGGCCCACCACCATGGCGCAGGCATCCTCCAGAGTCTGGCCGACCGTAGCCAGCTTTTTCTGGACCTGCCAGCCGTGGTAATGGGTGCCGAGATAGGTCACATACAGGGCAATATTTCTCATACGCCCTCCCTTAGCCCAGCAGGATCACACCCAGAACCAGGACTGCTCCCACGCCGTAGGCGATAAAGTCCAGCCGGGTGTAGTGGAGCTGCTTGAGCTTGGTGCGGCCCTCGCCGCCCTGGTAGCAGCGGCACTCCATGGCGGTGGCCAGCTCATCGGCCCGCCGGAAGGCGGAGATGAACAGGGGCACCAGAATGGGGATCAGGGCTCTGGCCCGGTCCATCAGGGAGCCGGACTCGAAATCCGCGCCTCTGGCCTTCTGGGCGCACATGATCTTGTCGGTCTCCTCGATCAGGGTGGGGATGAACCGCAGGGCGATGCACATCATCATGGACAGCTCATGGACCGGGAACTTGACGGCCTTCAGGGGGCTGAGCAGGCTCTCCAGACCGTCGGTCAGGGCGATGGGAGAGGTGGTGTAGGTCAGCAGGAAGGTGCCGGTGATCAGCAGCATGATGCGCAGGATCATCTGGGCCGCCCGCTCCACGGCCTCCCAGGTCAGGGAGAAGCCGAAGATGTTGACGATCTCATGGGTACCGGGGGTGAAGAACAGGTTCAGAATGCCTGTAAACGCCACGATCATCATGACGGGCTTCAGACCCCGGGTGATGGATTTCAGGGGGATGGTGGAAATTTTGATGCACACCGCCAGGAAGGCGATGACGATTCCGTAGCCCAGCCAGTTGGAGGCCAGAAACAGGGCCACGATGTAGACGACGACCATGATGAGCTTGGTCCGGGGGTCCAGCCGATGGATGAAGCTCTCGCCGGGGAAAAACTGACCGAGGGTGATATCTTTCAGCATCTTACTTGCCCTCCTTCAGCTTTTTGATGGTCTCGACGGCCTGCTCCATGGTGTACACAGGCTCGACGTTCAGGCCCATCTGCTTCAGACGCAGGAAGACCCGGGTGATGTCGGGAATGTCCAGGCCCATTTCCAGCAGCTCGTCGGCACGGGTGAAGACCTCCGTGGGAGGGCCGTCCATGGCGATTTTGGAGCCGCAGAGCACCAGAAGCCGGTCCGTCAGACGGGCCACGTCGTTCATGGAGTGGCTGACCATCATGATGGTGGCATTCTTGGTCTTGCGGTAGGTCTCGATATTCTCCAGAATGCCCGCGCGGCTGGCGGGGTCCAGGCCCGCGGTGGGCTCATCGAGGATGAGGACCTCGGGCTCCATGGCGATGACACCGGCGATGGCGACACGACGCTTCTGGCCGCCGGAGAGATCGAAGGGAGAGACCTCCAGCTGCTTTTCGGTCAGGCCGACAAGCTTGGCGGCCTCCCGCACCCGGCGGTCGATCTCCTCCTCCTTCAATCCCATGTTTTTGGGGCCGAAGGCGATATCCTTGTACACCGTCTCCTCAAAGAGCTGGTATTCGGGATACTGGAACACCAGACCCACCCGGAAGCGGGCCTGACGGGTAAATTTCTTATCCTTGTGGATGTCCTCCCCGTCCAGCAGAACGGTGCCGGAGGTGGGCTTCAGCAGACCGTTCAGGTGCTGCATGAGGGTGGACTTGCCGGAGCCGGTGTGGCCGATGATGCCGATGAACTCGCCCCGTTCCACGGAGAAGTTCATGTTGTCGATGGCCTTGTGCTCAAAGGGGGTTCCGGCGGAATAGGTGTGGGTCAGGTTTCTGACTTCGAGAATCGGTGCCATATCAGTTCCCTCCCAATGCCTTGTAGATCGCCTGGGCGCAGTCCTCGGTCTCCAGAAGATCCAGAGGGAGGTCGAAGCCCAGACCGTTCAGCTCGTGGCAGAGCTCCACAGTCTCGGGAGCCGCCAGGCCCAGCTCGTGCATGTATTCAATGTTGGAAAACACGTCCTTCGGCTTTCCGTCCGCCCGGAGCACGCCCCGGTGGATGACCACCACCCGGTCGGCCTTGGCGGCCTCGTCCATGTGGTGGGTGATGAGCACCACGGTGATGCCCTTCTCCTTATTCAGCCGGGCCACGGTCTCCATGACCTCCCGGCGGCCCTTGGGGTCGAGCATGGCAGTGGGCTCGTCCAGGACGATGCACTTGGGCTCCATGGCGATGACACCGGCGATGGCGATGCGCTGCTTCTGACCGCCGGAGAGCAGATGGGGCGCGTGGGTGCGGTACTTGTACATGCCCACCTGCTTCAGGGCGTTGTCCACCCGATGGCGGATCATGGGGCTGGCCACGCCCAGATTCTCGGGAGCGAAGGCCACATCCTCCTCCACCACATTGGCAACGATCTGGTTGTCGGGATTCTGGAAGACCATGCCCACATTGCGGCGGACGGGAATCAGCAGCTCCTCGTCCGAGGTGTCCATGCCGTAGACATAGCACTTGCCGCCGCTGGGGAGCAAAATGGCGTTGAAATGCTTGGCAAGGGTAGACTTGCCGGAGCCGTTGGAGCCCAGGATGGCCACAAAGGTGCCCTGCTCGATCTGAAGATCGAGATCTTCAAAAACCCGGACGTTCTGACCGGGCTCCAGACCGGGATAGCTGTAAGCGAGGTTCTCTACCTTGATCGCAGACATACCTTCCCTCCTCAGTCCGGGGTCCACCGGCCTGCTGCGCCGCAGGGCAGCGTGAAGCCCGTGGACTTGACGGGCAGGCCAAGCTCACCGTTGCGGGTCTGACCGCCGAACTTGGCGGTGAAGACCGTGTCGGACACGTAGCCCACGGCACTGGGGGCCAGGCCTGCGGTGTAGGAATTGATGATGACAAACAGCGGATCATCGGACAGGACCTTCACCACCTCCTGCAGGAAGGGGTAGAAGCTGGTCTCCATTTTCCAGATCTCGCCGGAGGGACCTCTGCCGTAGCTGGGGGGATCCATGATGATGCCGTCATAGCGGCGGCCCCGGCGGATCTCCCGCTGGATGAACTTGGCGCAGTCGTCCACGATCCAGTGGATGGGCCGGTCGGCCAGGCCGGAGGCCACGGCGTTCTCCTTGGCCCAGGCCACCATGTTCTTGGCGGCGTCCACATGCCAGACCTCGGCACCGCCTGCGGCGGCGGCCAGGGTGGCACCGCCGGAGTAGGCGAAGAGGTTCAGAACGCGGACAGGATTTTTACCGGCACGGGAAGCGACCTTCTCCCGGATGAAATCCCAGTTGGCGGCCTGCTCGGGGAACACGCCGGTGTGCTTGAAGTTCATGGGCTTGACATTGAAGGTCAGGTAATCCTTATACTTGATCTGCCAGCGGTCGGGCAGGTCATGGTCGGTCCAGCGTCCGCCGCCGGTGTTGGAGCGGATATACCGGGCGTCGAAATTGTTCCAGTTGCGGTCGATCCTGGGGGTGTTCCAGATCACCTGGGGGTCGGGGCGCACCAGGATGTGCTTGCCCCAGCGTTCCAGACGCTCGCCGTCGGTGGCGTCCAGGACCTCATAATCTTTCCATTCATCGGAAATCCAAATCATATCTTTCTACCTCCTGAGATTCAGGGTGTTTCGGGGGTTGCGGGGGAGTCGGTGCCTGCGCCGCCCTCAGGGGTGCTGGGCTCGGTGGGAGGGGGCAGGATACTGGCAGCGGTGTGGAGGGTGCAGGTCTTCATGGGTGCGCCCTTGTCGCCGTTCATCAGATAGACCACGCTCTCGTCAAAGCCGGTGACGTTGCCGGCCTTCTTGATGTTGTCATACTCCTTCTGGGTGTACTTGACCAGACCCTTCTTGCCGATGGCTGCGCCGGAGAGCTTGCAATACTCGTTGGCTGCGCCGTTGCCGGCGGTACACCAGTCCACCACGATATGCTTGTCGCAGGTCTTTTTGGGTCTGTCCTCGGAGTATGCGTAGACGGTCTGAACGCGGTTGCCGCGGGGATCGGCGGAGCAGGCATCGGTGGCGGTTCCGCCGGAGTCGATGCAGACGGTGTAGGACTTCATGCCGGAGGTGGTGCTGACTTCCTTCCAGTCCTTACCCTCGTGGAGCTTCTTCATGACCTTGGCCCACATGGTGCAGGCGGGGTTGGAGCCGGTGCCGGAGGTGACCTTGATCTCCTCAGGCTGCTTGTAGCCGCACCAGACGGCCATGGTGTAGTAGTCGGTGTAGCCGCAGAACCAGCGGTCGCGGGAATTGGTGGTGGTACCGGTCTTACCGGCGGCAGCGGTGGCACTGAGCTGCACGGCGGAGTTGTTCTTGACCACGCCACGCAGGCAGTAGTTGATATACTTGTTGGCCTTCTCGGACAGGATCTGCTCGGTCTCCTGGGTGTTGTCCAGGACCAGATTGCCGTCGGAGTCATAGACCTTGGTGTAGGTCCGGGCCTCGCGGAACTCGCCGCCGTTGGGGAAGGTGGCGTAGGCGTTGGCCATGTCCTCGACGCTGACGCCGAAGGTCAGTGCGCCCAGGCCCAGAGGGGCGTAGCCGATGTCGCTGATGGTCCGGCCGGACTCAGTCTTCTGTTCCCGGATCAGGCCGTCAATGCGGAACTTCTCGCTGGCGAAGTTGAAGGCATACTCCAGACCGATGGTCTTCAGGGTGTGGACGGAGATGGTGTTGTTGGAATCCACGATGCCGTCGAAAACGGTGTTGCCTACATTATATTTACGGGTGACGTTGTTGGGGAAGCGGGTGCCGCCGTCGTAGTTCAGGGGCAGGTCGGGCAGACAGGTCACGGGGCTAATGAGGCCGCTCTCGAAGGCGGGGCCGTAGACGGCCACGGGCTTCATAGCCGAGCCGGTCTGCTTGGGATCGTCCTCGGTGGCGTGGTTGGTGGCATCGTATGCGGTCTTCTCACCCACGGAGCCGGCAACGGCCACGATGTCGCCGGTGCGGTTGTCGATCAGGACAGCCGCAGACAACAGCTGCTGGGCAGACTTGGTATCGGGCACCTGATCCAGATCGGTGTAGATTTCATCCATAAGGGCCTGGGCCTCCACATCAATACATGCGTAGATGTGGTAGCCGGAGAGCTTGATGCGCTCCAGGTAGGCCTTCTTGGTGCTGGAGTTCCACTCCTCGCCGTTGGCGATGCACAGGTCGTGGGCCACGTCGTCCATAACCATCTCGGTGTACCAGGAGTAGACATCGGAGGTCTTGCGGACCACGAACTCGTTCTTGTGGGTGCAGGCGGGGCAGTAGTAGATGTTCTCACCGGGGCCGAACTTCTCGCCCAGGTCACTGCGATCCCGGTCAAAGTCCTTGGCCTCGCCCTTGAAGCCGCACTCGTCGTTTCCGCAGGTGAAGATCTGCTTGGTCTCGTCGCCCTTGGTGAAGACCATCTCCTGCTCCAGTGCCTCGCGGTACTCCTCCTCGGTGATCCAGCCCTGTTCCTTCATGGCCCACAGGACATTCTCCTGACGCTTGCGGTTGTTCTGGGGACGGGTGTAGGGATTGTACAGAGAGGGGTTGTTGGTGATGGCGATCAGGCTGGCGGACTCTGCGGTGGTCAGCTCAGACAGCTCCTTGCCGAAGTAGTACATGGCGGCGGACTTGACACCGTACTTGAGCTTGCCGAAGTAGACGGTGTTCAGGTACCACTCCATGATGGTATCCTTGTCGTTGGTGCGCTCGTATTTCTGGGCGCGGAAGATCTCCTCGACCTTACGCTGAACGGTGACGGAGTTGTCGCCGGTCAGGTTCTTGATGAGCTGCTGGGTGATGGTGGAGCCGCCGAAGGTATCGCTGCCGCCGAAGAACATGTTGGCGCAGGCCTTGACGGTGGTGATCCAGTCCACGCCCTGGTGCTCGTAGAAACGCTGGTCCTCGATGGCGATGGCCGCATGAATCAGGGAATCCGGGATCTCGTTCAGGGTGGCCCACTGACGGTCCGTGCTGGTGTTGATCTTTTCATATTCCTGAATTTCGCCGTTTTGATCCACATAATAAATGAAGGAGGTCTGATCCAGACTGAAGTCCTCCTCGTAGAAGGACACGTTGGGGATCACATCCTGCTCCAGATATTCGGCGGCGGCACCTGCCACGACGATGCAGCAGACCACGGCGATCAGAGCCACGGTCACCACGCCGCCAATGGCGATCTTTGCAACGGACAGTGCGGTGCCCGCCGCGCCCCGCAGAAGCTGCAGCAGCGCAGGGACCTTCCATTCCTGCCGTTCGGGTTTCTTTCTGTCGAATAATGCCATATCAGTTACCTCCAAATCGAAGTGAGCTTTGCATTTTTGAAATGGTCGCAGTTACCGACCATAACAGTTCAAATTATTATATCACGGGAGCGTGGAAAACGAAAGAGATATTTTATGAATATTCCTTGAATTAGTCCATAAACTGACCACGGAGGGATGACCAATGAAGCGAACGATCCAAAATTTCCTTTCCTTGTCCCTGTGCTTCGGCTTTCTGCTGGGCCTCCGGGGCGAACGGGTGGCCCTGTGGCGCGAGGGAGAGGCCCATCCGGAGCAGATCTACGACATCCGCGCCGATACCCTGCCCCCCGCAGACCGGCTGCAGCTGCGCCGCGGCATCCGCCTGGAGAGCCGGGAGGAAGTGTGGGCGGTGCTGGAAAATTATTTTGACTGACATTGCGCAAAATTCCCCCTTGATTTTATCGCGGTTTCGCTGTACAATATGCCCATAAGAAATCCCACGGAGGTTCCGATAAACATGGCAGACAATTTTGGCAGCGATTATATCACCATCGTTGACGAGGACGGCGAGGAGTTCGAGCTGGAGGTCCTCATGAGCCTGGATTACAATGGCTCCACCTATCAGGCGGTGATCCCCGCTGTTGGTGCAGATGAGGAAGTCGATCTGGAAGTCAGCATCCTGAAGAACGTGGAAGAGGACGGCGAGATCATCCTGTGCGCCATCGAGGACGAGCAGGAGCTGCAGACCGTTTACGACCTCATCATGGATGCCCTCTACGAAGAAGAGGACGAGGACGAGGACTGATTCTCACAAATACGTTTTATTCCCTGCTTGGTGCGTGATGTGTCCGTTTGGACCCACATTTTTGATCCGGGATGCCTGACACTTCTGTGCCGGCTTGCAGACCTCCCGCCTGCGCTTTGACGACAGGTGGATGTTGGGAGCAGATAACGCACAGAGAGGCGACCCACCTGCCACTCGTGCAGGTCATCAATTGGACGCACACGGCCAAAGCGGGCAGCCGCGCCTTCGGGCGCGGCTTTTTTATTTTCGGTCATTTTGCAACAATATTTCCCTCCATTTTCTCTTTCCTGAAAGAAATTCTACTTGCAACCGGGTAAGGCATGCTGTATAATGAATGGGTCTATGCCGCAGAGGGCGGCATAAGCGATCTATCACGAGAGGAAATGATAACACATGAGCGCATCCAGCAAGAAGATGCTCCGCAAGGAGCAGAACGCAGCCGCTATGACCGAAAAGCAGCTGCAGGAGCAGAAGGAAGCAAAGAAGCTCCGTCGGTACACCGCCGCCTTCGCCTTCGCCATCGTCGCAATGATCCTGGTCGTTGTCTTCAGCCGCGTCAGCTCCAGCGGCATCATCCCCCGCAGCACCACCGCCCTGACCGTCGGTGGCACCAAGGTCAGCGCAGCCGAGCTGAACCACTACTACATCGATTCCGTCAACAACTTCCTGAACAGCTACGGTGACTACGTCTCCATGTTCGGTCTGGACACCACCAAGGCCCTGGACGACCAGTTCTACAATGAGGCCGAGGAGCAGACCTGGTCCGACTACTTCCTGGAGACCGCCACCGCCTCCGCTCAGAACATGTACGCCATCTACAACGAGGCCAAGGCCAACGGCTTCACCATGAGCGACGAGAGCAAGGCCTCCATCGACGCCACTCTGGAGAACATGAAGCTCTACGCCACCATGTACGGCTTCTCCTCCCCCGATGCCTACATCGCCGCCATGTACGGTGAGGGCTGCAACGAGAAGACCTTCCGTCAGTACGCCGAGGTCCAGATGACCGCCCAGGAGTACGCCGCTGCCAAGAGCGAGGAGCTGACCTACGACGACGCCGCTCTGCGCGCCGAGGACGAGAAGAACCCCGCCGCTTACTCCGCCTTCACCTACAACTCCTACTACCTGGCCAACTCCACCTTCTACCAGGGTGGTACCGAGGACGAGAACGGCAACAAGACCTACTCCGACGAGGAGAAGGAGGCCGGCCGCGCCGCTGCTGAGGCCGCTGCCAACTCCCTGCTGACCGCCACCAACGCCGCTGAGCTGGATGCAGCCATCGCCGCTCTGGAGGTCAACGCCGAGTCCACCACCGCCAAGTCCACCCGCAACGAGAAGCTGCAGTACGCCAACCTGCCCACTGTTCTGAGCAGCTGGGTCACCGCTTCCGAGCGCAAGGCCGGCGACATCGCCGTGATCCCCAACGAGTCCACCACCCACAACCACGCCGAGGGCGAGGAGTGCACCGGCGATGACGGCACCACCGTGGTCAACGGCTACTACGTGGTCCTGTTCGAGGGCAAGGACGACAACCTGACCGAGCTGGTCAACGTCCGCCACATCCTGGTCTCCTTCGAGGGCGGCACCACCGACGAGACCACCGGCACCACCACCTACTCCGAGGACGAGAAGAAGGTCGCTGAGAACGCCGCCGCCACCATCCTGGCCGCTTTCCAGGAGGGCAAGCAGAGCGAGGAGACCTTCGCTGAGCTGGCCACCAAGAACAGCGACGACACCGGCTCCGTGGAGAACGGCGGTCTGTACGAAAATGTCTACCCCGGCCAGATGGTCTCCGCCTTCAACGACTGGTGCTTCGACTCCGCCCGCAAGCCCGGTGACACCGGCATTGTCGAGACCAAGTACGGCTACCATGTCATGTACTTCGTGGGCAACTCCGGTACCACCTACCGTGACTTCATGATCGAGTCCACCCTGCGCAACGCCGACCTGACTGCCTGGGAGACCGCTCTGATCGAGGGTGCCGAGCTGGTGGTTTCCAACACCAAGTTCATCAAGACCGACCTGACCCTGAGCTCCGGCAACTAATTCAAAACAAAAATCAGGCTGCACCCGCAGCCTGATTTTTTACGAGGTATCATTATGGAAAATCCCTTTATCCGACTTCAGATGGCCCTGGGCGACGAGGCCCTGGAAAAGCTCCGCAGCAGCCACGTGGCCGTCTTCGGGATCGGCGGCGTGGGCAGCTACACCGCCGAGGCCCTGGCCCGTGCGGGCGTGGGTGCCATCACCCTGGTGGACAACGACACCGTGGGTGTGAGCAACTTAAACCGCCAGCTCTGCGCCCTCCACTCCACCCTGGGGAAGTTCAAGGCCCAGGCCATGGCCGACCGCATCCGGGACATCAACCCCTACTGTAACATCCGCGCCATCTGCAAGCTCTACACCGAGGAGGACAAGCTCGACTTTTTCGACGCCGACTACAGCTATATCGCCGACTGCATCGATCTGGTAAGCTGCAAGCTCAGCCTCATCATGAACGCCCGGGAGCGCGGGATCCCCACCATCTCGGCTCTTGGCACCGGCAACAAGCTGGACCCCAGCAAGTTCAGCATCACCGACATCAGCAAGACCAGCGGCTGTCCCCTGGCCCGGGTCATGCGCAAGGAGCTTCGCAACCGGGGCGTGAATCACCACACGGTCCTCTTCTCCCCCGAGGAGCCCCTGACCCCCGCATCCCTGGAGGCACCCCCTCCCGGCAGAAGAAGCATCCCCGCCTCCGTCAGCTGGGTCCCCAGCGTGGCAGGATTGATGATCGCGGGCCACATCATTCTCGACATCGTCGAGAACAGGTGAAAGTGGAAAGATGAAAGTTCTCCCCTTCGTATAAAAACTGCCCCCTGTGGAAAAATCTCACAGGAGGCGGTTTTTGTGTCTGATAAAAAACATTTTCAATTTTCAACTTTCCATTTTCAATTCTGCCTGGGCGCAGCCCTGGCAGGCGTACTGGCGGGCATGGTCAACGGCATCTTCGGCGGGGCCGGCGGGATGGTGCTGATCCCCCTGCTGGGGCTGTGGACTAATGCGGAGCCGGAGTCCATTTTCCCACTGAGCGTCTGTGTCATGCTGCCGGTGTGTCTGGTGTCCCTGTGGTTTACGGCCCAGGCAGGTCCCCTGCCCTGGTCGGAAGCCGCCCCCTATCTGCTGGGCAGTGCGGCGGGCGGGGTACTGGCGGGGCGGTTCGGGCAGCGGATCCCCACCCTCTGGCTTCACCGGGTCTTCGGGGCAATGCTCCTGTGGGGAGGGATCCGATATCTATGGTAGCCATTCTCGTAGGTGCGGCCCTGGGCTTTCTGTCGGGCCTTGGGGTGGGCGGCGGGAGTCTTCTGCTGCTGTGGCTGACGGTGGTCATGGGCCGGAGCCAGGACATCGCGCGGGCCATGAATCTGCTCTTCTTCCTCCCCTGCGCTCTCATCGCCACCGTATTCCGCTGGAAACAGGCGCGTCTCCCCCTCCCCGTCGCCCTCCCGGCGGTGCTGGGAGGGCTGCTGGGTGCAGCTCTCGGCTGTCTTCTGGGTCCCCAGATCAACGCCGAGCTTCTGAAAAAGGCCTTCGGCGTGCTTTTTATCATCACCGCCATCCGGGAGCTTCGGTGGAAACCCGAATAAAAAATCGGGATGCCCTACAGCATCCCGATTTTTTACACAATTTATCCAGTTATCTGCGCTCTAGTATGGTTACTATAAGTGTTCCAAGTAGGCTCATAGCTTGCATCAGCCTGATTGCCCCACATCGCCCATCCCTCACGATCTCCGCGAGCGAACAGCTCAATAAATGGACCCGGAGAACATCTTTCAATAATCGGTATTATTTCGTCCGGTTTTCTGGAATGTTCACGCTTTTGTGTGCGAATCAAGTTCACCTGTGACCGAGCAGGATCTAAGGTCCGATTATTCGTACCTCTGATGCCGAAAAGCAAAATTTCAGTAACATTGCGGAAGTAGAAGCCAACGCCTCTTCCATCGGGTAGTCCGTCTTTGCGTACCTTTTCCCAAACAATGTTTCCCTTGTATTCAAATCCCCAAGCTTTCATAACTTCAAGTCCCTCAGGGAGTAATGCATTGGGCACCCACAAGTAAAGATGGCTTTTTTCTGCAGCAATCTGTTCAACAGGCATAGCCTTGATTGCTTCCAAATCCATCGTGCCGTAGCGATTCAAACGCTTATGCTCAGGTGCAACCTTGCCGGTTCTGTTTTGAAAACGCCATGGGGGATCTGCGTATATTGTGGCAAACTTTTGACCATTGCAGAAACTAAGAAGATTTTCATTTGTTTCATGGTTTATGCTCATCAACATATCCCTCCTCCCAGTCAGATACACACTTATTCTTAATACCGATCGCAAGAATCGGACAACCGCCATTACGCTTGGAGTCCAATCTGGGAATCAATTTCCCCATCCAAGTCGTACTTGCACCGTATTTTGCAATGCAAGGTTTCCACTCGTCAGCCTTCTTATCGTAGCTGTAAACAGTCTTAAATACTTCGTCCAAATCCTCAGCTCTGGTCAGAATAATGCCAACGCTGATAATACCACAATCATAATAAGTTCTCATTGCAAGCAGATCACGATCATACGTCTGATCCTTGCTGTTCCATTCCAAATCAAATGCGACCTTACCCTTGACATAATCAATGTTATGTCCATCAATATATCCTTCAATCACTCTTGTTTCAGATGCAGTCTTTGCAAATGTACCTTTCTTGCCTCTTCTTGGGAAAATCTTTACATGAAGATCTCCGCTGATCTTGATCTCTTCCCACTGAAGCGGGCGAAGATATTCATCGATCTTCTTGGGAATATTGGTTTCATTACCACCCGCCTGACGGATATCATCAGTCGTGATTGTAAAAGCACCCAGACACTCCAACAGTTCATTCCAGTCTTCTGCAAATGCCTGGGTCAAAATCTCCAATGCATGATTGTAGTTATAGAACTCATATTTCTCACGGAGTTCCTTGCTTATATATTTATCAATGTTCACCTGAACACCTCCTATATTAACCAAGTTAATATATCACACATTTGTTCTTTTTCCAAGAACTTTTTTACCGCTTCTTGAAATTCAGGTACCCCTCCAGGATCAGGCTTGCGGCCACGGCATCGACGGTGTTCTTGCGCTTATTGCCGTGGTAATTGTGGGCACTGAGGATGTTGTGGGCCTCCACGGTGGTGCGCCGCTCGTCCCAGAGGGTGACCTCCAGGCCGGTGGCCTCCCGGACCTGCTGGGCAAAGGCCCGGCAGAGCTCTGCACGGGGACCCTCGGACCCGTCCATATTCTTGGGCAGACCCATGACGATCTCCCCCACCTCATTCTCCTTGCAGAGCTTCACGATCTCCGCCAAAGTTTTCTCCGGCTTTCTGGAATGGATCACCGTGGTGCTGCCCACAATGGAGCACAAAAGATCGGAAAAAGCAATGCCCGTGCGCGCATCGCCGTAGTCAATACCCATAATTCTCTTCATGATTTATCTCTCCTAACGATCAACGGATTTCCTCTATTATACCGCAAAATTCCCAAAAATCAATGAAAATAATTGTTGACAATCCACCCCCCCTGTGGTATGATGATCTCACCTGTGAAAAAGGGCTTTTTTTATGCGCCTTTTTTCAGCTTCGCTGCGGTTTTTGTAGTAACCGCTTCTAAATTTTTACTGGACGAAGTGATACAGGGAGGCAATATTAAGGAGGTGCCGTTATGCGCGTGAAAGTCACTTTGAGATGCTCCGAGTGCAAGCAGAGAAACTACAACTCCATGAAGAACAAGAAGAATGACCCCGATCGTCTCGAGATGAAGAAGTACTGCAGATTCTGCAGAAAGCACACCACTCACAACGAGACCAAGTAAGGAGGACTCATTCAAATGGCTGAAGTCAAGAAGGAAAACTGGTTCTCCTCCAAGTGGAATCAGACCAAGAAGTTCTTCCGCGAAATGAGAAGCGAGCTCAAGAAGGTCGTTTGGCCCACCAAGGAGCAGGTTCTGAAGAATGCTCTGATCGTGGCCGGCTGCGTTCTGGTTGTCGGCCTGTTCATCTGGCTGTTCGATTTCTTCGCTTCCGTTGTCATCACCGGTCTCATCGGCCTGGCTCACTAAGAGGAACGCCATGGCTGAGACGGCTAAGTGGTATGTTCTGCATACCTATTCCGCTTACGAGAACACGGTGAAGGCTACCATCGAGAAGACTGTGGAGAGCCGGAATCTTCAGGATCAGATCCTGGCGATCTCCATCCCCACTGAGACCGTCACCGAGATCACCGAGTCCGGTGCCAGCAAGACCTACGAGCGCAAGATCTATCCCGGTTATGTGCTTGTCAAGATGGTCTACTCTGACGACACCTGGCATGTGATCAAGAACATCCGCGGTGTCACCGGCTTTGTCGGTACATCCAGCAACGACCCCATTCCCCTCACCGAAGACGAGGTCTACGCCATGGGCGTGGAAAAGAAGGAGATCATTGTTTCCTACGAGGTAGGCGACATCGTCCGCATTCTGGATGGTCCCCTGTCCTCCTTCACCGGCACGGTCGAGGCCATTGAGGTCGAAAAGAACGCGGTCAGCGTCATCGTCTCCATGTTTGGCCGCGAGACCTCCGTCGAGTTCGAGCTCGATCAGGTTGAGGTCGTTTCCCAGTAAACGCATCGGACTGATAGATACGTCAGTCGTTACGTGGGAGGGGTTTCAAACGCCCCGAAAAAATTGCGTCTATCGCATTACTACCACATCATTTATGGAGGTGCTTTAACATGGCACAGAAAGTTACCGGTATCATCAAGCTGCAGATCAACGCCGCTAAGGCTACTGCTTCTCCCCCTGTTGGCCCCGCTCTGGGTCAGCACGGCGTGAATATCGCTGCATTTATCAAGGAGTTCAATGCCCGTACCAAGGACATGGAAGGTTACAAGATCCCCGTCGTCATCACCGTGTATGCCGACCGCTCTTTCACCTTCATCACCAAGACTCCCCCCACCCCCCTGCTGGTCCTGAAGGCTGCCGGTCTGAACGGCGGCTCCGGCGCTCCCAACAAGACCAAGGTCGGTTCCCTGACCCTGGCTCAGGTCGAGGAGATCGCCAAGACCAAGCTGCCCGACCTGAACTGCGACTCCCTGGAGTCCGCCATTTCCCAGGTCCGCGGTACCTGCCGCTCCATGGGCGTCACTGTTGTTGATTGATAAATTGCTGTCCGGGCTGCTCTAAGGCCCGGTAATGTGGGAGGATTATTCCGCATCACCACGATATAGGAGGAAATTACATTGTTTAGAGGTAAAAAGTATCAGGAGAGCGCCAAGCAGATTGACCGCTCCGTTCAGTATGATCCCGCAGAGGCTCTGGATCTGGTCGTGAAGACCGCCTCTGCCAAGTTCGACGAGACCGTCGAGCTGCACATCAAGTTGGGTGTTGACTCCCGTCACGCTGACCAGCAGGTCCGCGGCGCAGTCGTCCTGCCCAACGGCACCGGCAAGACCCGCCGCGTGCTGGTCTTCACCAAGGATGCCAAGGTTGAGGATGCCAAGGCTGCCGGTGCCGACTACGTTGGCGGCATGGACCTGGTTGAGAAGATCACCAAGGAGAACTGGTTCGAGTTCGACGTCGTCGTTGCTTCCCCCGACATGATGGGCATCGTCGGCCGTCTGGGTAAGGTCCTGGGCCCCAAGGGTCTGATGCCCTCCCCCAAGGCTGGCACCGTGACCCCCAACGTCGGTGCTGCTGTCAAGGAGATCAAGGCCGGTAAGGTCGAGTATCGTCTGGACAAGACCAACATCATCCACTGCCCCATCGGCAAGGTCTCCTTCGGCGTTGAGAAGCTGCAGGAGAACATGGACACCCTGGTCAAGGCTGTTGTCAAGGCTAAGCCCGCTGCTGCCAAGGGCCAGTATATCCGTTCCTGCACCGTCGCCGC
>JBGVNV010000076.1:0-30773 GCA_045125955.1 Faecousia sp.
TCTTTGGGAACCAAAGTGTCCAGATCCACGATAATAGGCTCCCGCCGTGCGTTGTTTTTCCATTGTTCCATAAAAACACCCCCGATTCGTCTATTATACACGAAACGGGGGCGTTTGGATAGTTCTTTGACAAGCTGAAAACCGGCATGACGTTCGTCATGCCGGTTTGCTGTTTTAGGTGCCGAAGAAGCTGAAATGCATGTAATCCTTGTAGCCGCTCTTCCAGTAGATGCCTCTGGTGAAGCCGTACTTTGCAAAGATCTGCTCGATCTCGCCGCCCACGGGGATGGAGTAGGGATCATTCTCCGGGTCGAACTTCTTGCCGGTGATGACCTTGCCACTGGGGGACACATAGGGGTTGGATTCGTAGTTGATGTCGATGGCGGTGCCGGGGTTATGCTCGGAATTGCCGCCGGTGGACCAGTAGGTAATGATGGAGTTGATGGGGTACTTCTCCTCGCACTCGTAGATCTCCTTGAAGCACTGCTTGATGGTAGCCACCAGATTCTTGTGGACATAGAAGGTGTGGGTCCGGGTGATCTTCTCGGTCCGGGTCTTGTCCTTGAAATCCCATGTCTTCACGGTCACATACTCATAGTACTCGGTATAGTCGGCCTTGGTGGCATTGCTGCCGTAGGGACGGCGGTGATTGTCCACCACCTCGCCGAACAGGTGCATGCACTTGCTCTCATAGCTCTCGCCCGCGTAGCCGATGTAGTAGTCCACACTGATGACGGAGTAATCAAACACGCCGTTGCAGGTGTAGGCGTAGATCTCTGCAACGCCGCTGCCGTGGCAGGTGACCACACCGCTCGCATCCACGCTCACCACGCTGGGATCGGAGGAGATCCAGAGGATGGTGTCGTTGGTGGGATTCATGGGGATCATCTCGTATTCCAGCCGGACGGAGTCACCGGGCAGCAGATCCACGCCCTCGTGACCGAAGACGGCGATCTCCTCAGGCTCCTCGAAGAAGAAATCCTCATCGATGACCATGGCATCCATGAGCCGGTGGAACACGGCGGAGCACTCGCTCCGGGCGGCCTGGGCTCTGGGGTCGAAGCGGTAGGTGCCGTCAGGATTGGCACGGCCGGTGATGACGCCGGTCTCGCGCATGATGTCCACGGCCTCGGCGGCGTAGGAAGCGATGGTATCCGCATCGGCGAAGCTTTCGGGCACATCCTCCCGGATGGGCTCGAAGACATAGCCGTAGCAGTTTGCAAAGCGCAGCAGGAAGGTGGCCATCTGCTCCCGGGTGATGGGCATATCGGGGCTGAAATAGCCGCCGCCGGTGCCGCTGGTAATGCCGTGGCGGGTGGCCCAGTTGATGTAGGGTGCGTAATAGGCATCGGCATCCACGTCCTTGTAAAGGTCGGGCAGATACCAGTCCTCGAATTCATCGGGATCGATGCCGGCATAGCGGCCCAGGACCGTGACGAACATGCCGCGGGTCATGGAGCCGTTGGGCGCAAAGGTGGTGGCAGAGGTGCCGTTGAACAGGCCCATGTCCATGACCCACAGGATATCGGGCTCGGCCCAGTGACCGACGATATCGCGGATGCCGTGGTCCGCTGCGGAGACAGCGGGCACCATGGCGGCGGCCATGGCCAGGACCAGAAGCAGACAGATGATTCTCTTGTACATTCGGTAGCCTCCTATTGGTATCAAATTGTAACCATTGTAGCATATTATGTTACCTTTGTCTATGGAAAAAGATACCGGGATTTGGCATAATTCATTGTGGATTTTTCATAGAAACTATGGTATAATGAATCGACTATCGATAAAGGAGCGGATTTTATGTCCGATTTTAAGACAAGGGACTTCTGGTACGACCTGCCTGAAGAGCTGATCGCCCAGACGCCCCTGCAAAAGCGGGACACCTCCCGCCTGCTGACCGTGGACCGGAAAACCGGTGCGCTGCAGCACAAGCATTTTTATGACATCCTCGACCATCTGAACCCCGGCGACACCCTGGTGATGAACGACTCCAGAGTCCTCCCCGCCCGGCTCCTGGGCCACCGTCCCACCGGCGGCGCGGCGGAGCTGCTGCTGCTGCGGGATCTGGGCAACAATGAGTGGGAGTGCCTGGCCAAGCCCGGCCGGAAGCTCCAGGAGGGCGCCGAGGTCCTCTTCGGCGACGGACGGCTCACCGCAAAGGTCATCGCCGTTAAGGACGACGGCAACCGGGTGGTCAAATTCGACTACCAGGGCATTTTCCTGGAGGTCCTGGAATCCCTGGGCAAGATGCCCCTGCCCCCCTACATCAAGGAGGAGCTTGCCGATCAGGAGCGTTATCAGACCGTCTACTCCCGTGAGGTCGGCTCCGCCGCCGCCCCCACCGCAGGCCTGCACTGGACCAAAGAGCTTCTCCAGAAGGCCCAGGACAAGGGCGTTACCCTTGCATACGTCACCCTCCATGTGGGCCTCGGCACCTTCCGGCCCGTCAAGGCCGAGAACATCTCCGAGCATCACATGCATTCCGAGCTTTGCATGATGAACCAGGAGACCGCCGACATTCTGAACGAAACCAGAAAGCGCGGCGGCCGCATCGTCTGCGTGGGCACCACCTCCTGCCGGACCCTGGAAAGTCTGGTCAACGAGGACGGCACCTTTGAAGCAAAATCCAAGTGGACGGATATCTTCATCTTCCCCGGCTATGAGTTCAAGGCCATGGATGCCCTGATCACCAATTTCCACCTGCCGGAGAGCACCCTGGTGATGCTGGTCTCCGCTTTCGCAGGCCGGGAAAATGTGCTGAACGCCTACCAGGAGGCTGTCAAGGAGCGTTACCGCTTTTTCTCCTTCGGCGATTCCATGTATCTTGGGTAAGCATGAGGAACGGCATTCTCTATAATGAATAAGCTGTAATACCGTGTTTCCGTAGGGCGGGCGGAACTGCCCCCGCCGACCAGCCCGGATAACCTCACAGCTTCAAGAGTGCCAATCTTGTGGTCATACAGCAACCATCCAGCCCATAAGCAAATCGCAAGTGCGTCGGCGGAGGCAGTGCCATCCGCCCTACAAAGGAGATGATAAAATGCTTGCACCCGTTGATATCACCGGCGTTCAGCTGGAAACCGAACGGCTGATCCTTCGCCCCTGGACCATGGACGATCTGGAGGATTTTTACGAATACGCCTCCATCGAGGGCCTTGGTCATATGGCAGGCTGGCTGCCCCACAAGACCATTGACGAATCCAAAACGATTCTGGACATGTTCATCCGGCATAAGAAAGTTTTCGCCATTGAGCTGAAGGAAACCGGTAAAGTCATCGGCTCCCTCGGCATCGAGGAGCCGGACCCGGACCCCGAAACAGAAAAAATGGGCCGGGAGATCGGCTACGCGCTCCATAAAGCGCACTGGGGACACGGAATCATGCCCGAAGCGGTCAGAGCCGTCATTTCCTGGTGCTTCGACACCCTGGGCTACGAATTCCTGACCTGCTCCCATTTCGACTGGAATATGCAGTCCAAGCGGGTCATCGATAAATGCGGCTTCCGGTATTTCTCCACCACCCGCAGTGAAACCCGGTACGAAACCGTGGAGAATTCCTTAAATTATATTCAATATCGAAATTGACCCGTAGGGCGCGCATTTCATGCGTGCCCATCCCACCGAACACAGACAGGCAAGCATGAAATGCTTGCCCTACGGAATGGAGATCATTTTTATGTTTGAACTGAAAAAGACCGAGGGCAAGGCCCGTCGGGGCGAATTCACCTGCGCCCATGGCACGGTCCAGACCCCCGTATTTATGAACGTCGGCACCCAGGGTGCCATCAAGGGCGCGCTGAGTGCCAAGGACCTGAAGGACATCGGCTGTCAGGTGGAGCTGAGCAACACCTACCACCTGCACCTGCGTCCCGGCGACCAGCTGGTGAAGGAGTGCGGCGGTCTGCACAAATTCATGACCTGGGACGGCCCCATGCTCACCGACTCCGGCGGATTCCAGGTCTTCTCCCTGTCCTCTCTTCGCAAGATCAAGGAGGAGGGCGTCTACTTCTCCTCCCACATCGACGGCCGCAAGATCTTCATGGGCCCCGAGGAGAGCATGCAGATCCAGTCCAACCTGGGCTCCGACATCTGCATGGCCTTTGACGAGTGCATCGAAAACCCCGCCCCCCGGCAGTACGTGCTGGACTCCGTCGCCCGGACCACCCGCTGGCTGGAGCGCTGCAAGGCGGAAAACACCCGCCTGAACAGTCTGCCCGACACCGTCAATCCTCAGCAGATGCTCTGGGGCATCAACCAGGGCGGCACCTACAAGGACATCCGCGCCGATCACATGAAGCGCATCCGGGACCTGGACCTGCCCGGCTACGCCATCGGCGGTCTGGCTGTGGGTGAAACTGCCGAGGAAATGTACGACATCATCGAGACCGTGGAGCCCGAAATGCCCGTGGACAAGACCCGCTATCTGATGGGCGTGGGCACCCCCACCAACATCATCGAGGCCGTGGCAAGAGGCGTTGACTTCTTCGACTGCGTCATGCCCGCAAGAAACGCCCGCCATGCAAGGCTTTTCACCTGGCAGGGTGCCATCAACCTGAAGAACGCCAAGTACCGCACGGACCTCTCCCCCATCGACCCCGAGTGCGACTGCCCCGTCTGCCGCCGCTACTCCAAGGCCTACATCCGCCATCTGTTCGTGGCGGAGGAGATGCTGGCCATGCGCCTTTGCGTCATGCATAACCTGTATTTCTACAACAAGCTCATGGAGCGCATCCGCACCGCACTGGACGAGGGCCGCTTCGAGCAGTTCCGCCGGGAATATTCCGAGAAATTAGCCCGCAGAATCTGACGAAAACTTTTTTGAATCATAACATTTCCTCTTGCATTTTGCACAAAGGATGTTATAATAAACGGGTCTACTAAAAACCAAAGGAGTAATGTTCATGTTCCATTTCCTCACTGCTGATCCCACCAGTGGCCTGGGTACCAGCGTCATCATGATGGTCGGTATGCTCGCCCTGATGTACTTCATGCTGATCCGTCCTGAGAACAAGCGCAAGAAGAAGGAAGAGGAGATGCGCGCCGCCCTGAAGGCCGGCGATGTCATCACCACCATCGGCGGCGTCAAGGGCGTTGTTGTCGATGTCAAGGAGGACCGCTTCGTCCTGGAGACCGGTGCCGACCGCGTCCGCATCGAGTTCGCCAAGTTCGCTCTGTCCGAGAACCACACCGCTTCCGAGCGCGCTGCTGCCGATGCCAAGAAGGCCAAGGAGCAGGCTGCCAAGGACAAGGCTGCCCGCAACGCCAACAAGTAATCATGGTTTTTTGGAGCCGCACAAAATGTGCGGCTCCTTTTTTGCGGGCAGCGGGCAGGGCCCGCGGCCAGACTGTCTGACATTGTGCTTGTTGTAAGTCGAGTAAAACACGTGAGGTCCGGCATTGTACGTCAATCTCCTAGGGGCGATCAGTGATCGCCCGTGGATTTTGCCAAAGCAAAATCCATCGCCGCAAGGCGAAAACATGGTTTTCGCCTGCCAGAAAAAGCACCGCTCTTTCGAGCGGTGCTTATTCATTACAGCTTCTTCAATCTTGCCAAAATCTCCTCGTCCGCAGGACAGAAATCCAGGCCGTCGATCTCGGCGGTGGTGATCCAGCGGATGTCGTTGTGCTCCAGAGCCTTGGGAACACCCTCAGCGATGACGGCGTTGAACAAGGTCAGCCGTACGGTCAGGTCCGGGTATTCGTGGATGACCTCCATGAAAACATCCCTCGGCTCCACGGTGATATCCAGCTCCTCCCGGCATTCCCGGATCAGAGCTTCCTTCAGACTTTCCCCCGATTCGACCTTGCCGCCCACAAACTCCCACAGAAGTGCGCGGGCCTTGTTTGCGGGCCGCTGACAGGCCAGGAACCGGTCGCCCTCCCAGATGAGGGCCGCGACAACGTCAGTCATAGCTTTCTCCCCTTTCTCTGAAATGCCTGCTTCCAGATGGTGGGGTGGAACAAAATCAGCATGGGGAACAGCTCCAGACGGCCCGCCAGCATGTCGAAGATCAGAACCCATTTGCTCAGATCCGTCATGTGGGCAAAGGACGCCGTGGGACCCACCAGAGAAAGACCGGGTCCGATGTTGTTGATGGTGGCGGCCACCGACGTGAAGGTGGTGACAAGATCCTTGCCCTCCAGGCTGATAAGGAACACGGAAACCACAAACAGCAGCACATAGGTGGTTAGATACACATTGATGGACCGGATGGCCTCATGCTCCACGGGACGGCCCTCCACCTTCACCCGCTTGACGCTGCGGGGATGGATGTAGGTGCCCACCTCTTTGAAAGCAGACTTGAAAAACACGATGATGCGGCTGACCTTGATGCCGCCTCCGGTGGAGCCGGCGCAGGCACCGCAGAACATCAGCAGCACCAGCACCGTCCGGGCCGCGCTGTGCCAGAGGTCAAAATCCACGGTGGCGAAGCCCGTGGTGGTGATGATGGTTGCCACCTGGAAGGCCGCATGGGTCACGGACTCGAAGGCCGGCATCTCCCCAAGCAACGGCACGGTGCAGATCGCCGTGGCACCCAGGACGATGATGGCATACCAGCGGACCTCCTCGATCCGGAAGGCCTCCCGGATCCGGCGGGCCACCAGGAAATAATAGAAATTGAAATTCACGCCGAAGAGCAGCATGAAAACAGTGATGACCCAGATGCAGTAGGTGGAATAGCTGGCGCAGGAGTCCGCCTTGACACCGAAGCCGCCGGTACCGGCGGTGCCGAAGCTGATGGTGATGGCATCAAAGGGATCCATGCCGCCCAACAGCAGCAAAATGACGGTCATGGCCGTCAGGCCGAAATAGAGGATATACAGCAGCCGCGCGGTGGCTCCCACCTTGGGGACCAGCTTGCCCACACTGGGGCCGGGAGATTCCGCCTTCATAAGCTGGAACTGGCTGCCGCCCGCCATGGGCAGCACCGCCAGCAGAAACACCAGCACGCCCATGCCGCCGATCCAGTGGGTGAAGCTGCGCCAGAAGAGGCTGGGATGGCTCATGGCCTCCACATCCGTCAGGATGGAAGAGCCCGTGGTGGTGAAGCCGGAAACGGTCTCAAACATGGCATCGATGAACCGGGGGATCTCGCCGGTCATCACAAAGGGGATCGCGCCGAAGGCCGACAGGACGATCCAGCACAGGGCGGTGCTGACACAGCCCTCTTTCAGGTAGATGGTGGTGTTTTTCGGTTTTTTCAGGGCGATGAGGGTGCCGACCACCAGACACACCGCGCCCATCACCAGGTAGGCCCAGCCCTGCTGCTCTCCGTAGATGAGTCCCACGAAAAAGCTCGGCAGCATCAGCAGACCCTCGATGCGCAGGACCTGGCCCAGGATATATACGATCATTGCTCCGTTCATGGCCTGCTCCTTATGCGAGAATGTCCAGAATGTCGTTGAAGCCGGAATGGGTGGTGACCACCATGACGGTGTCCCCCACCTCGATGGTATCCACGCCGGAGGGGATCAGGATCTTGCCGCCGCGGTTGATGCTGGCAATGAGGATGTCCTTCTTCATCCGGGGCTTCAGGTCCTTGAGCATGGTTCCGGTGGCGGCGGAGGCCTCGTTGACCCGGAATTCCACGGCCTCCACCCGATTCTCACAGATGTAGTTCAGGGTCTCGACGTTGGAGTTCATAGAGTTGTGCTTGGCGCGGACATAGGCCACAATGGCCTCACTGGTGATGTAGCGGGGATACAGCACACTGCCCAGGTCCAGGGTATTGATGGCATTGCGGAAGTTGATGCGGTTGATCTTGGTGATGACCTTGGCATTGGAGACGTTCCGGGCGTGGAGGGTCAGCAGGATGTTCTCCTCGTCGATGCCCGTCAGAGCGATGACGGATTCGGCATACTCGATGCCCTCCTCCCGCAGCAGATCCTCGCTGGTGCCGTCGCCGTTGATGATGCTGGCATCGGGCAGCAGCTCGCAGAGCTCCTCGCACCGCTGCCGACGCTTCTCGATGATCTTCACCTCGATGCCCATGCCCAGCAGCTCCTGGGCCAGGTAATAGCTGGACCGGCCGCCGCCGATGATCATGGCGGAGCGGACCTGGCGGGTCTTGAAGCCGATGGAACGCAGGAATTTCCGGGCGATCTTCCGGGTGGAGACAAAGGAGACCTCGTCGCCGCACTGGAGCTGGAAATTACCGCTGGGGATGTGGACCTCGTCTCCCCGCTCCACAGCGCAGATGACCACATTCTGCTCGATCTCGGCGGGGATGGACTTGCTCATATCCCAGAGCTTCATGCCGTCGAGCTTGTTGTTCTTAGGGATCTTGAAGGTGACCAGCACCGCCTGACCATGGGCGAAGGAGGCGATCTCCAGAGCCGTGGGCAGAGAGAGCATCCGGGCGGCCTCCCGGGCGCACTCCAGCTCCGGGTTGAAGATCATGGCAAGGCCCAGCCGTTCGCGCAGATAGCCCACATCCTGGCTGTAATCCGGGGTGCGGACACGGGCGATGGCGGAGCAGTTTGCCACCCGCTTGGCCACAGTGCAGCAAAGCAGATTCAGCTCGTCGGATTCCGTGACGGCGATGATCAGGTCCGTATTTTCAATACCGGCCTCCTTCTGGATGGAGTAGCTGGCACCGTTGCCCACCACGCCCATGACGTCGTAGGTGCCGGAGATATCGTCCACCAGAGTCTTGTTCCGGTCAATGACGGTGATATCGTGGCCCTCCCGGCTCAGCTGCTCCACCAGGGTGATGCCCACCTTGCCGCAGCCGACGATAATGATGGAGAGGCCTTTGCGTTTTTGCATAGATGATCGCTCCTCGTATGAAAAAAGATAGTTCCATTATACGCCAAAACGGGGGAATGTCAATCTTTCATGACATTCCCCCGCTGATTCTTAAAATCTTAAGTGTGTCTTATTTCTCCAGCTTCCGCAGGAACTTGACCACCATGGGAATGGCAATGACGAAGGTCAGCACATCAGCAATGGGCTGAGACATCTGCAGGCCGGTCAGCTCGAAGAGCCCCGTGAAGACCCACAGGCAGGGGATCAGGAACATCTGCCGGGCCACGCCCAGAATGGAGGCGGGCACCACCTGTCCCGTGGTCTGCAGGAGCATATTGCTGGAGATGATGAAGCTGTTGAGCACCAGGGTGATGCACTGGAACCGCAGAGCCTTCGCGCCGATGGCGATGACGTTGGGATCATCCCGGAAGATGCCCACAAACTGCTCCGCAAAGATAAACTCCACAACGGAAAAGGCCAGCAGACCCAGCACCGATGCCTTGATGAGGAGGAAGTAGCCCTTCTTCACCCGATCGTAGAGCTTCGCTCCATAGTTGAAGCCGCAGACAGGCTGGAAGCCCTGGCCGAAGCCCAGCATAGCGGAGTTCGAGAACATGGTGATGCGGCCGATGATGCCCATGGCGGCGATGGCGGCATCGCCAAAGGGCTTGGCGGCAGTGTTCAGGCAGATGGTGCCGAGGGACGCGATGCTCTGGCGCAGAAGGCTGGGCAGACCAGCCCGGGTGATGGCCCCATACATGACTCTGCCGGGCCGGAAATCCCGGATGTGCAGGGAAATGGCGGAATACTTCTTGATCTGGAAGAAGAGGATGCCGAAGGAGATGGCCTGGCTGGTGATGGTGGCCAGAGCCGCACCGGCGATGCCCAGATCGAAGGTGAAGATGAACAGGGGGTCCAGCAGCATATTCAGGATGCCGCCGGTGGTCAGTCCCACCATGGCCCGGAAGGAGTTGCCCTCAAACCGGAGCAGGTTGTTCAGAACGAAGGACGCACACATCCAGGGCGCGCCGATCAGAATGAGCCGCAGATAGGCAACACAATAGGGATAAATCGTCTCCGTGGCACCCAGGAAGTAGACCAGGGGCTCCATGAAGAGCAGACCGAACACGCCCACCGCACCGCCGCACAGGAGCGCGGAATAGAAGCCCGTGGCGGCCAGCTCGTTGGCTCGCTTGGTATCCTGGGAGCCCAGGGCTTGGGAGATGCTGGCACCCGCGCCCTGACCGAAGAAAAAGCCCAGAGCCTGGATGATGGCCATCACCGAGAAGCTGACACCCACCGCACCGGATGCGGCGGTGGAGATCATGCCAATGAAGAAGGTATCGGCCATATTATAAATAGTAGTGATAAGCATGGAGATGATGGCGGGCACCGCCAGACGGCCAATGAGCCGCTCCACGGGAGCCGTGGTCATCTCGATGAACTTTTCCTGAGGAGTCTGTTTTGCCATTGCATCGCCTTCTTTTTATGTAGTATGCTACAATTATAACAATGTACAGTTGCAAATGCAACCACGAAATGGTATACTGACGAAAAAGGAGGTGGCTTGCATGCTAGCCGCATTGAAGCAGAGAATGGAAGAAAAGAAGGCCCGGGCCAAAGCCATTGCCGAATCCCGACAGTGGCGCACCAATCCCCTCCTGCAGGATTGTCTGCAGGCCATGCGCGGAAGCTGTACCGTGCTCCCCATGGATCTGCACGAGGCGGTGGAAACGGCGGTAAACATCGCCCTGCGGGAGGATATCTGGACCACCCTGGCGGAGATTTCCGACATTCCGGCGGATTTCTTCGACGGCATCCTCTACATCGTCTGGGACGAAGCACATCTGCCGGTGCTGAAAGCAGTGGGCAAATTGGTGGACGAAAATCTTTACGACGTGCGCTGTGTGAACCATCATACCTTCCTGGTAACGGAAACCCTGGACCGGATCATCTGGTTTGACGGCCTGGGACAGATCAAGCTGTATTCCATTGCATCTTAATACGAAAATAACACCCGGTGCATCGCACCGGGTGTTATTCGATATTTTTGCTGGCGCAAAATCGATATATCCGCAATCGCGGATTCGATATATCAGCTGTCTCTGATTCGATATGATATAAATCCCACCTCGTCCGTCAGGACATATCGAGTGTACACACATATCGAAGGCGAAGCCTATATCGAAAATCCCGAAAGGGATTTATATCGAGTTATACCTCTCTGCCCACCAGGCTCAGAGCCAGCTCCCGCATGAATTCGCTGTCGGGGAACACGTCCAGCGCATCGATGGCGGCATCGGTGTGCTCCTTCACCAGCTCCTCGCACTTGGTGAGGCCATAGAGGCGTACGAAGGTGTTCTTCTGGCCGTCCATTCCGGTGGCCTTGCCCAGCTTCTCGGCATCGCCGATGACGTCCAGCATATCGTCCCGGATCTGGAAGGCCAGACCCAGATGGTCCGCAAACTCCATGGCGGCGAACTCCTGCTCGGCGGTGCCGTTTGCGGCCATAACGCCCAGGACGCAGGCGGCCTTGATCAGCGCGCCGGTCTTGCGGTTCTGGATGTTGAGAATTTCCTGCTCGGTGCACTCGCGCTGCTCGGCCATGATGTCCAGCACCTGACCGCCCACCATGCCCGTCTCACCGGCACAGCGGCTCAGATAGCTCACCGCCCGAAGCTTGGCATCGGCACTGAGGTTGGGGGCATCGGCAATATGGCCGAAGGCGGAGGTCAGCATGGCATCGCCCGCCAGAATGGCCATGGCCTCGCCGTAGACCTTGTGGTTGGTGGGTCTGCCCCGACGGAAATCGTCGTTGTCCATGCTGGGCCGATCGTCGTGGATCAGGGAGTAAGTATGGATCATCTCCACGGCGGCGGCGAAGGGTGTGGCATCGGGCCAGCAGCCGCCGGCCATCCGGCAGAAGTCAAAGACGAACACGGGGCGCAGCCGCTTGCCGCCGGCGAGCAAAGAGTAGCGCATGGAGTCAAAGAGCACCGCCTGGGGCTCAAACTCGTAGAAATCAAAGCAGCCATCGAGGTAATTCTCAATGTGCCGGACATAAGCCATCAGATCATTCTTCATCGGTAAAATCTCCTTCCACCGGTGCGCCGCCGGGGCCCACCATGACTTTCTTCACCTGTAACTCCGCCTGATCCAGCAGTGCGCCGCAGGCGCGGACCAGCCCGGTGCCCTCCTCGAAGAGCTTCAGACTCTCCTCCAGAGGTGCATCGCCCCGCTCCAGGGTCCGGACGATCTGCTCCAGACGGGTCATATTCTGTTCAAAGGTCGCGTTTTTTTCATTCATTGGGTTTCCCTCCGATCACGGTTGCCACGATGGTGCCGTCGCTGACCCGGACGGCGATGGGCTCTTTGGGCTTCACATCATGGACGCTGCGGACGATGGTGCCGTCCTCCTTGGCGACCACGGCATAGCCACGGGTCAGGACCTTCAGGGGGCTCATGGCGTCCAGCTTGCTCACCTGGGCCACGAACCGCTGACGGGTCCGGGCCACATTGCCCGACTGGGCGGCGATCAGCCGCTTCTCCATGAGCTCCAGAGCCTTTCTCCGGCTTTCAAAGGAGGCCAGGGGACTTTTCAGCACGGGACGGTTTGCGAGATTGTCAAGCCGCTCCCCTGCCCGGTCGATCTTCGTCTGCATGGCAACTGCCATGGCATTTTGCATCTCGTCCAGGTTCTGCCGCAGGGCATCCTGGTCCGGCACCGCCAGCTCTGCGGCATTGCTGGGGGTCGCCGCCCGCAGGTCCGCCACAAAGTCCGAGATGGTCACATCCGGCTCATGGCCCACGGCGGAGATGACGGGAATTTTGGAATCATAGATGGCACGGGCCACCATTTCATCGTTGAAGGCCCACAGGTCCTCGATGCTGCCGCCGCCGCGACCCACGATCAGCAGGTCCGCCAGTTTATGGTGATTGGCGTAGGCGATGGCCCCGGCGATCTCCGCAGGGGCCTCCACGCCCTGGACCCGGACGGGCAGGAGCTTCACCTGCGTCAGCGGATATCTCTTCCGCAAAATCCGGAGCATATCATGGACCGCCGCACCGGCGGAGCTGGTGATGATGCCGATGGTACCGGGAAGCCGGGGCAACGGCTTCTTGTGGGCGGGATCAAAGAGTCCCTGGGCAGCCAGCTTGGTTTTCAGCTGCTCAAATGCCGCATAGAGATCACCGATGCCGTCCATCACCATGCCGGTGCAGTAAAGCTGGTACACGCCGTCCCGGACATAGACCGTGATGGAGCCCATGGCGATGACCTGCATGCCGTTTTCCGGCCGGAACCGCAGCCGCATGGCGGCGGATTTGAACATCACGCACTTCATGGCCCCGGTGCCGTCCTTGATGGTAAAGTAATGGTGTCCCGACGGGTATACCTTATAATTGCTCAGCTCGCCCCGGATGGCGATGTTTCGCAGGCCGGGGTCGTTGTCGAGCTTATTTTTAATGTAGTCGTTGATCTGTCCAACGGACAGGATCTGCTTTTCCATAGTCACCCCTCCAGCAGGCGGTGGGCAAGGATGGCAACGCCCATGGCGTTGTCGGTGGAATACTGGGGCACTGCGAAGACGGGCTTCAAAGGCTTGGTCAATTCTCTGAGCATGGAATTGGAGGCCACGCCGCCGGAGAAAACAACCTCCAGGCCCGGATACTGCTTCTGGGCGTTGCGGGTGGCGGTGATGACCGCATTTGCCACGCACCGCAGGGCGTAGGCGGCAGTCTCCGCTCTTTCCCCATGGTCTCGGTGGTACTGCTCCACCTTATTCTGGACACCGGACAGGGAGAATTCCAGACCGGGGCACTTGACCTTGAAAACAGTCTTGTCGGTTGCGGTCTTACTCAGGGCATCCAAGTGCTTTCCCGACGGGAAGGGCAGCTCCAGAAGCTGGCCGGTCCGGTCGATGAGCTGACCGGCGGAGATATCCGTGGTGCCGCCGATTTTCGTAGCCTTCACGTTCTTTCCGTCGGGCTCGATGAGCAGCAGCTCCGTGGTGCCGCCGGACAGGTGCCAGGCAAGATGGGGCACATCCATCAGGTCCATCCGGCCCGCGCTCCACAGGGCGGCGGCCACATGGCCCTGCTGATGGCTGACCTCAAAAAGCGGCACATGGAGGGCATCGCTCAAAAGCTTCGCCTGGGCCACGCCCGCCAGGAAGCAGGGCATATAGCTCCCCTCCACGGCCCGGGGCCGGGTGGAGACTGCCACCGCCGCGATGGACTCCGCCGCCACATTGGAAAACAGCCTGCCGGAAAGCTCCGGCAGGCTCTTGACATGGGCGAACAGTGCATCGCTTTGGCGCAGTCCCAGCTGACCCTGCTTCACGGGCAGGAGCTGGGAGCAATTCAGACCATCCATACCATCGAACGCGGCGATGGAGGTGGTGTAATTGCTGGTGTCAAAGCCGATCGTATTCATATTAGATTTCCTCGGCGGCGGGAGCCTCTTCGGTGACTTCCACAGTCTCCTCGGCGGGAGCGACCTTGGCGGCCTCCTCGGCGGCCAGATTCTCCAGGAAGTTGGGATCAGCCTTCCAGGCCCGGACGAAGGAGCCCAGGATGCCGTTGACGAAGCGGCCCATCTCGTCGTTGTACTTCTTGGCCAGGCGGACAGCCTCGCTGACGGCAACGCCCTCGGGCACGTCGTCCACATACAGGATCTCGTAAACGGCCAGCTGCATGATGACGCGGTTCAGACGGGAGATGCGCTTGACATCCCAGCCGATGGAGAACTTGCCGATGATGGTGTTCAGCAGCTCCTCGTGGGCGTGGACACCGGCGACGATGCTCTCCAGATACTTGATCTGCTTGCCGCTGGGACGCTCGGTGTAAATTTCATATTCGGCGGCGAGCTGTTCGTAGTAGCCCTCCTCCAGACGCAGACGGACCACCTCAACGGGGGTGTCGTCGGTGAATTCCCGGCCGTAGATCAGATGAACGGCCAGTTCTCTTGCATTACCTCTGGTCATAGCCACCTCTTACTTGCGGGTAACGCCCACAACGCTGACATCGACGCTCAGCACGTTGACGCTGGCCATGGACTCCAGGGCGTTGGCAACGTTCTCCTGGACATTGGCGGCGATGGCAACAACGCTCTGGTTGAAGTCGACGTTGATGTAGCACTTGACGGCAACGCGGCTTTCCTCGTCGATGGTCAGCTTGATGCCCTTGCCCCAGTTGATGCCGGGCTTGCCGGCGAGCTCTGCGCCCTCGACCTCGCCGACAGCGACAGAAATGATATTGACCAGAACTTCCTCAGCGATCAGAACGGAACCGTTCTCCTGGGTCTGGGTGATGTACTTATTTTCAGCCATGGATAAATACCTCCTGTTATCGTGGCCGCCTGCCAAAAGAATGGCAGTCTGACCCACTTTGCTTTATTGTACCATAAATTCAGAAAATTACAACTGTATTCGCACAGATAATTTTGAAATTTGACAATGCACCCCGGCTGTGGTAAGCTTGACATCAGAAAGGAAGTGACCCGTTATGCCCGAACAGAAGAATATGTCCATTTTCACCACCAAGCGGGATGTGCCGTATCTCGTGGACGAGGAGATGGCCCAGCTCCTGCTGGACAGCCACCCGGAGCCGGAGCAGCAGAAGATCGTCACCGACTGCGCCAAAATTTTCGAGACCATGAACATCCGCACCGTCCGAAAGGAAGAGGCCGATGATCAGAGCTGAATACGGCCAGCAGATCCCCGTCCGGGTGGAGGTGCTGAGCCACGCCAACGAGCGGCTGACCCGGTATTTTTTCTGCGGCAACCCCGCCATCGATGAATATTTCCGGAATTTTGCCGCCGATGATGCCACCGCCGTGACCTATCTCATCATCGATGAGAATAACCAGAAGCTCCTGGCGGCCCTGACCATCGCCTGCTCCGCCATTTTCCTGTCGAAGAAGCAGCAGTTTTCCACCCTCATGTCTGCCATTGAGGTGGTCTACTTCGCGGTGGATGTGGACTACCAGGGCATGCGCTACCGCCCCGGCGACGAGCGGAGCCTGAGTCATTACCTGTTCAGCTACCTGATCGAGATGATGCGCTCGCTCTCCCGCGACCATGTGGGCGCGGCGAAGATCGTCCTCTACTCCGTCCCCGAAGCCTGGCACTTCTACAAACGCCTGGGCTTCATCCCCTTCGCAGGCGGCATGTACGGCGACCGGGGCACCTTTGTCAAGGACTGCGTGCCCATGTTTTTTGATTTGAATTGAACAAACGCCCCCGACTGGAAAGACAGCAATCTTCCCGGTCGGGGGTTTCGATATATTTGCAGGCAAATTCGATATATGGGCGATGCCCATTCGATATCGCTGCGCTTCGATATGATCTAAATCCCATCTCGCCCCGCAGGGCATATCGAAGGCACAGCCTATATCGAGCGTGTAAACGCATATCGAAAATCCTGACAGGGATTTATATCGAGTGCTATTGCACTTCCACGATGCGGATATCCTCCACCTCGTAGTCGGACTGGGTCAGGATGATGTCGGTGATGACCGCCACATCCTTTTGCTGGAGGCCCGACTCCGGGGCGGCGACGGCGACGGAGATGCCCTCGGAGGTCATGTACGCCACGCAGTCGGCGTAGCCCTTGGCAATGACCAGGGATTCGATCTGGGCCTCGCTCAGGGCCACCGCCACCAGCTCCTCCAGCTCCTGACTGGTCTTCTCCGGGGCGGTGTCGTAGGACATGGCCTCCTGCAGCAGCGTCACCGCAGAGTCCCGTGCCTCCTGGCGGCTCAGGCGCACGGCGGCAAAGTAGTCCGCATCCGTGGTGGAAAGGTCCTCAGAAGCCGTCTGCAAAGCCTGATCCTCGGACATGACCAGCAGACTCTCGTCCATAATTTTCTCGGCGTTCAGAGTGTCCGTCAGGGATGTGGGTGCGCTGCCCTCGGTGTACATCCAGTTCAGGTAGATGCCCGCGCAGACCGTCACCAGTACCGCCGCGGCAGTTACATTCTTTTTCCAGATTTTCATAGGGATTCCTCCATTCAATTCATTTTCTGGACCGAGATCTGGTCGGCCCCCAGCCCGGTGACACACCGGACCGCCTCCACGATGGCGAGCTTCACACTGGGCGCATCCGCCCCCTGGCATAGGATCACCGCCCCCCGGTAGCTGGGCTCCGTGGTCCGGCGGACGAGGCCCGTTTCATTCCGGTCCGCATCCTCCACGATCACCGTATCCTCCCGCCGGGCAGAATCCGCATCCAGCTGGACATCCGTCTGCCAGAGGGTCTCCCGGCCCGTATCCACGGTCAGCAGGACCCGGACCGCCCCCGCCCCCTCGATCTGAGCGAGGAGCACCTCCAGCCGCTGTTCCAGGGATGCCTCCCGGACCGTCTCCACGGGGACCGGCGGTTCCTGGGCTTCCCCTGTCGGCAGAAGCAGAAGGCCCAGCCCCACCAGGACCACCAGGATGGGATATTTATATTTGCCGAAGAGGGCATTTATTCGCTGTCTTGGTTCGTTTCCGTCCATGTCACCGCCTCCTTCGCAAGTCCCAGCTCCCGGACCAGGGTATCGGTCAGCTCCTGCCGCTGCAGCGGCGAAGCCGCCCCGGTCAGCACCACCGCCCGGGGCCGAAGCTCCTCGTCCAGCCGAAGCTCCGCCGTCACCGTCAGTCCCATCTCCCCGGCTTTGGTCCCAATGTATGCCGCCAGCGACTCCGATATGATATCCGATTGGACAGAGCTTGCCTGTTCTTTTCCATCGGAAACGACAGCTTCTGCCTGACAGCGGTACTCTTCCAAATCAAGCTCCGGCAGTTCCAGACTCCCCGGCAGAGAAAAGGCCACCAGGGTCAGAAAGATCCCGGCGGTGAGCCTTCGGATGCCGCTCCCCGCGCCGGAGCCCGCCAGGGCATCCACCAGAGCCGTCAAAATGGCGGCGCAGATCAGCCGCAGCAGATAGGCCCTCATGCTGCCACCCCCCGCAGAAAGCAGAGGCTACTGACCAAAAGCACCGCCGTCTGGGTGCTGACCAGAGCCAGCAGCAGCCCCATGGCCCCGGCGAAATCCCCCGCCAGAGCCGCGCATCGTCCACCGCCCAGGCTCTCCCCCACCGCCGCCGTCAGCCGCAGCATCAGATACTGGCACCCGATCTTCACCGCCGGCGCGGCAAACAGCGCGAGAACCGTCAGGATCCCCCATATCCCCGCGCCGCTGCCCATGGCCGCCGCCGACAGCAGCACCGCATCCGCCGCATCGGATAAAATTCCGCCCACCACGGGCACCGCCCCGGAAATGGCAATCCGGGCGGCCTTCCCGGCGGCGGCATCCGCAGTCCCGCTGACCACCCCGGTGATCGCCATGTACCCTGTAAACAGGTACAAGCTCAATTTCAAGGACCACTCCATGAGCCATTTGAG
This sequence comes from Faecousia sp., assembly GCA_045125955.1. Classification (GTDB taxonomy): domain Bacteria; phylum Bacillota; class Clostridia; order Oscillospirales; family Oscillospiraceae; genus Faecousia. The sequence goes on from JBGVNV010000076.1 coordinate 18,137, forward strand.
GAGATCCCGCAGTTTTTCCAAAATCGACTCCCCCACCGCCGCGTGGGCAATGGACAGGGCCAGAAGCATCCAAAGCATGGGCAGAAACACCGCCGTCACCGCCGCCGTCAGCAGGGCGTTGAAGAAGGCCGTGCCCACATACAGGGCGGTGGACGCGCTCACGCCTCCCGCCGCCGCCATGGCCCCCGTCAGGACCCCAAGCAGCAGTTTTCCGTAGGTCTGAAGCTCCTCCACAGACTCCGCTCCCAAAGTGATGAGGGATGCGGAGGGCTCCAGAAGCAGTGCCGCTCCCGCCGCGACCCCCGCCAGCTCCAGAGTCTGACCGGGGACCGACGGTGCCATCTGCCGGACCAGGGCGATCAAAAGAGCCGCCCCCAGCACCCGCAGACAGCATGTTGCCGCCTCGCTCATGGAGGGCGACACAAGCTTTAGCCCCGCCGAGACCACATTCCACAGCCCCTCGGCAAAGGAATCCGCCGCCTTCGGCATCAGCTCCGCCGCAGAATCCGGCGGCGGTGGCGCGGAAAAATCCATAGCCCGGACAGGCAATGACAATAGTATAACCAAAAAAACAAAAATCAGGACTCTTTTCACACTTTCGCCAAAACCTCCCCGATCATCGTCAGTACCTGCCGCAAAAGCGGCAGACTCAGCCATAAAATGGCGGCGTTGGCGCAGATCTGCAAGGCCCGGCCCATGGCCCCCTCGCCCGCATCGGCACAGAGGAGCCCCGCAAGCTCCGAAACCATGCCGATGCCCGCGCACCGCAGGAGGATGCCCACCGCCCCGCCGTCCAGCTCCCCCAGCCGCTTCAGCTCATCCAGAAGCTCCATCACCGGCTCCAGAAATTCCATGGCCCCCAAAGCCAGCAGCACGCACACCGCCAGCGACAGCAGCATCCCCAGATCCCGCGACTGCCTGCCCACTACGAGAACCAGGATCAGCCCGATGATTGCCGCCGCCGCAAACCGTAAGTATTCCCCCATGCTAAAAATCAAAGAGCCGCTTCACCAGCTCAAAGAGCGCCGCGATCTCCTTCGCCAGCATCATCAGCACCACCACCAGCCCCGCCAGGGTGGTCATGGTGGCCTGCTCCTCCCGGCCGGAGCGGCTCAGGACCTGACCCAGGATGGAAACGATGATGCCCACGGCGGCGATCTTGAAAATCAGATCGATCTCCATGGCTACACGAACAAAATGGCCAGTGCCGCCCCGGCGCAGAGGCCCAGGGTCTGCCAGCTCCGTCTGCGGCCCTCGGCACCGTCCCGGACGGTCCTGAGGGCCTCCTCGGTGGAGCGGATGGCATGTTCCAGCCCCCGCAGCTGCCCCGGCAGGTCGAACCGCCCCAGTGTGGCCCCCAGCTCCGCCAACTGCCGCCGTAACAATTTCGGCGGCTCCAGCCGGGTCAGGAGCGTGTACACGCAGACCTGCACATCCGGGGCCGTCCCCTTTTCGAGCTCCGCCGCCAGAGCCGTGAGAAACTGCCCCACCACTCCCCCATTTGCCGCCCCCCTGCACAACGCCGCCAAGGGGGTCATCCGATAGCTCAGCTCACAGCTCATGTATTCCAGTGCCGCCCGCAGCCGCCCCAGCTCCGCCTCCTCCCGGCGGCTGGCCGCGGCCATGGCAAAGCCAAAGCCCCCGCATCCCGTGACGATGCAGCAGGCCCCCACCACCCGGATCATCCCGCCACCTCCTCGATATGCCACCGGCGGCGGCAGTCCAGCACCGCCGCCTTTTCAAAAAGCCCCGCCCGGACCAGCGGGCGATAGATGCCCCGCCGGTGCAGATCCTCCACGGAGGCCGCATGGGCGGTGGCGATAAGCCGGACCCCGCACCAGGCCGCCCGGAGGAGTGCTTCGCAGTCGCGCTCCGAGGTGACCTCGTCCATGGCGATGACCTGGGGCCCCATGGCCCGCAGGACCATGTCGATGCCGCGAGGCTTGTCCACGCCGCTGAGCACGTCCACATTCTCCCCCCGGAAAAAGCCGTCGGGAAACAGCTCCCGCCGCTCGTCCACCACGCTGACCACCGCCCGCCGGGAAATGCGCCGGATGTGATCCCGCAGGAGGGTGGTCTTCCCGCTCCCCGGCGGACCCAAAATCAGCAGCGACTCCTCCATGGGCAGTCCCTCAGCGATGCCGGACACGTCCCGCGCCACCCGGATGCACAGGGATGTCAGAGCTGTGATCCCCTCACCGGTCCCCTCGCCGCAGACCCCGATCCGGTGCCCGCCGGGGGCTGTCAGATAGCCCTCGCCCAGGCTCCCGGCGGTCCAGGGGGAATAGCGGCTGGCGGCGTTGAGGACGAAGCGCAGATCCTCGTCCCCCACGCGCCCCTCCGTCTCCCGCCACCGCCCGGCAGTCATCAGCCGGGGAGCCTGTCCCAGCCGGAGCCTTATTTCCGATACATCCTCATAGTGTTCGCCCCGCATCCGTCGGGGCAGCAGGGCCAGAAGCTCCGTTTTGTTCCAGTTCATTTGCATCATCTCCTGCTTAAAGCTATGGCCTGTCCCGGCCCGATATGCAGAAAAAACCCCCGGTGGAAATTCCGCCGGGGATATGCTATGATACGCAAAAGGAGTGATGACTTATGAAATATACTGACCTTGTTTTCGATCTCTACGGCACCCTGGTGGACATCCATACGGAAGAGGACGACCGCGTGTGGGAGAAGACCGCCTTTTATTTTGGCTTCTACGGCGCAGGCTACACCGGCCCCGAACTGAAGGCCGCCTTCCAGAACGCCATGCGTGCCCGCGAGGCCAAGGCGGGCCAGAGCTACGAGTGCTTCCCGGACCTGCCCTTCGAGGAGACCATGGCGGACCTGTTCCGGGCAAAGGGCGTGGTGGAGAACGCCGACAGCCTGGGCATCAACGCCGCCCAGCTCTTCCGCATTTCCTCTCTGGACTATATCCGTCTCTACCCCCACGCCCTGGAGGCCCTGGCGAAGCTGCGGAAGGCGGGCTATCGCCTGTGGCTCCTGAGCAACGCCCAGGCCATCTTCACCGCCTACGAGCTGCGGCTCCTGGGTCTCGGCGAGCAGCTGGACGGCATTTACCTGTCCAGCAATTACAAATGCCGCAAGCCCGACCTGCGGTTTTATCAGGCATTGATCGAGGAGCGGCATCTGGATGTGTCCAAAACCATGATGATCGGCAACGACCGCCAGACGGACATCGCCGGAGCCAAAGCCGCCGGCATGGCCACCCTCTACATGCACACGGACCTGACGCCCCGGGACCAGGCGGAAGCGGACAAAGCAAAAGCCATCGGCATCACCGATGGCCGGGAGTATGAGTTTGAGGGCGATGATTGGGAGAAGCTCTGCGAGCTGATCCTTTCTATGTAAAATCAGGGAACCCCTGAAAAAATGCGATTTTTGCGTGGAAATCCCACTCTACCATGGAATTCGGATACCTATAATCGCGTAGGGGCGACCCTTGCGGTCGTCCCCCGGTACTTCCGTGGATACCAACAGCACCCTGGTGAGATGGGAACAACCCTATCCACCTCGGTCATTGCGAGACCGCAGAGCCAGCGAAAAAAACGGGATTTTGGTCTAAGCTTTTCGGCAAATTCCAGTTTTTCTGACCCTATGCACAACGCGGTCCTCACAACCAAAAGCACAAACAGGCCATCGGTCATACCGATGGCCTGAACATATTTATGCCCCTCTCCGGCGGCGGAGCAGCTTGTTGTCCGTAAAGAGCCATTTGAGGAATTTCCCCAAAACCGTCAGCGGGAGTTCCAGAATGTCCATGATATCACCCTTTCATCTTCTCTACTTCTATTCTATCAAAAATCAGCAAAAAAGCAAACAAATTCTGCCCATTTGCAGACAAAAGCACCCGATGCGTGCATCGGGTGCTTTCTGTCGTTTTAGGATCAGGCATTCTTGGCAGCAATCAGGGCCTGGGCCAGCTGATCGGGGCAGGAGGTCTTCTTCATGCCGCAGGTAACGCCCTGGACACGCTCGATGACGGTATCCACATCCATGCCCTCCACCAGGGCAGCGATGCCCTTGAGGTTGCCGTTGCAGCCGCCGATGAACTGCACATTCTTCACCTTGCCGTCCTCGATGTCAAACAGGATGCTCCGGGAGCAGGTGCCGCTGGTCTTGTATTCGTACATAAGTAGATTCTCCTTTGTTATGGTAGTTTACACGGTCAGGTCCACGAGCTGCGCCTCCACCAGCTCCGCCAGTGCCATGGGATCGAGGACCATCTGGTGTCCCCGCTCACCGGCAGATACGGCGATGGTGTCGTAAAGCTCGCAGGTCTCGTCAAAATAGGTGGGGTACTTCTTCTTCATGCCCACCGGGGAACAGCCGCCCCGGATGTAGCCGGTGAGGCCCAGGAGCTCCTTCACGGGGATCAGCTCCATATTCTTGTCCCCCGCCGCCTTCGCCGCCTTCTTCAGGTCCAGCTCACAGCACACGGGGATGCAGAACACGTTGATGCCCGTCTTCGCGCCCCGGGCCACCAGGGTCTTGAAGACCTCCTCCGGATTTCTCCCCAGAGCCTCGGCGGCGTGGAGGCCGCTGAGATCGTTTTCATCGTATTCGTAAAAGTGCTCCCGGCAGGGGATCTTGGCCTGCTCCACCAGCCGGACCGCGTTGGTTTTCTTCGCCATTTTTATCACCGGGGGTATTATACGACATTTCCGCGCCCATTGCAACGGGTAATTTTACGCAAATCGGGGATACTGTAACAAAATCACATTGGGAGGAAACACCATGGACAGCGAAAACAAGAAGACCGATCCCCTGACGGACCTGGGCGCGGACCTGACCCGCTCCAAAAACGGCAGCATCTACACCCTGACCATCATCGGCCAGGTGGAGGGCCACCAGATCCTGCCGGAAAACGCCAAGACCACCAAATATGAGCACATCCTGCCCCTGCTGGCCAGCATCGAGGAGAGCGAGGAGATCGACGGCCTTCTGCTGCTGCTGAACACCGTGGGCGGCGACATTGAGGCGGGGCTTGCCATCGCGGAGATGGTGGCGGGCATGAAAAAGCCCACGGTTTCCCTGGTGCTGGGCGGAGGCCACTCCATCGGCATCCCGTTGGCGGTGTGCACCAAGCATTCCTTCATCACCCCCACCGCCTCCATGACCGTCCACCCGGTGCGGATGACGGGACTTGTAGTGGGCGCGCCCCAGACCTTCCGCTACTTTGAGCGGATCCAGGAGCAGATCGCGGACTTCGTCACCGGCAATTCCCGGGTGGACCGGGAGAAATTTCTGGAGCTCATGATGCGCACCGGGGAGCTGGCCACGGATGTGGGCACCATCGTCTACGGCAAGGAGGCGGTCCGGCTGGGGCTCATCGACGAGCTGGGCGGACTGAGTGACGCCCTGGAATGTCTGCACCGGATGATCCGCGAAACGGAATGAATTTTTCCGGCACTGCCCGTTTTCGGCAGAGCCGGAACTTTTTACTTAAAAACCATGTCAACTATCGGTTGTATCCGAAGTTTCACCGAACTTTTTAGAGATATAAAAAAGATTGGACAAAACCCCCGGGTTATGGTATCATATCAGGTAACGAATCGAATTTCCCGGAGGATTTTCTATGAATTGGATACAAAGCGCGCTGATGGGCTTCGTCAGCGGACTTGCTGAGCCCATGCCCCTCTCTGCCGAGGCCCACCGGGGGCTCATGAGCCGACTGATGGGCACGGGGACCGTTTCCCCGCTCTTTCTGCTGAGCTGCCATCTGGCGGTGCTCATCGTGGTGCTCCTGGGAGGCAATCTGGACATCCAGCGGCTTCGCAAAACCGCAAAGCACCTGAAGACCCCCGCCCGCCGCCGCACCGGCCATACGGACCTGAACAGCGCGGGCACCCTGCGGCTCCTGCGCAGTGCGGCCATTCTGGCTGTGGCAGGCCGGCTCCTCTCTTATTATTTGGCGGAATCCGCCTACCGGCTGTGGCTGGTGGCCATTCTCCTGGTCCTGGGCGGCTTCGTCATCTGGGCCCCCGCCCACATGCGCACCGCCAACAAGGACGGACGTCATCTGACCGCCCTGGACGGCACCTTTATGGGCCTGGGTGCTCTGCCGGCCGCCATTCCCGGCTTCTCGCTGGTGGGCTGTGTCACCGCATTCGGCTCCATGATCGGCTCCCAGCGACGCTACGCGGTCCGCTTCGCTTGGATCCTGCTTTCCATCAATCTCACCGCCGCCGTGGTCATGGATGCACTGGCTCTGGCGGGAAGCGGTTTCAGCTTCCAGCTTTCCGAGCTGCTCAGCGCAGGACTGGGCGCAGCCTTCGCCGCCCTGGGTGCCCGGATCGGCATCCAGCTCATTCTCTCCCGCATCCGCTCCAACGCCGGTGACCTGACCGGCTTCTGCTACTACAACTGGGGACAGGCCCTGCTGTGTCTGGCACTGTTTCTGCTGGTTTAACGGAGGTGCTTTTCCATGTCTGACAAGCTGACCAAGGCCCAGAAGGCCGCGGAACCCACAAAGAAAAAGAAATTGACCGTGGAGGAGGATTCCGCTTCCACCCGCTCCATCGCTTCCATCAAAAAGGAGATGGCGGAAAAGAATCCCCGCTCCGTCCTCAGGGGCAACGCCGCATTTCCTTTGCGCTATGCCGTTGCCGCGCTCTGCGCCCTGGTGCTGCTGATTTTTATCAGCGTCCTTTTCTCTGACGAAGGTGTCGTGCTCCAGTGGATCGTCTCCGGCATTACGGGTCTTTTCGGACGGAATTTCTATTACATATCCATCCCCGCCCTGATCTACACCATCTTCATGCTACTGTTCAGCCGCAACCAGCTGGTCCGGGGCCGTTTCTTCAGCATCCTGTGGTTCATGTTCCTCTTCGGCTGTGCCTCCCATCTCATCGCGGCCCCGGAGCTGAGCGAAACCGGCATCGCCCGCCTGGGCGAGCTGTGGACGACCGGCATCCTGGGCACCTCCGGCGGCCTGATCTGCGGTCTGATGACGGATCTGCTGGTCATGGCCTTTGGCCGGTTCTTTGTCGGATCCATGCTCCTCATCGTGTGTGCCGTGTGCCTGATGATCGGCGCGAAGCTGGATCTGGTGGGCTGGACCCGCACCCTGTGGGCCTTCTGCGTCGGCAAATTCCTGGATTGGAAAGAGTCCCGTCAGGAAGATACCGAGGAAGACAACGAAGAGCCCATGGAGGATGAGGTCCCCGGCATCTGGAACCGCCTGTGGGACGGCATTGCCCGCAAGCGGGCCGAAAAGCAGGAGCGTGAGCTCCTGGAGCCCGCTGCCCCCACCCCCAGGGAGCGCACCCGCCGGATGATCCAGGAGATCGCCCCGGAGCTGGAGCCCCGCTTCGACGAGGAGCCCGTGGATGTCCTGCCCGATGATCCCGAAGTGATCGCGGAGGTCGCCGCCGAGCCCGGTACTGCCCCCGCTCCCGTGGCCGTCAAGGAAAAGATCACCGCCCAGGAGACCGCCGAGCAGGCCGCCAGGGTGGAGCAGGAGATCGCCGCCGCCCAAGCCGCACCCAAGCCCCAGTATTCCTTCCCTCCCATCGACCTGCTGCTGCGCCCCCGTGGCCGCGCCGCCGACGGCACCGCCGAGATGAAGGAGAACACCATGCGCCTCAACGAGACCCTGGCCTCCTTCAAGATCGATGCCCACATCTCCAACGTCACCCGCGGTCCCAGCGTCACCCGCTACGAGGTGGAGCTGGAGAAGGGCGTCCGCCTGAACAAGCTGACCACCTGCGCCGATGACATCGCCCTGAGCCTGGGTGCCAGCGGTGTCCGCATCGCTCCTGTCCCCGGCAAGATCAGTGTGGTGGGCATCGAGGTCCCCAACCAGACCGTCACCAACGTCTCTCTGCGGGAGGTCATCGACTCCCCCGAATTTGCCAGAGCCAAGAGCCGCTCCTCCATCGCCGTGGGCAAGGACATCGGCGGCAGCTGCATCATCGGCAACATCGCCAAATTCCCCCACATGCTCATCGCCGGTACCACCGGCTCCGGTAAGTCCGTGTGCATGAACTCCATCATCATCAGCCTGCTCTACAAGGCCAGTCCCGAGGATGTGAAGCTCATCATGGTGGACCCCAAGATGGTCGAGCTTGGCATCTACAACGGCATCCCCCACCTGCTGATCCCCGTGGTCACGGACCCCAAGAAGGCCGCAGGCAGCCTCCAGTGGGCCGTCACCGAGATGATGCGCCGCTACCGTTCCATGTCCGATGCGGGTGTACGGGATCTGGAGAGCTACAACTCCATGATCGACGGCGGCGAGGTGGAGGGCCAGCGACTGCCCCAGGTGGTGGTCATCATCGACGAGCTGGCGGACCTGATGCTGGTGGCCGCCAAGGAAGTGGAAGAGTCCATCTGCCGCATCGCCCAGATGGGCCGTGCCGCAGGCATCCACCTGATCATCGCCACCCAGCGTCCCTCTGCGGACGTCATCACCGGCCTGATGAAGGCCAACATCCCCTCCCGCATCGCATTTGCGGTTGCCTCTGCCATGGAATCGCGCATCATTCTGGACACCCAGGGCGCAGAGAAGCTGGTGGGCAAGGGCGATATGCTCTACTCCCCCATCGGCTCCGGCAAGCCCCAGCGCGTCCAGGGCTGCTTCGTCACCGATGCCGAGGTCGAGTCCGTGGCAAACTATGTCAAGGAGCATTTCGCCTCCACCTACGACCAGTCCGTCATGGACGACATCGAGCGCAAGGCCGAACAGACCGGCACCAAGGGTGCCCCTGCCACCGCCTCTGATCCCGACCCCAGCGACGAGGAGCTGGCCCACGACGAGATGCTCCCCGATGCGGTGGAGGTCATCCTGGAGACCAACCAGGCCTCCGTATCCCTCCTCCAGCGACGGCTGAAGCTGGGCTACGCCCGGGCCGCCCGGATCGTGGACGAGATGGAGGAGCTGGGCATCGTCGGCCCCTTCGCCGGAGCCAAGCCCCGCCAGATCCTCATCACCAAGGAGCAGTGGGACCAGATGAAGCAGGGCCAGACCATCGTCAAGGAGCCCGAACCGGTTCCCGAAGAGGACATCGATATCCCCTTCTAATGGATCGATATAAATCCCTTGCGGGCTTTTCGATATACGCCATTGGCGTTCGATATGTGCTTCGCACTCGATATGCCCTGCGGGGCGAGTGGGGATTTATATCATTTGGATATGATAGCTGAAACAAAAGCCGACGGCATCGCCGTCGGCTTCGTTATGTTTTATTGGATCATCGCCAGGAAATCGTCTTCGCTGAGGATGGGGATCCCCAGCTCGCGAGCCTTGCGCTCCTTGGAGCCTGCATTCTCGCCCACCACCACGTAGGTGGTCTTTTTCGACACGGAGCCGCTGGCCTTACCGCCGAAGAGCTCGATCTTTTCCGTGGCCTGGTCCCGGGTGAACTTGGTCAGCGCACCTGTGAGCACGAAGGTCATGCCCGCAAACCGGGCATCGGAAACCACCCGCTGGCTCTCAAAGTTGACCCCGGCGGCCCGGAGCCGCTCCACCATCTCCCGCGCACTGGGCTGGGCGAACCAGTCAAGGATGTTCCGGGCGGTGATCTCGCCCACATCCTCCACATTCGTCAGCTCCTCCAGGGTAGCGTTCATCAGGGCATCCAGGGAGCCGAAATGGCCCGCCAGAGTCTTGCCCGCCTTGGCTCCCACCTGCCGGATGCCCAGGGCGAAGATCAGGCGGCTCAGGTCCCGGCCCTTGCTCTCGTCAATGGCCTTCAGAAGCTTCTTGGCCTGGGTGTCGCCCTTGGACCAGAGCTGCTTCATCTCCTCCACGGTCAGGTAGTACAGGTCCGCAGGAGTCTTCACAAAGCCCTTCTCGATCAGGGCCTCCACGATGTTTTTACCCAGGCCGTCAATGTCCATGGCATCCCGGCTGACGAAATGAGCCAGACTCCGGCTGAGCTGGGCGGGACAGGCCGCGCCGGTGCACCGCAGGAAGGCTCCGTCAGGGTCCCGTTCGACCTTTGCTCCACACACGGGACAAACAGAGGGGATCTGATAAACTTCCGCTCCACTTTGATGGTTGGTCACCGCCAAAATCTCAGGGATGATCTCCCCCGCCTTTCGGATCTGGACCGTGTCACCCACGGAAAGTCCCAGGCCGGTGATGAAATCCTGGTTGTGGAGGGTGGCGTTGGTGACGGTGGTGCCCGCAAGTCTCACGGGCCGGACCACCGCCTTGGGGGTCAGCACGCCGGTGCGGCCCACCTGGATGACGATGTCCTCCACGACGGTCTCCTTGATCTCCGGGGGATACTTGTAGGCCGCGGCCCACTTGGGGAATTTGGAGGTGGTGCCCATCTTTTCCCGCTGGGCAAGGTCATTGAGCTTCACCACCGCGCCGTCAATGTCAAAGGTCAGCTTTTCCCGGGTGTCGTTGATCTCCCCGATGCGCTTGATGACTTTCGCAGAATCCGAATAAAATTTCGCGCCCACTACCTTGAATTTCCGGTCCTTCAGGTATTTCAGAGACTCCTCATGGGTGGCAAATTCCACGCCCTCGATGAGCTGGACATTGAAGATCAGGATGTCCAGCTTGCGCTGGGCGGCGATTTTCGGGTCCAGCTGCCGCAGGGAGCCTGCGGCGGCGTTCCGGGGATTGGCGAAGAGGGCCTTACCCTCCTCCTCCCGCTGGGCGTTCAAGGCCTCGAAGACCTTCTTGGGCATGAACACCTCGCCCCGGACGATGAGCCGTCCTGTGGAGTCGGGAATGGTCATGGGGATGGAGCGGATGGTCTTGAGGTTTTCCGTCACATCCTCGCCGATCTCGCCGTCGCCGCGGGTGGCACCCCGGACGAACACGCCGTCCTGATATTCCAGAGCCACGGAAAGGCCGTCGATCTTGGGCTCCACGGAAAATTCCGCACTGGGGAAGGCTTCCTTCATCTTGTCCAGAAACTCCTGCAGCTCCTCGGTGGAGAACACATCCTGCAGGCTCATGAGCGGCACGGGATGCTGCACCTTCTCAAACTGGCTCAGGGCCTCGCCGCCCACCCGCTTGGTGGGGGAATCCGGCAAGGCCAGCTCCGGGTGCGCGCGTTCCAGCTCCTCCAGCTCCCGCAGGAGCCGATCATACTCAAAATCCGGCATCTCCGGGGCATCCAGAACGTAGTATTTCGTATTTGCCTCATTGAGCAGGTCCGTCAGCTCCCTGATTCTCTCTTTGGGTTCCATAGTCCCCTCCTGTCTGTAAATAGGTCGCGGGCACATCGCCCACGATGATCGTCTCCGCCACCACCATCTGGCTGGACACCGTAAAGGTCTCCGTCTGCCCCAGCACCAGGATGGTCACATCCACGATGACATCCATCCTCAGCTGCTGCAGGGTCTGGTTGATGCCGGCTTCGGTAAATTCACTTTGAAAATTCGCATCGGAATTGCGGATGGCGATGATCCGCACCGGGATCAGCGGCCCCTTGCCGGAGAAAAACTCCGGCAGGATCAGGCTCCCCAGGCTGACACCCAGAGAATCGGTATCCTGGGCCATGATCTCGTCGTTGATGAGGTTCAGTGTCTCGGTCTTCAGACGGTTGACCTCCGCCATGTTGGTCTTCAGGGCGGTGATCCGCCCATTTAAGTCCTTCTCGAAGTACACGATCCGGTCATACTGGATCTGCCCCTCCATGATCTGCCGGAGGATGGCATCGTTGATGAGGTCCGAGGCGGTGTTGATGACCTGGGTCTTCGCCAGACTCCGCACCACGGGCCGCAGACGACTCCGCAGGCTAAAGAAGCCCCATACCCCCACCGCGATGACCGCCACCGCCAAAAACCGAACACGCCCTTTCCCTCTGCCCATAGCATCCCCTCCGGGAAAGATTATGGGCAGTTTCCGGAAACATTACAGCTTCTTCATGTGGACCGATGCGGTCTTGGCGAAGAGCTTCTTGGTGCCCACCTGGTCGAAGGCGATCTCCAACAGCACATCACCGCCCACCTTCATGGCGGTCAGGACCATGCCCTTTCCGAAGGCCTTGTGCTGGACCATGTCGCCCTTGTTCAGCTCCAGCATCACGCTCGCGGGTGCCGCGACGGTTGCAGTGCCCGTCAGGCTGCTCTTCTGACTCTTCTTGATCTGGGCCTGCCGCGCCGCAGTCTGGGCACTGACGGGCCGCTGACCGCCGTAGGAGCCGCCATAGGAGCTGCCGTAGCTGCTCTGACCGTAGCTGGGCCGGTCCGCCTGGAGCCGGTTGCCGCCCTTGCGCTGGATGTAGTCCTCGGGGATCTCCTTGATAAACCGGGAGGCCATGGCGGAGTTGGTCCGACCGTAGAGCATCCGCTGGCGGGCGTGGGAGATATCCAGGGTCTTCCGGGCGCGGGTGATGGCAACGTAGCAAAGCCGTCGCTCCTCCTCCATCTCCTCCGGATCGCCGATGGACTTCAGACCGGGGAACAGACCGTCCTCAAAGCCCACCAGGAACACATTGGGGAATTCCAGGCCCTTGGCCGCGTGCATGGTCATCATCACAACGGCATCGTCGTCTTCGTTGTACTCTTCAATGTCCGTATACAGAGCGATTTCTTCCAAAAATCCACCCAAAGTGGGGATTTCCGCGTTTTCGATGTAGGAATTGATGCTGGATTTTAACTCTCGCACGTTTTCCAGCCGGGTCTTGTTTTCTTCCGTATCCTTGCTGTTCAGCATATCCACATAGCC
>JBGVNV010000077.1:0-10985 GCA_045125955.1 Faecousia sp.
TCTTTGGGAACCAAAGTGTCCAGATCCACGATAATAGGCTCCCGCCGTGCGTTGTTTTTCCATTGTTCCATAAAAACACCCCCGATTCGTCTATTATACACGAAACGGGGGCGTTTGGATAGTTCTTTGACAAGCTGAAAAATCCCCGTCCGGTTGGACGGGGATTTCATTTAGCTGTTGCTGAGCTTTTCCAGGCCCTTGGGGTCCAGGAGCTCCACGGTGCCACGGGTGAGCTTGACCATGCCCTCGCTCTGGAACCAGCGGAGCATCCGGGTGACCACCTCCCGGGCGGTTCCTAAGTGGGCGGCGATCTTCTCGTGGGTGATCTTCAGGGCGGTGGTCTCCTCAATCCGGGATTCCTCCACCAAAAAGCCCGCCAGACGCTTGTCGAAGCTCTTCCACATGATCTGCTCCATGAGCCACATAACCTCGGAGAAGTGGTTGGTGATGAGGGCGTGGGAGTAGTTGGACAGGGGCAGGCTCTCGTCCATGAGGTTCTGGTACAGACACGCGGGGATGACCCAGATCTCCGTGTCCTTCTCCGCCTCGATGAACACGTCGAACATCATGTTGGGCATGACGCAGGACGCGGAAAACAGGCAGATATCCATATCAAAGAACCGGCAGATGGTGACCTCCCGGCCCTCCTCGTTGAGCAGGTAGGCCCGGAGCTGGCCGGACTTCACCAGGACCATGCCCTTGCATTCGGGGCTGCCGTCGTGGACCACGGTGCCCCTGGGGATCTTTTGTAATTCGGTAACGCTCCGCAGCCGCTGCTGCTGGTCGGCGGTCAGCTTGTTCCAAATGGGAAAGCACTGGGAAAATTCCATGGTTCATCCCTCCTTGGGTCCAGTATAGCCCCGCCGGGGGAGAATGTCAAATGGAGATTTGCGGGAGGGGCATCCTGCGCCCACACTGTAGGGGCGATTCAAGAATCGCCCGCATCTTTCGATGACTGCCGCGCCAAAAACAGAAGCACCAGCCGAAAACACGCACGTCATTGCGAGGAGCCGACAGGCGACGTGGCAATCCGTATCCCCTGAGGTGCGAAGCACCGCCCGGCCCCACCGGGGCCGGAGAGATGCGGATTGCCACGTCGGGCTTTGCCCTCCTCGCAATGACGTGGTAACTTGTAGCTTGTCCCTCTGATTTAAGCGGGCGCGTGCTCCAGATACTCCTCCGCAAAATGTGCCGCATTCGCGCCGTCTGCGGCGGCGGTGATGATCTGCCGCAATGCCTTGGTGCGGACATCGCCCACGGCGAAGACGCCGGGGATGCTGGTCCGGGCGGACTCGTCCGCCACGATATAGCCGTTCTCCAGCTCCAGCTGACCCGCGACCAATGCCGTGGAGGGGGTCCTGCCGATGCTGACGAAGAGGGCTGCGGCGTCCAGAAGCTCCTCCTCGCCGGAAATCAAATTCTTGATCTTCACGCCGGACAGCCGGTTCTCACCGGGGAGCTCTATGACTGCGCTGTTCCACTTGAATTCGATGTTGGGCAGCTTCATCAGGGGCTCGTGGTAGAGCTTGGTGGCCCGGAGGGTATCCCGCCGGTGGACCAGGATGACCTTTTCCGCCAGCCGGGACAGGTGCAGGGCCTCCGCCGCTGCGGAGTTGCCGCCGCCCACCAGGACGACGGTTTTACCCCGGTAGAACATGCCGTCGCAGTGGGCGCAGTAGTGAACGCCCCGGCCCGTCAGCCGCTCCTCGTTCTCGATGCCCAGCTTTCGCGGGCCCGCGCCGGTGGCGATGACCACGGTCCGGGCGTAAAAATCGCCGTCGGGGCTATGGAGCACCTTGGGATCTGCGCTCAGATCCAGGGACCGGACCTCGGCGTATTCGGTTTCCGCGCCGAAGCGGTGGGCCTGCTCCTGGAATTTCATGCCCAGCTCGAAGCCGTCCACCCCCTCGGGGAAGCCGGGGTAATTGTCGATCTCGCTGGTCAGGGCCATCTGCCCGCCGGGGCTCAGCCGCTCCAGCACCAGCACGCTCCGTCCCGCCCGGGCGGCGTAGAGGGCCGCCGTGTATCCGCCGGGTCCGCCGCCCAGGACGATCATATCATAAATGCGCTTCATATCATTAGCACCTCAATTCTCCAGATAGTCTTCCAAAAATTCCTCGATGCGGCTCCGGGATTCGGGAGCCACCATGGACCCCAGGGCGTCGCCCCTGTGGTAAAGCACCAGGGTGGGGACCACCTCGATGCGCTCCCGCTCCGCCAGGGCGGGGAAGTCGTCGATGTTGATGCGCCCCACCACCAGACGGCCTTCGTGGTTCTTCGCCACCTGCTCCATGGCCACCACGATCCGGCGGCAGTACACACACCAGGGGGCCCAGTATTCCACCAGCAGAGGCTTGTCCCCCGCTAAGAGTTCCTCGTACAGCTTTTCGTTCAGATCCAACATGGTGATCGCTCCTTTCGTTTCTTTGACTACAGTTTAACCCAGGAAAGAAAAATCTTCCGTGACCTTGTCACCCGCCGGGCAGTGCCCGGACCAAAACTGTCGTAGATTCTGCTTGTCGGCAGACGAGTAAAACCCGTGTGGTCCGGCCTGGTACGGTAACCTCGTAGGGGCGATTCACGAATCGCCCGCCGATGCCGCAGGCATCGGTCAAACGCCCCAAAAGAAGAACCAGCCCCGAAATCACCACGTCATAGCGAGGAGCCGACAGGCGACGTGGCAATCCGTAACCCCTGCGGCGCGTTGCGCCGCCCGGCCCCGGTGGGGCCGGAGAGACGCGGATTGCCACGGCCCGATGGGCCTCGCAATGACGTGGTGATCGATGGCTGGTGCTTCTGTGTTGGCAATGCGGTCATCATACCTGATCGGCGGGGGCAATGCCGCCCGCCCTACGATAAAAACTCCCCCGTTTCCGGAGAAACGGGGGAGTTCCGAAACAAAATGTTCTTCCCAATACGCCGAGCGTGAGCCAGCGACCAGTCGAGAGGGCCCAATGGTGTTATTTGACCACCGGCCTACCAGAACGAATTGGTCCCCGGCCCTGCCGGGCTGCCGGGTTACTCCTGAGAGAACTCGTCCTTGCCCACCATGCACAGGGGGCACTCGAAATCTTCGGGGACATCCTCCCACTTGGTGCCGGGGGCAATGCCGCCCTCGGGGTAGCCCAGAGCCTCGTCGTATTCCCAGCCGCAGACGTCGCAAACATATTTCATATCAGTTACCTCCATTTATTTTGGTATGTGTTAGTGTTCCTTTCGGTTGATGAAATATTACCACCGAAGCAAAAATTCTTCCGTGACTTTCTCACGGAGGGAGAAAGAGCGTCATTGCGAGCCAGTGCGCACACTGGCGTGGCAATCCCGTGGTCTATCGAATGCCTCAGAAAATCGACGGGATTGCCACGGGGGCTTTGCCCCCTCGCAATGACGTGCTTGTTTAGGGCTGGGGCTTCTGTATTGGAAGTCGGGCGGTCCTTATGTGCACACACACGCGCAATTCCTGTGGAAAACGAGAAAGCATGGACATGGTAAAGATTTTATGCTATGATATAAAAAACAACGGAAAGGGGGCGGTGAATTGGAGGAGCTTCTGCACAAGCTCAGCCATGACCGCTGGCTGACGGCCCAGGAATATACGCTTCTTTTGACTCAGCCGCTGACCGACCGGGCCCGTCATTTGGCGGACCGGGAGCGGCGGGCGCGGTTTGGCACCGGGGTATACCTGCGGGGACTCATCGACCTGAGCAGCATCTGCCCCCACGACTGCGCGCTCTGCCACCAGCGGTCCTCGGCGGACCACACCCGCTACCGGATGCGGCCAAGAGAAATTCTCGACTGCTGTGAGGATGCCTGGTCCATGGGGGTCCACAATTTTCTCCTGCGGAGCGGTCCGGACAAATTTTACACGGATAAAATGCTCCGGGGCCTGATCGCCCAGATCCGGGAGCATTTCCCCGTCTGCGCCGTGGCCCTGGCCCTGGGTGAGCGGGACGCTGAGAGCCTGCGCACGCTGTCGGACGCGGGCGCAGACCGGTATGTGCTGCTCCAGGAGACGGCAGACCCGGACCGGTTCCGGGCCAATCACCCGCCGGAATTTGACTTCGGACGGCGGCTGCACACCATGAACGCCCTGAAGGAAACGGAGTTCCAGACGGTCTGCGGCTTTCTGGTGGGGGATCAGACCCCCGCCGAGCTGGCGCGGGAGCTGAAATTCATCGAGGAGTTCCAGCCCCACGGCGTGGAGCTGGTGCCCATGGGCGCGGAGCCGGAAACGGTGGAATATCTCATCTCCCTCCTCCGGCTGATGCTGCCGGAGGCCCTGATCGTGGCCCCGGACAATGCCCCCGGCCAGATTCTGGCGGGTGCCAATGTGGTGACGCAAAGCCTGATCCGCAGTCGTCGGAGCCATCCCCTTTGCGGCGGCTGCCATTCCGACGGCCCCGCAGACCCCGAATCCCTGGCGGCCCTGCACAGAAGTCTGGCCGAGGTGGGATTTGAAGTCCAGATGACATTACCTCCCTGGACCGGTTAAAAACCTATTCACTTTTCACTATTCACTCTTCACTTTTCTCTCCCGCCCCAGCGGGGCGGCGGGCGATTCTTGAATCGCCCCTACGAATCCATAGTTTATCGACTTCACAAAACACGGTAGGGCGGGGGGCTTGCCCCCGCCGCGAATTCCGCCAACGGTGGAATTCGCATCGTCTCAGGACGATCAAGACGATGGATTCTTGCCTGGCGGCAAGGGGATTTTTCGCCTGTGGCGTAAAATCCCGGCGGGGGCAAGCCCCCCGCCCTACGTTTGTAAGTACAAAATCTTATAATAAACAGAAAGAAGGTCCTCCCCTATGGATGCCAAAGGCGCACAGAAACAGCAAGACCGCAAGCTGATGATGCTGAACGAGCCCATCCAGCGGGTGATCCCGAAGATGGCGATCCCCACCATCGTGGCGTTCCTCATCAATTCCATCTACTCCCTGGCGGACACCTACTTCGTCAGCAGCTTGGGCACCAACGCCACTGCGGCGGTGAGCGTCAACGCGTCCCTGGACCAGCTCATTATGATGTGCGGCTCCATGCTGGCCATGGGTGCCAACTCCTACATCGCCCGATTGCTGGGCAAAAACGATGACAAGAAGGCCGGCCAGGTGCTCTCCACTGCCTTTTACTCCGCCTTTGCCATCGGTGCGACTCTGCTGATCTTCGGCACCATCTTCATGGTCCCCATGGTCCGGCTGCTGGGTGCAACGCCTACCTGTGAGCAGTATTCTGTCGACTACGCCACCTATGTGCTCATGGCGGCCCCCTTCATGGCCTGTAACTTCGTCATGAACCAGTGCCTGCGCAGTGAGGGCAGCGCGACCCTTAGCATGGTGGGCATGGGCTTCGGCGGCATCCTCAACTGCGTGCTGGACCCCATCTTCATTTTCGGCCTGAAAATGGGCGTGGCCGGTGCATCCCTCGCCACCGCCATCTCCAAGGTGGTCAGCTTTATGATCCTGATCTTCCCCTACATCACCCGGCGGAGCCTGCTGCACCTGTCCATCCGGAATTTCAAGCCCACCCGGGACACCGTCACCGAGGTGGTCTCCGTGGGCTCTTCCTCCATGTTCCGCAGCGGTCTGGCGGTGGTGGCCGGCATCCTGCTGAACACCCTGGCGGGCAACATCTCCGACTCCGTTCTCGCGGGCATCGGCGTATGCACCAAGATCATGATGTTCCCCTTCGGCATCATCCTGGGCTTCGGCAACGGCTTCCAGCCCGTGGCCGGCTTCAACTGGGGTGCCAAACGCTACGACCGGGTCCAGGAGAGCTACCGCTTCTCCAGCAAGGTGGCCTTCTGGGGCGGCCTCATCATGGCGGCGGTCTGCATCCTCTTTGCGGATCAGCTCATCGTCCTCTTCGCGGGCACGGATGAGGAAATGCGGAAGATCGGTGCCTTTGCCATCATCACCCAGGCCGTCGCCCTGCCCATCCACGCCTGGGTCGCCATCGTCAACATGTACTGCGTGGGCCTGGGCAACGCCAAGGGCGCGCTGGCCCTCTCCACCGCCCGGCAGGGCAGCTGCTTCCTGCCCATCCTGTACCCCATGGCCTGGATCTTCGGAGCATACGGCGTGGGCGCAGTCCAGGCCGTGGCCGACGCGCTGACCCTGGTGCTGGCGATCCCCATCCTGCGTGGCATCAACAAAAAGCTCCACGCCGCCATGGATGCCCAGAAAAACGCACAATGATCAAACAGCCCTCCCCAAAACCGGGGAGGGCGTTTTTTGTGGGAACGGCCATCGTGCCGTTCCTCCGATGCCTGCGGCATCGGAAATCCCCGCCCCAACGGGGCGGGGTCACCCACATCAGTCATGGACTCGGTTCCGAAGAGCCGAGTCCATGACAGCTTGGAATTAAGGTGTGATTGCCCCCGGCAATCATTGGATTTTAGATTCGCTGCGCGGAGCACCACCCTCAAGGGAGAAGCCTTTTGGTTGAAACTTCCGCTTGGTTGTGTTTGGTGGCAGCGCGTTGGACGCGGGACAAAGGCTTCTCCCTGGGGAGAAGCTGTCAGCCATTGGCTCTTCGGAACCAATGGCTGACTGATGTGGGGTCCGCCGCGAAGCGGCGGGGGAACGGCATGATCCCACATTCACCTTGCCACAATCAGAAATATATGGTATTCTATCAGAAAAAGACAGAAAGAAGGATGCTTATGAAACGGATGCTGGCATTGGTGCTCTGTGCCGCGCTGCTGCTCTGCGGATGCGGGGCGAAGAATGCCATGGGCTTCTCCCAGATCGTCAAGTTCGAGGACATGAAGTATGTCCGCCCGGATCTGGATGCCATCGAGGAGGCGGCCCGGGAAGCTATCGACGTGGGCACGGAATCCAGGCTGACCAATCAGATTCTGGATGCGGTGTGGGACTATTATGATGTATACGAGGGCTACATGACCGCCTACGATCTGGCCTACGTCCACTATCAGGCCAACCTCAGCGACATCTACTGGGAGGGCGAGTACGAATTCTGCGCGGAAAACGCCGCCCGGATGGACCAGTATCTGGAGGATATCTATACCGTCCTGGCCAAAAGCCCCTGCCGGGACGCCCTGGAGGAGGAATACTTCGGCGACGGCTGGTTTGACGACTACGACGGCGAGGGCTGGTACGACGACGAGCTGGTGGAGCTGATGGAGCAAGAGCAGCTTCTGGTCAGCGAATACTACGACCTGACCGACGGGGCTTATGAGGTCACCGAGGCGGAATTTCTGGACGAGTGCGCCGAGCCCCTGGCGGAGCTTCTGGCGGAGCTGGTGCTCCTGCGCCGGGAGATCGCCCAGAGCGTTGGCTACGACAGCTACCGGGATTTTGCCTGGGATTTCTACTACAGCCGGGACTACACCCCCGCCCAGGCGGCCGATTATCTGGAAGAGCTGAAAGCTCTGGTGCCCCTGTATGAGCAGGCCAACACCTGGGACCGGTTCGCCGTGGGCCAGGAGCCCATGGGGGAGTCCGAAGTTTACGATTATGTGAAGACCGCCGCCAAGGCCATGGGCGGCCAGGTCTGGGATGCCTTCCGGCTGATGGATGCGGCGAATCTTTGCGACATCAGCACCTCCCCCAACAAGTCCGGCATGTCCTTCGAGCTGTTTTTCTACGAATACTATGAGCCCTACATCCTGGTCAGCGGCACCGGCACCCGGTACGACTGTCTGGCCTTCGCCCACGAATTCGGCCATTTTGCCACGGATTACGCCGCCGGCGGCTCCGTTGCGGGCATCGATGTGCTGGAAATTTTCTCCCAGGCCATGGAGCTTCTGAGCCTGGACTGCGTGGGCGCGGAGGAAGCCTTTGTGGAGATGAAGCTGGCGGACTGCCTGTGCACCTACGTGGAGCAGGCCGCCTACGCCGCCTTCGAGCTGGCCCTCTACGACCTGCCCCAGGAGGAGATCACCGGCGAGAACATCCTGGCGATCTACGAGGAAATCTGCACCGAATACGGCTTCGCCGCCATGGACTGGGACAGCCGGGATCTGGTCACGGTGCCCCATTTCTACAGCAACCCCCTGTACATCATCAGCTATGTGGTGAGCAATGATGCGGCGGTGCAGATTTATCAGCAGGAGCTGGAAAACCCCGGCGCGGGCCGGGACACCTACCGGCGCAGCCTCGCCACGGAGCAGGAGTATTTCCTGGCCTTCCTGGAGGAGGCGGAGCTCACTTCCCCCTTCGGCCGGGTGGAGGATGTGAAGGCATTCCTCACCGACCGGCTGGGCTGATTTCAGACATTTTATTGTAAGGAACGGTTATGACCGTTCCGCAGTACCCGCCTTCATCGCTCCCGCTGTAGGGGCGATTCAGGAATCGCCCGCTCCGCTGCGATGACCACCATGCCAAAAGAGAAGGATCAGCCAAAAATCACCACGTCATTGCGAGCCCCATCGGGGCGTGGCAATCCGTATCCCCTGCGGTGCGAAGCACCGCCCGTCCCCCTCCGGGGGGCGGAAAGAGAACGGATTGCCACGTCGCTTCGCTCCTCGCAATGACGGTGGTGGGTGGCGACTGGTCCTTCTGATTTGCCCGGGCAATGATCGTGACATGGTCGGCGTGGGCAGTGCCGCACGCCCTACGGGGCAAATGCGCATCGCACCCATTTCTTAATAATTCTTAAATCGATACTTTTGTATCATTTGCCCGGAAATGGCGGGGGAAAATGGCTTTCATACAGAAATTCATCCTTTTCTTCCACAAAATGTTATCGGAAATGTTCACAAACGCCCAAATCTGCCGATTGACGGATTTGGGCATTTCTGCTATAGTATAGGTAAGCCCAATCCAAGCATTCCGCAATCAGAAAAGGAGGTATCACAATGAATTGGGAAGCAATTTTCTGGCTGATCGCTATGGTGATCTTCATGGCGGCGGAGGCTATGACGGTGTCACTGGTGTCCATCTGGTTTGCCGTGGGCGCGCTGGGTGCCATTATCGTGGCCCTGACCGGCGGCGGACTGGCCTTCCAGGTGACGGTCTTCCTGCTGCTGGCCATCGTCCTCCTGCTCTCTCTGCGGAGCGTGGTCCGTAAGCGTTTCACCCCCCGCATCACCCGGACCAACATCGACAGCATCATCGGTGCCACCGGCGTGGTCATCACCCCCGTCAACAACATCGCCGCCCTGGGCCAGATCCAGGTGAACGGCGTGGAGTGGTCCGCCCGGTCCAGTGACAACAGCCACATTCCCGCCGGCACTCTGGTGAAGGTGGAGCGAATCGAGGGCGTGAAGGTCTTCGTCTCCCCCGTCCGGGAAGAGGCGTCCGTTTAACCGCTGTATTTTTTAAAGGAGGTAAGAATTATGGGTCCTTTCATCATTTTTGCAGTCATCGTTTTGATCGCCATTATCCTGGTGGTCAGCAACATCTATGTGGTCCAGCAGTCCCGGGCCTACGTCATTGAGCGCATGGGTGCCTTTGAGCGTGTGGACGGCGTTGGCCTGCATTTCAAGGCCCCCTTCATCGACCGCATCGCCCGCCGTGTCTCCCTGAAGGAGCAGGTCCTGGACTATCCCCCCCAGCCCGTCATCACCAAGGACAACGTCACCATGCAGATCGACACCGTCATCTATTTCCAGATCACGGACCCCAAGCTGTACACCTACGGCGTGGAGCATCCCATGAACGCCATCGAGAACCTGACGGCCACCACCCTGCGCAACATCATCGGCGAGCTGGAGCTGGATCAGTCCCTGACCTCCCGCGACACCATCAACGCCAAGATGCGCTCCATTTTGGACGAGGCCACCGACCCCTGGGGCATCAAGGTCAACCGTGTGGAGCTGAAGAACATCATCCCGCCCAAGGAAATCCAGAACGCCATGGAAAAGCAGATGAAGGCCGAGCGCGAACGCCGCGAGTCCATCCTGCAGGCCGAGGGCAGCAAGCAGTCCCAGATTTTGGTAGCCGAGGGTGAGAAACAGTCCGCCATTCTGCGGGCTGACGCGGAGAAGCAGGCCGCCATCCTGAAGGCCGAGGGCGAGAAGGAAGCCCGCATCATGGCCGCCGAGGCCGAGGCTGAGGCCATCATGAAGGTGCAGCAGGCTCTGGCCGATTCTCTGAAGCTGCTGAACGAGTCCGCCCCCAACGACCAGGTGGTGAAGCTGAAGGCTCTGGAGGCCATGCAGAAGGTTGCTGACGGAAAGGCCACCAAGATCATCATCCCCAGTGAGCTGCAGGGCCTGGCAGGCCTGGCCGCCAGCGCCAAGACGGTCTTCGACACCGAGGACCCCAAGGCGGAATGATATCACAGGAACGAATCCCCCTGACCGCGGTCAGGGGGATTTTTTGAAAACTTGCCGGTCCGGAGCCGACCGGCGGTGCGGACCGTCATAGGACTGGCGCATCGATCAGCCCTGTACCTGCTTGAGGTGCAAATAAGAAAGCAGCCGGAAACGGCTGCTTTCACTGTTCGGGGAGGATATCGAATTCCAGACAGGCCTCTTCCGCTTCCAATTGGGCTGTGACGAGGCATTCGTAGGCAAGGATAACGTTTCCCTGCTCTAGATACTCGGCCGCCCGGGCCATCGCACCAAATAGATGGAAGTAGAGGTCCTTATAACTACTGTGACTGGCCAATGTCCTCACCTCATGCATATATTAACCTGATGCAGGTTAACCTGTCAAGGGTTAAGGACTAATGCGTTATCATGTGCGCAGAGGTGATGTCTGTGTATCCGAGACTACGGGATCTGCGTGAAGATAGTGACAGAAATCAGACGGAGTTGGCGGCATTGTTGGGGATGTCTCAGACCGGCTATTCCAAATACGAAACAGGAGAGAATGAAGTTCCTGTTTCGATTCTGGTAAAGCTGGCAGATATCTATCAAACCAGTACCGACTACCTGTTGGGCCGTACCGACATCAAAACGCCATACCCCAAAAAGTAAAGCCGTCGCTGAGAGATACTCAGCGACGGTACTTTTCTGCTCGGATGCAATTGAGACCATGCTTACAGCCGGGTCACAACGGGAATGACCATGGGGCTGC
>JBGVNV010000078.1:0-27987 GCA_045125955.1 Faecousia sp.
CCCGCCCGCCGAAAAACTTTGTTTTTCGGATTTCCCGAAGGGAAATAACGTTTTTTTGCCTTGCGGCGATGGATTTTGCTCATGCAAAAACCACGGGCGGGTCAATGCCCCGCCCCTACAGGGCTTTTTGAGAAACTGCGGAATGCCGGGGACGGCATTCCCTACGTAGGATGTATATGAGGTAAGAAATGGAACGAAATTTTGATGAACACATTGTGGAGCGGGCGGTGCTGGTTGGTCTGAACGCCGACTGCTTCAAGCTCCATGAGACCGCCACCGAGGAGACTCTGGAGGAGCTGGAGGCTCTGCTGGAGACTGCCGGTGGCTTCTGCACCGCCAAGGTGCTCCAGAACCGCCATACCCCCGATGCCCACTCCTTCATCGGCGAGGGCAAGGCCCAGGAGGTCCGGCTTCTCATCGAGGCCACCGCATCCACCATGGCGATTTTTGACAACGAGCTCTCCGCGGGCCAGATCCGGGCCCTGGAGGAGATTCTGGGCGTGACGGTCCTGGACCGCAGTGCGCTGATCCTGGACATCTTCGCCCAGCGGGCCAAGACGAGGGAGGGCCGCCTCCAGGTCGAGCTGGCCCAGTATAAGTATCTGCTGCCCCGGCTGAGCGGCATGGGCACGAGCCTCAGCCGCCAGGGCGGCGGCATCGGCACCCGTGGCCCCGGCGAGACCAAGCTGGAATCCGACCGCCGCCACATCCGCGAGCGCATCAACCGCCTGGAGCAGGAGCTCAAGCAGGTCCGCCAGGTCCGCGCTGTCCAGCGCGAGCGCAGAATGAAGAATTCCGTCCCCGTGGTGGCCATCGTGGGCTACACCAACGCGGGCAAGTCCACGCTTCTGAACCAGCTCACCGGTGCGGGCATCCCCGCCAACAACCGGCTCTTCGACACCTTGGACACCACCTCCCGGCAGCTGACCGTATCCGACAATCTGGATGTCATTCTCAGCGATACCGTCGGCTTCATCGCGAAGCTGCCCCACCATCTGGTGGATGCCTTCCGGGCCACTCTGGAGGAGCTGGAGTACGCGGATGTGCTGCTGCATGTCATCGACTCCGCCGATCCCCACCGGGAGGAGCACATTGCGGTGGTTGAAAAGCTCATTCACCAGCTTGCCAAGGAGGGCACCCCCGTCATCAACGCCTACAATAAGGCCGATCTGGTGGAGCCCACGGACATTCCCATCGGTGAAGATGTGGTTGCAATTTCCGCCCGGACGGGCGATAATATGAGTGGCCTTCTGAAGGCCATCGAGAAGGCCCTGGATAAGGGACTGCACCATGTGCTGGTGTGCCTGCCCTATTCCATGGGCGGCATGGTGGATACCCTCCACAACAATGCACAGGTCAAGAGCGTGGACTACACCGCCGATGGCATCGAGATCGAGACCATCGTGGACGAAATCCTCTACGGACGACTGAGAGACTATATCATTATGGAAATGTAAAAAGATACACGTCATTGCGAGGGCCGTCAGGCCCGTGGCAATCTCCGAAAGGCACGGGATTGCCCTTGCGTAGTGACGGTGAAAGGGAGCTGTAAAGCATGGAAGAATATCTGGTGCCCACCGATTTCGGTGAGGATGAATTTTACGAGAAAAAGTCCCATTTCATCGGCAGACTCTGGCCCGTGGAGACCGAGGAGGCGGCACTGGAACGCATCCAGCAGATGAAAAAGCAGCACTACGATGCCACCCACAACTGCTGGGCCTACATCCTGAAGGACGGCGCGGTGCGCTTTTCCGATGACGGCGAGCCCGGCGGCACCGCCGGTATGCCCATGCTGCAGGTACTGCAGCGGGAGGGTCTGTATAACTGCGTGTGCGTGGTGACAAGATACTTTGGCGGCATCCTCCTGGGTGCCGGTGGTCTGGTCCGGGCCTACACCAAGGGTGCGAAGATCGCCGTGGATGCGGCGGGAAAATCCATGAAGCGGGTCTGGTCGGTGCTCTATGTGCCCTGTCCCTACACCTTCTACGAGCGCGTGAAGCTGGAGGTGGCCGCCTGGGGCGGCATCATCCGCGATACCCAGTTTGGCGCGGAGGTGGAGCTGGAAATTCTCGTCCCCGAAGCCCAGGCGGAGCCCTTCCTGGCGAAGCTCATCGATATGTCCGCCGCCAATGTGGAGGGCATGGAGACGGGCAAGGAATACCGGGCGTTTCCTGTGGAATAAATCCGAAAATCCCCCGGACTTTTTATCCCAAAGGGTGGAATGTTCGGGGGAAATATGTTATAATCAATTATTGCGGAAGAACATCTCCGCCAACCATAATAGGAGCTATGATCGAATTACGAGGAAAATACGCGGAGGCCAAGGTCTTTACCGAAATCGTTGACCAGGAATCCATCTCCCAGGTCATCGGCCTCCTGAATCAGCCCTACGCGGAAGGAAGCCGGGTGCGCATGATGCCCGACATCCACGCCGGTGCAGGCTGCACCGTGGGCACCACCATGACCATCGGGGACAAGGTCTGTCCCAATCTGGTGGGCGTGGACATCGGATGCGGCATGGAGACCGTCATCCTGAAAGACAAGCACATGGAGCTGCAGAAGCTGGACAAGCTCATCCGCGCCGAGATCCCTTCGGGCTTTGATATCCGCACCAAGCCCCACCGCTACGCCGGGGAGATCGATCTGGAGCAGCTGAAATGTGCCAAACACGTGGACCTGAACCGGGCCGAGAAAAGCATCGGCACCCTGGGCGGCGGCAATCATTTTATTGAAGCCAATCAGGACGAAGAGGGAAGACTCTACATCGTCATCCACTCGGGAAGCCGCCGGCTGGGTCTTGAAATCGCAAACTACTACCAGGAGGCGGCCTTCAAGGCTCTGAACTCGAGAAAGTCCGAGATTGATGCTCTCATTGCCGATTTGAAGCGGCAGGGCAGGGAGCAGGAGATCGAAGGGGTCCTGCGGGATCTCAAATCCCGGCCCGTGAATATCCCCAAGCCCCTGGCCTATCTGGAGGGGTGGCTTCTGGAGGATTACCTCCACGACATGGCCATCGCCCAGCGGTACGCGGACCTGAACCGCAGAGCCATGATGGACACCATCCTGAAGGGCATGGGCCTGAAGGCCGCGGACCGGTTCACCACCATTCACAATTATATCGACCTGGAGCATGGCATCCTGCGCAAGGGCGCGGTGTCCGCCCAGGCGGGGGAGCGGCTGCTGATCCCCATCAATATGCGTGACGGAAGCCTCATCTGCACGGGCCGGGGCAACGAGGACTGGAACTGTTCCGCGCCCCACGGGGCCGGACGGCTCATGAGCCGGAGCCAGGCCAAGCAGAGCTTCACCGTCAACGAATTTAAAAAGCAGATGCAGGGCATCTATACCACCTCCGTGGGTCAGGCGACCCTGGACGAATGCCCCATGGCCT
The DNA here is from genome assembly GCA_045125955.1 of Faecousia sp. Lineage (GTDB taxonomy): Bacteria > Bacillota > Clostridia > Oscillospirales > Oscillospiraceae > Faecousia. The sequence continues at coordinate 3,392 of JBGVNV010000078.1, forward strand.
ACAAGTCCATGGCGGATATCGTGGACAATATCGGACCCACGGCGGATATTGAGCGAATTATCAAACCGATTTATAACTTTAAGGCCGGAAACGGAGACTAAACAAGTTGAAAGTTGAAAGTTGAAAGTGGAAAGTTAGGAAAAACTTTCAACTTTCCCCTTTCCACTTTCCACTCAGGAAAAGGGGGATCTTATGGCTTTTCCGCCTTCTTTTATCGACGAGCTGGTGGCTCGCAATCCAATTGAAGATGTGGTGGGGCACTATGTCTCCCTGAAGCGGTCCGGCGGCAATCTGTTTGGCCTGTGCCCCTTCCACGGCGAGAAGACCGCCTCCTTTTCCGTGAACCCGGACAAGGGCATCTACTACTGCTTCGGCTGTCACAAGGGCGGCGGCGTCATCAATTTCCAGATGGAAATTGAAGGCCTGAGCTACCCCGATGCGGTCCGGGCCCTTGCCAAAAGAGTCGGCATGCAGGTCCCCGAGGACGAGCAGTACCAGTCCCGGTACAAGGCCCAGGAACGGCTCTGGGCCCTGAGCAAGGAGGCCGCACGGTTCTTCTACTCGAAGCTCTACGCCCCCGAGGGTGCCGAGGCCCTGGCCTATGCCCGCGGGCGCGGCATGCCCAAGTCCACCCTGACCACCTTCGGCGTGGGCTATGCCCCCAACACCTGGGACAGCCTGGTCAAGGCCATGAAGGCCAAGGGCTACACCGAGCAGGAGCTCATCGACTCCGGCCTCGTGACCAAATCCCAGAAAAACGGCAACATCTACGACCGGTTCCGGGACCGGCTCATGTTCCCCATCATCGATGTCCGGGGCAACATCATCGGCTTCGGTGGCCGCATCATGAACAACAACGATCCCAATGAGGCCAAGTACTTAAACTCCCCGGAAACTCTGATTTTCAACAAGCGAAAGAACCTCTTTGCCCTGAATCTGGCGAAGAAAAGCAAGCTTGGCTACCTGATTCTGGTGGAGGGCTATATGGATGCGGTGGCACTGCACCAGTACGGCTTTGACTGCGCGGTGGCATCCCTGGGCACTTCGCTCACCGAGGAGCACGCGGCTCTGCTGACCCGCTATACCGATCAGGTGGTGCTCATCTACGACGGCGACGAGGCCGGTCAGCGGGCCACCCGACGGGCCATCCCGATCCTGGAAAAGGCGGGGTTGCAGGTGAAGGTCCTGAAAATGCGCGATGCCAAGGACCCCGACGAATTTTTGAAGAAATTCGGCGCGGACAAGTTCAAGCTCCTGCTGGAGGATGCTTCCAACCGCGTGGAATACCAGCTCAACGCCATCCGCAGAAAATACGATCTGCGGGTGGATGACGAGCGCATCAAATTTATCCAGGAAGCCGCCGATCTGATCTCCACTTTGGGCAGCTCCGTCCAGCGGGAGGTCTACGGCCACCGGGTGGCCGAGGAGGGCAAGATCAGCTTCCAGGCCATGTCCATGGAGGTGGAAAAGGCCCGGAAGAACCGCCAGCGGCGGGAGAAGAAGGCTCAGGAGAAGATCGACCTGTCGCCCGCCCGAAATCTCCAGCCCAAGAGCCGCACCATCCGCTACGACGACGTGAAATCCGCCCGGGCGGAGGAGGGGCTCATCGCCATGGCCATGCGCGAGCCCGCGCTCCTGGATCTGGCGGCGAATCTGAAGGCGGAGGAATTCTCCGTGCCCCTCTTTGCAAATGTCTATACCCAGATGCAGACCCGGCACCTGACCGGCCTGGGCGTCAGCGTGGCAGCTCTGGAGGATCTGGATTCGGACCAGGCCTCCCACATTGCCATGATCGCCCAGAGCATGAGCGGGCCGGTGAACGAGCAGGCATTCCGGGACTATGTGGACATCATCCACGCCCGGAGCCGCAAGCGCAGCGTGTCCTCGGACGAGGATCTGCTGGCCCTGCGGAATCGAAAGAAAGAAAGCGGGGGATATCACGGATGACCGATCTTCTGGAAGCGGAGGTTTTGAGCACCGGCGGCGAGGACGTGCGTCAGTATCTCTCGGAGATCCGCCGATACCCCATCCTGACCCCGGAGCAGGAGCGGGAATGTGCCATGGGCTGCGCCGCCGGAGACCCGGAGGCCATCCGCACCATGGTGTGCTCCAATCTGCGGCTGGTGGTATCCGTGGCGAAAAGCTACGCGGGCCGGGGCGTGCCCCTGCTGGACCTCATTCAGGAGGGCTCCGTGGGCCTCATCATCGCCGCCAGAAAATTTGACTATACCCTGGATTTCCGCTTCTCCACCTACGCCGGCAAATGGATCCGCCAGCGCATCGGCATGGTCCTGGGGGACCGGGCGGGGCTGATCCGGGTCCCCGGCTACACCGCCGAGCGGCTGAAGCTGGTGAATCAGGCGCGGACGGAGCTCCGCGCGGAGCTGGGCCGGGAGCCCACCGCCCCGGAGCTCAGCGGGAGGACGGGCTTCTCCCCGGAGAAGATCACGGAGCTTCTGGCTCTGGCCCCGGAGGTGACCTCCCTGGACATCCCCGTGGGGGACAAGGGCGAGGACACCATTGGCACCCTGCTGCCGGCGGAGGAGGGCTACGAGCCCCAGGCGGAGCTCATCCGCCGGGAGCTGAAGACCCTTCTGGACGAGCTCATGACCCAACTCAGCGAGCGTCAGCGGACGGTCCTGCGGCTGCATTTCGGCATGGAGGACGGCGTCTGCCGGAGCCTGTCCGAGATCGCGGCGGTGCTGGAGGTCTCCAAGGAGCGGGTCCGCCAGATCGAGCGGCAGGCCATGGAAAAACTGCAAAAAATCGGCGCAGGCTTTGGATTGGAGGATTTTTTGGAATGAATTTTGACGAATACATGGACTTTGGGGCGGGCTTCGACCCGGAGTCTGTTTTTGGCGCACTGGCCTACGGCCAGAGCCTTTCCGGCGCGGAGCTGCTGACCCGGACGGACAGCCGCTCTGACGAGGAGCTGGAGGAGCTGTTTGAGTATCTGGCGGAAAACGCCGTGACCATCGACCTCGGCGACCTGCCCCGGAATCTGGGCAGCGGTGAGGCCTCCCGCCGCTTGCGGGAGGAGGAGCAGCTGGTCCGTGACGGCAGGCTGCTGACCGGCCTGGAGGAAAACGATCCCCTGCGGCTGTACCTGCAGGAGCTGGCATCCATCCCCGTCTGCGGCGATGCCGAGGTGCTGGCCCTGGAGCTGCTGGAGGGTAAGGATGTCCGGGAACGGCTTGTGAACCTGTCCCTGAGCCGGGTGGTGGAGCTTGCCATGGCCCACACGGGCCGGGGCGTGCTGCTGATGGATCTCATTCAGGAGGGCAGCCTGGGCCTCTGGGATGCCATTCTGACCTTTGCGGGCGGCAGCTTTGAACATTGCCGGGACCTGGGCATCACCCAGGCCATGGCCCGTGCCATCATCCGCCAGGCCAGAGCCTCCGGCCTGGGCCAGAAGATGCGCCAGGCGGTGGAGGACTACCGCATGGTGGACGAGCGGCTGCTTTCTGAGCTGGGCCGCAATCCCACCCTGGACGAGATCGCGGAAAGCATGCACATGACCGTCTCCGAGGTGGAGACCGTGCGAAAGCTCCTGGACAATGCCCGATTGGTTGGCAAGGCCCATGAGGTCAGGGAGCCGGAGGAGGAGACCCCCGAGGATACCCAGGCCGTGGAGGACACGGCATACTATCAGACCCGCGAGCGGGTGGACAGCCTCATGTCCGGCATTTCCGAGCTGGAGCAGAAGGTCGTCACCATGCGCTACGGTCTGGACGGCAAGGCTCCCCAGACCGCCCAGGAGGTGGGCCGGAAGCTGAACCTGACCGTATCCGAAGTTGTGGAACTGGAAACCGCCGCGCTGAACAAGATGCGCAAGAGCGGAGAATAAAGGAGAGAAAACTATGGCTAAGCATTATTCCGTCGCCATCGACGGCCCCGCCGGTGCGGGCAAAAGCACCATCGCCAAGGCCCTGGCCAAGGAGCTGGGCTTCCACTATGTGGACACCGGTGCCATCTACCGGACCCTGGGCTATTTCTTTGACCTGATCGGCATTGGCCCCAAGGACATCGACGGCATCACCAAGTACATCGACGAGTGCGTCATCGAGATCGAGTGGGACGAGGACGGCTCCCAGCACATGTTCCTGAACGAGACCGACGTCTCCGAGGAGATCCGCACCCCCGAGATCTCCAAGATCGCCTCCGCCGTTTCCGCCCACGGTCTGGTCCGGGATGCGCTGCTGGATATGCAGCGCAATGTGGCCAAGACCCACGACGTCATCATGGACGGTCGGGACATCGGCTCCGTGGTCCTGCCCCGTGCGGATGTGAAGTTCTTCCTGACCGCATCTCCCGAGGTCCGGGCCCAGCGGCGTTTTGAGGAGCTCCAGGCCAAGGGCAGCAAGGATACCTACGCCAAGGTCCTGAAAGAGGTCAACGACCGGGATCATGCCGACATGACCCGCGCCGTGGCTCCCCTGAAGCAGACCAAGAGCCACATTCTGGTGGACACCTCTGACATGACCATCGAGCAGGTCATCGCCCACATGGGTGCCATCGTCCGGGAGAAGTGCAAGTTATGAGTGTAACGATCGCAAAGAACGCAGGCTTCTGCTTCGGCGTCAGCCGGGCCGTGGAGCTGGTGGAGGAGGCCGCAAAGAGCGGCAAGACCGTCTCCACCCTGGGCCCCATCATCCACAACCGCCATCAGGTGGGCCGGTTTGAGCAGATGGGCGTCAGCGTCATTGCTGAGCCCGAGGATGCCGTCCCCGGCAGCACCGTCATCATCCGTTCCCACGGCGTTTCCCGGGCGGTCCAGCAGCGTCTGGAGAATATGGGCGTGGAGATCATCGACGCGACCTGCCCCTTCGTCAAGCGCATCCACGGCATCGTGGAGCGGGCAGAAGCAGAGGGGAGACTTCCCGTCATCATCGGCACCCGGACCCACCCGGAGGTCACCGCCATCGCCGGCTGGTGCTCGGACTGCCGCATCTTCGAGAACCCCGAGGAGCTGGAAAATTGGGCAAAATCCGGTGAGGTATCCGCAGATACCCCCATTTGCATGGTCTGCCAGACAACTTCCACAGAATTTTTATGGAAAATTTGTGGGGAAACTGCAAAAAAACTATTTACTAATTTGAAAATCTTTGATACAATATGCAAAGCAACTGAATTTCGGCAGAATGAGGCGGCGAAGCTGAGCACTGTATGTCAGGCCATGGTAGTCGTAGGAGACGCAAAGAGTTCCAACACAGGCCGCCTCGCCATGATCTGCCGGGAGCACTGCGGAAAAGTTTTTTTGGTGGACAATGCTGACGAGTTGAACGCCGAAGATTTCCGGGGTGTCACTGCTGTTGGAATCACGGCTGGCGCTTCCACGCCGGCGTGGATTATAAAGGAGGTCAACAAGACTATGAATGAAATTACCAATGTTGAGACTGTTATGGAGGAGAGCTTCGAGGCACTGCTGGAACAGTCCATTAAGACTTTGAATACTGGCGATAAGGTTACCGGCATCGTCACCGGCATCACCAACAAGGACGTTTCCGTCGATCTGGGCACCAAGCACGCCGGCTACATCCCCTACGACGAGGTTTCCGCTGATCCCTCTGTCAAGCCCGAGGACATCCTGAACGTCGGCGACGAGATCGAGGTCTTCGTCGTTCGCGTCAACGATCAGGAGGGCACTGTGCAGCTGTCCAAGAAGAAGCTGGACGGCATGAAGATCTGGGACGAGATGGCTGCTTACGCCGAGGAGAAGGCTACCGTTGAGGGTACCATCACCGAGGAGAACAAGGGCGGTCTGGTCGCTTCCGTCAAGGGCATCCGCGTCTTCATCCCCGCTTCCCAGTCCGGCATCGCCAAGGGCGGCGACATGACCGGTATGGTCGGCAAGGTCGTCAAGCTGAAGATCACCGAGGTCAACCGTGCCCGCCGCCGCGTCATCGGCTCCATCCGTGCCGTCAACGCTGAGGAGCGCAAGGCCAACCAGGAGAAGATCTGGGCTGAGATCCAGGAGGGTGCCAAGTACCACGGTGTGGTCAAGTCCCTGACCTCCTACGGTGCATTCGTTGACATCGGCGGTGTCGATGGCATGGTCCACGTCTCCGAGCTGTCCTGGAACCGCATCAAGACCCCCGCTGATGTTGTCAAGGTGGGCGATGAGATCGACGTTTTCGTCATCTCCTTCGATCCCGTCAAGCACAAGATCTCCCTGGGCTACAAGACCCCTGAGATGAACCCCTGGAACCAGTTCATGACCAACTACGCCATCGGCGATGTCGTCGATGCCAAGGTCGTGAAGCTGATGACCTTCGGTGCTTTCGCTGAGATCCTGCCCGGCGTTGACGGCCTGATCCACATCAGCCAGATCGCTGAGAAGCGCATCAACAAGCCCGAGGATGTTCTGGCTGAGGGCCAGGATGTCAAGGTCAAGATCACCGATGTTGACGCTGACAACAAGCGCATCTCCCTGTCCATCCGCGCTCTGCTGGAGGACGAGGCTGACGCCGAGTAATTGAATCCCACATACCGGGGCCGGTTTCCGGCTCCGGTATTTTGGTAAAAAGGAGAGAAATAGTATGGTCAAGCATATCGTTCTGTACACCTTCAAAGAGGGTGTCAACAAGGAAGAGGCCGTTCAGATCGTTGCCGAGGCTCTGGAGCCCCTGGTTGGCAAGATCGAGGGCCTGAACTGGCTGGAGATCTGCCAGGCTTACCAGGGCGGCATGGACTACGCCCTGTACTCCGAGTTCGAGAGCCGCGAGGCTCTGGCTGCCTACGCCGTCCACCCCCTCCACGAGGAGGCCAAGGCCAAGTTCTTCCACCTGCTGGACAAGCGTTACGCCGCCGATTACGAGTACTAAGATACAAAATTTGCCCCGGTTCCTTATGGAACCGGGGCTTTTGCTGTTTACTTTTCAAATCGGCCCTTTTTGCGTTTGGTGTAGTAGAGGGGCGCAGTGGTGGCCAGCAGGAGCAGGCAGATGGCGGAAATTTTCCAGCCGATGGCGAAGGCCTTGTTCTCGTAGACAAATTCCACGGTGTGCTCGCCTGCGGTCATGGGCACCGCCAGCATCACATCGCCCACCAGGACCGTCTCGGCCTCCTCGCCGTCCACGATGGCGCGCCAGCCGCCGTCCTGGGGGATGGAGGTGTAGAGCAGGCCGTCCTTCGCGGCATCGACTGTGCCGCAGAGGTAAGTGGTGTCGTATTCGGTGAGCTCCAGGGTGCTTTCGCTCAGCTTTTCCACGCCCCGGCGGAAGAGGGCATCGTCCAGAATGGCGGCCCGGATGGTCATGCGGCCATCCTCGCCCTGCTTGCAGGTCAGGTTGATCTCGATGACATCGCCGGGGATCACGTCACAGGCGGCGATCATCTGGGTCAGGGATAGGGACTCGGAATAGAGCTTCTCGCCGTTGAGGTAGACGGTGTAGCTGTTGCGCTTGGTCACGTCGAAGTCCAGGCACACGAAGCCCTCCCGGTCGGCGGTGAAGCTGTAGATCATGCTGGCCCCGGACTGGGAGCCGCTGTACTTGACGGTGGGGCCGCTGATGGAGGAGATGGTCAGCTCCTCGCCGGTGATCTGGGGATCCAGGGGATGCCACACATCGGCGTAGAGGCCAGTTGCCGCGCTGAAGAGGGCATTCTGGATGTCAAAGTGGTCAGATCCGGTGAGGACCAGATCGGAAAGCTCACTCTGGGCCAGGAAGCCCAGGGGCAGGTAGGCGTTGTTTTCCAGCAGGTAGACCTCGCCGCTGGCAAAAATGGGGTCAAAATAGCGATTTGCCTCCACCTCGCCGTCCCGCTCGATCATGTATTTGACCCCCAGGAACAGGTTTGCCACGGGGCTGCTCTCCTCGAAGCAGTAGCGGTTGTAGGTGTTTTTCGCGCCGTAGCCCAGGGTGCGCATGAATTCCGTGACCCGGACATTGGCGGAGCTGGTGAAGGTGGAAACGCCCTTGTAGCCGTTCAGCGCGCCGTCGTTGAGGGTCTGGGAGTGGGTGGTCTCGGCGCGGTAGAAGAGGTTGTCCTTTTCCCGCTCCTCCATGTATTCCAGAACGCTGACGGTGTCGGCGGTGCCCTTGGGATAGTTGGTGTTGTAGGTGTAGCTGAAACGCACGCCGAAATTCAGCACATTCATGCAAAGCTCCAGAGCGAAGACGGCACACAGGCACAATGTGCCGAAGGAACGCTTGCTGTCCATTTTCTCCACATAGGCGAGCACTTCTTCGGGGGCCGGCTCCTCCTCACCCTCGGCGGCGGGGACCTTGCCGGGGAGGAAATAACCCAGGGAGATGAGATACACAGCCCCAAATCCCAGGTTGTAGGCCAGGAAGATGGGCTCCAGCCGGTCCTCGGAGCACAGGATCAGTCCAACAGCCGCGAGACCCGCCACAATGAGCTGCCACAGCCGGAAGCTTTCCCGGAGGGTCCAGGCCTTGTAGGCCATGTACAGCACCACGAAGCTGAACAGGAAGCTGAAGCGGTAGGGGATCATGTTGGTGAAGTGGAAGCCGTGCCAGATGTAGTCCAGCTGCCGGACGATGAAGGACACCATGAAGAAGAGCAGCAGCACCAGGGAGAAGAACTTGTCCCGGAGCTTGACCTCCTTGCAGGTCAGAAACAGCACCGCCAAGATCATGGAACCCACGCCGCAGTAGAGGTTGGGCAGACCCTCCTTGAAGCTGGGCTCCACACCGCCCAGGGTGTTGCCGGCCACCTGGCGCATGGCATCGAAGAGGCCCGCCCAGGTATTCTCGTCCGCGATGTTCAGCTTGAAGCCCTCGGGGAACTTGTTGACGCTGGACTGGGTGTTTTGCAGTCCTGCCAGAGCGGGCAGCTCCAGGATGCAGCTCATGCCGATGGCGAGAATTGTGAACCAGCCGATGCGCACGAAATCGGCGCAGAACCGGCCAAAGCCCCGCCAGCGGCTGATCTCATAGACGAAGAACAGCAGCAGGATGAAAATGCAGGTGAAGAAGCCGATGTAGTAGTTGCTGAAAATGGACAGGAACAGGGTGATGGTGTAAAGGAGCGGCTTCTTGTCCCGCAGGAGCCGGACCATGCCCAGCACCGTCAGGGGCAGCAGCGCGAAGGTGTCCAGCCACATCACATTCCACTGGTAGGCCAGGGCCCAGCCGCAGAGGGCATACATCGCGCCGAAGAGGCTGATGGAGATGTCCTCCTTCTGGAAGGTGTGGCGCAGGAACATGGCGAAAAACAGGCTCGCCAGACCCAGCTTCATGGGCATCAGCAGGGAATAGACCTCCAGCTCCCAGCCCGCAGGCACGATGGCGGAGATCAGATTCAGGGGAGAGGCCAGATAGTAGGAGATCAGGCTCAGGTAGTCCATGCCCATGCCCGCGGCCCAGTTCCACAGCAGGCCATCGCCCTCCCGGATGGCCCGTCCGAACTCCACCCAGAAGGGGAAGTACTGGTGGTACATGTCGGAGTAGAGCATGCTTACATCGCCGCCGAAGGGCTCGGAGCCGGAAATGAGCATCACAATGAGCATCAGCCCCACCGGAATCCCGAAGGCCAGCGCGTAGGACTGCCCACGGCTCTCCTTTTTCGTCAGTGTCATATGGAAAAACCTCCATTGGTTTTAAATTTTGCCTGTTTATTCTAGCATGTTTTGACGGCGGGGTAAAGGGAAAATCTGTCGGTTCAAAGTTTTTTAAGGATTTCCGGGGGAAATGTTGTTCTTGTGCGTGGGATCGCTCTGTGATAGAATGGAGAAAGAATCAGAAAAGGATATGATTTTTATGAAATTAGAAAATGCAGAACCCCAAAATATCGAAAGAATCGTGGCGATCTCAAAGGCTGCGTTTGACAGTGATCTTGATGTTGGTGCATCTGAACCGGATGCACCTCCGGATTATGATTCCATTCCATGGCACAATCAGATGAAAAATGAAGGGCATTTACAACAGGCGGTCATAGATGGAGAAATCGTTGGCGGCGCGATTCTGTTTTTGGACAAAGACGGTGAAACATTGTACATTGGCAGAATATTTATTGACCCGGTCCACCATCGGAAGGGGTATGGTCTTTCCCTGATGAAACTGGTTGAGACCCGCTACTCTGGGATCAAGAAAATCAAACTTGATACACCGCTTTGGAATGTAAGAACGAATGCTTTTTATAGAAAGCTGGGTTATTGTGAAGTTAGCCGGGATGAGGCGTTTGCTTACTATCAAAAAGAATTCGATTGACAAATTCAAGTTTATCGAATTCCATACGCCGAGCGTGAGCCAGCGACCGGTCGGGCGGTTTTACTCGACTTTCGTTTCGCAAAATCCATCAGTCCCGAAATTGTCAGCGGGCACTGCCCGCAAAAAAATCCGCCGGATGTCCGGCGGATTTTTTTGTCTTTAGAACTTGCTCTCGCAGTAGATGCAGCGGTACTCGCGCTTGGTGCGGTCGGTGAGCTTGAAGACGGGGGCCAGCTCTTGCTCGGTGGAGGTGATGCAGCGGGGGTTCTTACAGTGCAGAACACCCTCCAGCTCCAGGGGCAGGTCCAGCTTCTTCTTCTCGATGGTTTTGCCGTCGCAGATGATGGAGACGGTCACGCCGGGGTCCACATAGCCCAGGGCATCGGTGTCCAGCTCGATGGCCTCATCGATCTTGATGATGTCCTTGCGGCCCATCTTGACGGAGGCAGCATTGGTGATCAGGGCCACCATGCAGTCCAGGTTGCTCAGGTGCAGGAGGTTGTAGATCTCCTTGCCCTTACCTGCGGTGATGTGGTCGATGACGATGCCGTTGACGATGGAATCAATATTCATAACATTACACCCCCAGAAGTTTCAGGATCAGGGCCATGCGCATATACTTTCCGCACAGCACCTGCTTGAAGTAGCAGGCCCGGGGATCATCGTCCACGGCCACGGAGATCTCGTTGACGCGGGGCAGGGGATGGAGAATGGACAGATTCTGCTTGGCGTTCTCCAGCTTGTCCACGGTCAGGATGTAGCTGTCCTTCAGACGCAGGTAGTCCTCCTCGTTGAAGAACCGCTCCCGCTGGACGCGGGTCATGTACAGGATGTCCAGCGTGGGCATGGCGGACTCCAGATCGGTGGTCTCCACATAGGGGATGTTCTCCCGGTCCATGGCCTCGCGGACATAGTCGGGGACGCGCAGCTCCTCGGGGGAGATCAGGACGAACTTGACACCCTCGTAGCGGCTCATGGCATCGATCAGGGAGTGGACGGTGCGGCCGAACTTCAGGTCGCCGCAGACACCCACGGTCAGATTCTCAAAGCGGCCCTTCTCCAGCTTGATGGTCAAAAGGTCCGCCAGAGTCTGGGTGGGGTGGTTGTGACCGCCGTCACCGGCGTTGATGACGGGGATGGTGGCGTTCATGGCGGCGACCATGGGCGCGCCCTCCTTGGGGTGGCGCATGGCGATGATATCGGCATAGCAGGAGATGGTCTTGGCAGTGTCAGCCACGCTCTCGCCCTTGGCGGCAGAGGAGGAATTGGCTTCGGAGAAGCCGATGACATTGCCGCCCAGCTCGTACATGGCGGCCTCAAAGCTCAGACGGGTGCGGGTGGAGGGCTCGAAGAACAGGGTAGCCAGCTTCTTGCCCTTGCAGCGCTCCATGTAGGACTTGGGATTGGCGATGATGTGCTCGGCGGTGGAGACCAGCTCATCGATCTCCTGAACGCTGAGGTCCAGAATGCTCAGCAGGCTGGGGATGCCATACTTGTTCACCATATCACTTCGCTCCGTTCACAGCCAGATAGTTCTTGATTCTGGCGACATTTTCGGCGTTGGCGGGGTCCTCCTCCAGGTACTCGATGATGTCGTAGACATCGACGACGGAGTAGACGGGGAAGCCGAACTGCTCCTCGATCTCCTGCATGGCACCCTTCTCGCCCTGGCCCTTCTCCTTGCGGTCGACCATGATGAAGGTGGCGATGACCTTGGTGTCCTTCACGTGGGACAGGATCTCCATGGACTCGCGGATGGCGGTACCGGCGGTGATGACATCCTCGATGATGACGATCTCCTCACCGGCCTGGGGGACATAGCCGACGAAGGTGCCGCCCTCGCCGTGGTCCTTGACCTCCTTGCGGTTGAAGAAGAAAGGCAGGTCCAGGCCGTTCTTGCTCAGCGCAACAGCGGCGGAGATGGAGAGGGAAATGCCCTTGTAGGCGGGACCATACAGGACGGTCTTCTTCTCGCCCAGCTTGTCCATGTATGCCTTGGCGTAGAACTCGCCCATCTTGGTGATCTGGTCACCGGTCTTGATCATACCGGCGTTGACGAAATAGGGGATCTTCCGACCGGACTTGGCGGTGAAGTCGCCAAACTTCAGAACGCCTGCACCCTGCAGGAATTCGATAAATTCTCTCTTATATGCTTCCATAGTGAATCTCCTTTTTCAATCCTTGCACGTCATTGCGAGCCAGTGCGCACACTGGCGTGGCAATCTCCAAAGGATTCCGGAAACCTGGAGGGGATTGCCACGTCGGGCTTTGCCCTCCTCGCAATGACGTGCGTTATTATTACTCAGTCACAGAACTCAGCCACGCAGCGGTTGTAGGCGGCCACGGGGTCGGCGGCGGCGGTGATGGGACGGCCGACGACGATGTAGTCGGAGCCGATCTCCTTGGCGGCGGCGGGGGTCATGACGCGCTTCTGGTCGCCCACATCGCCGTCAGCGAAGCGGACACCGGGGGTGATGGTCAGGAAGCTCTTACCGCAGCGGTCGTGGACCTTGCCGGCCTCCAGGGGGGAGCAGACGATGCCGTCCAGACCGGACTCGGCGGCGCAGGAAGCGTAGTGCATGACGACCTCATCGATGGGAGCCTTGATCAGCAGATCGTTCTCCATGCTCTCCTGGTCGGTGGAGGTCAGCTGGGTGACGGCGATCAGCAGGGGACGGGTGCCATCGGGACGGGTCAGACCCTCCAGAGCGGCCTTCATCATGTTCTTGGTGCCGGCGGCGTGGAGGTTGGTGATGTCCACATCCAGGCGGCTCAGAACGTTCATGGCCTTCTTGACGGTGTTGGGGATATCATGCAGCTTCAGATCCAGGAAGATCTTGTGGCCGCGGGCCTTGATCTCGCGGACGATGCTGGGACCCTCGGCATAGTACAGCTCCATGCCGATCTTCAGGAAGGGCTTGCGCTCGCAATCAGCGAACTTGTCCAGGAATGCAAAGGTTGCTTCAGCAGAAGCAAAGTCACAGGCAACAATAACGTCTTTTCCCATTAGTGGGCACCTCCAATAATATCAGTTAAGTTTTCAATACGGTACTTCTTCATAACGGTGGGCAGTTCCTCCACGATGCGCTTGCAGGCGAAGGGGTCCACCAGATTGGCCGCGCCCACCTCAACGGCGGTGGCACCGGCCAGCATCAGCTCGATGACATCCTCAGCGGTGCTGACGCCGCCCATGCCCACGATGGGGATGGACACATTTTCGTACACCTGATACACCATGCGGACAGCCAGGGGCAGCAGGGCGGGACCGGACATGCCGCCGGTCTTGTTGGCGATGATGGGCTTGCGCTTGTTCAGATCGATGCGCATGCCGAGAACGGTGTTGATCAGGCTGACGGCATCTGCGCCGCCCTCCTCAACTGCCTTGGCGATGGCAACGATATCGGTGACATTGGGGCTGAGCTTGACGATGACGGGCTTGGTGGTGACGGCCTTGACCGCCTGGGTCACTTCCTTTGCACAGCCGGGGTCGGTGCCGAAGCTCATGCCGCCGCCGTGGACGTTGGGGCAGGAGATGTTGACCTCCAGCCAGCCCACCTGGTCCTCCTTATCCAGCTTCTCGCAGGTCTTGACATACTGCTCAATGGAGAAGCCGGAGACATTGGCCATAACGGGCTTGTGGAAGAACTCCTTCATCTCAGGCAGCTCGTGGGCGATGACATGGTCCACGCCGGGGTTCTGCAGGCCGACCGCGTTCAGCATACCGCCGGTGAACTCGGCGATGCGGGGAGTGGGGTTGCCGAAGCGGGGGTCCAGGGTGGTGCCCTTGAAGGAGAAGGTGCCTAAGACATTGATGTCGTAAAGCTCCGCGAACTCCTTGCCGAAGCCGAAGGTGCCGGAGGCGGGGATCACGGGATTGTCGATCTCGATGCCGCACAGATTCACTTTGGTATTCATGCGAACACCTCCTCACGGAAGAATACGGGGCCGTCCTTGCAGACCCGCTTGTAGCCACTCCTGGTCTGAATGGTGCAGCCCATGCAGGCACCGAAGCCGCAGCCCATGCGCTCCTCGAAGGAGTACTGGCCGGAGGTCTGCATGACCTTTTCCATGGCACGGAACATAGGCATGGGGCCGCAGGAATAGAAGTAAGAGTAGGTCAGGTCCTTGATGACGTCGGTGACGAAGCCTTTCGTGCCAACGGAGCCGTCGGCGGTGGCGACATAAACGGCAGCGCCCAGGGCGCGGAACTCGTCTGCCAGGAAGATCTCGGAAGCGGTGTTGAAGCCCAGGACCACCTGGGGCTCCTTGCCCTCTGCGATCAGCTTCTTGCAGAGGTTATACATGGGGGGCACGCCCACGCCGCCGCCCACCAGAACGGGAGACTTACCGGAGAGGGAGGTGTCATAGCCGTTGCCCAGGCCGGTCAGGATGTCCAGCTTGGTGCCCACAGGAAGGCCGGCCATGATCTCGGTGCCGGAGCCGACCACCTTGTAGATCAGGGTCAGGGTGGTTTCGTCGTAGTCGCAGACGGAGATGGGGCGGCGCAGATACTTCTCAGGCAGCCGCAGGTCCACGAACTGACCGCAATTGGTGATGGCAGAGGTGTCACCCCCCAGGACCATCTTGTAGACCACATCCGTCAGCGCAGTGTTGCTGACGATGGTGAAAATGCTTTGTTTCATGGGTTCCTCCTTTGGTTGTTGGGGGAATATTAGGGATGCTGTGATTTGTTTATACTGTTTGCCTTTGCGGTCGTCACAGAAGCAATCAGCTTTCTGCGGATGGTGCCGCATCGGTTTTTCAGAGCATGGTAACACTCGTTGGAGAGTTTTTGCTTTCGGTAGAGCAATTCCAGCCAGTAATCTGTTTCGGAATTTTCTTTCAGTGCGATTTCCAGCTTGTTGATGAAGTCAGCGCGGCTTTGTGCGTACTTGGCCTCGTGAACATTTGCGCCAATAGAGGAAGAACAGCGCAAAAGCTGATTCACAAATACGGAACAGCCTTTGATATCATCGCAAACATCGGATACAGCGATAGCAAAATCGATGGTTTCTTCACGCAGTTGGTTCGTATTGGGTTCCATGCTGATCGCAGCCTTTCTGTCGATATATGGGCTACGCCCATTCGATATATTTGCTGACGCAAATTCGATATACTGCTTCGCAGTTCGATATGATATAAATCCCTTCTCGCCCCGCAGGGCATATCGAGTGGTCACACATATCGAACGCGAAGCGTATATCGAAAATCCCGTCAGGGATTTATATCGAGCCGTCAGGCATCAATGGTGGAAACCTGGAAGGTGATCTCCTCCAGGACGTCCAGCAGGACCTTGACGGTGTCGAGGCTGGTGAAGACGGTGATGCCGTTCTCGGTGGCCACGCGGCGGATGCGGAAGCCGTCGTCGCCGGTGGACTCGGAGTCGCCCAGGGTGTTCAGCACGTAGGTGACATGGCCGGAGCGCAGGGTCTCGGGGATGTCCTCGGAGCCGGTGGAGATCTTGCGCTTGGAGCGGCTGCGGATGTTGTGGTCCTTCAGATAGGCGGCGGTGCCGGGGGTGGCCTCAATGTTGAAGCCCAGATCGTAGAACCGGCGGATCAGGGGCAGTGCATCCGCCTTATCCTTGTCGGCGATGGTGACGAACAGGGTGCCGTAGTTGGCCACGCGGGTGCCGCCGGCCTGCAGAGCCTTGTAGAAGGCGCGGTTCAGGCTGTTGTCGTAGCCGATGGCCTCGCCTGTGGACTTCATCTCAGGGCTCAGGGCGATATCCGCGCCGTGGAGCTTGGAGAAGGAGAACACGGGGACCTTGACGTACCAACGCTGACGGGAAGGCTGCAGGCCGCCCTTGTAGCCCTGCTCAGCCAGGGAGTGGCCCAGAGCAACCTTGGTGGCGATGTTGGCCAGGGGGATGCCGGTGGCCTTGCTCAGGAAGGGAACGGTACGGGAGGAACGGGGGTTGACCTCAATGATATACACATCCTCGTTGGGGTCAACGATGAACTGGATGTTGAACAGGCCCTCCATACCCAGGCCGATGCCCAGACGGGTGGTGTAGTCGATGATGGTCTCCTTGACCTTCTCGCTGATGGAGAAGCAGGGGTAGACGGAGATGGAGTCACCGGAGTGGACACCGGTACGCTCGACGTGCTCCATGATGCCGGGGATCAGGACCTCCTGACCGTCGCAGACGGCGTCGACCTCCAGCTCCTTGCCCATGATATACTTGTCGACCAGAACGGGGTGCTCCTCGGAGGCGACGATGGCGTACTGGAAGTAGTGGCGCAGCTGGTCGTCGTCGCGGACGATCTGCATGGCGCGGCCGCCCAGAACGAAGGAGGGACGGACCAGCACGGGGTAGCCGATGCGGTTGGCGACAGCGATACCGGCCTCCACATCGGTGACGGCCTGACCGTTGGGCTGGGGAATGTGCAGCTCCTCCAGAGTCTTCTCGAAGGAGTCACGGTTCTCGGCCCGGTCGATGGCGGCGACGGAGGTGCCCACCACGCTGACACCCAGCTTGTCCAGACGGGCAGCCAGGTTGATGGCGGTCTGACCGCCCAGGGTGACGATGACACCGTCGGGCTTCTCCAGGTGGATGACGTTCATGACATCCTCGATGGTCAGAGGCTCGAAGTACAGCTTGTCGGAGCAGGTGTAGTCGGTGGAGACGGTCTCGGGGTTGTTGTTGATGATGATGGCCTCGTAGCCGGCCTCCCGGATGGCCCAGATGGCGTGGACGGTGGAGTAGTCGAACTCAACGCCCTGGCCGATGCGGATGGGGCCGGAGCCCAGAACCACGATCTTCTTGCGGTCGGTGACGATGGACTCGTTCTCGTTCTCGTAGGTGGAGTAGAAGTAGGGCACGTAGCTGTCGAACTCACCGGCGCAGGAGTCGATGATCTTGTAGCCGGGGAAGATGTTGTTCTGCTCGCGCAGGAGGTACATCTGGGTGTCGCTCATGCCCCACTGGGCACCGATCCAGGCGTCGGAGAAGCCCATGCGCTTGGCCTCCTTCAGGACCTCGATGTTGCCGGGGTTGCGCTTGACGGTGCGCTCGAAGAGGACGATGTTCTGGATCTTGTCCAGGAAGAACATGTCGATCTTGGTGGCACCGTAGATGTTGCCCAGGTCGCAGCCGCGGCGCATCAGCTCGGCGATGGCGAAGAGGCGGTCGTCCTTGGCGATCTTGATATAGCTCATGAGCTCAGGAGTGGAGAAGGTGTCAAACTTCTTGTTGTAGATGTGGTTGACGCCGATCTCCAGGCCGCGGACACCCTTCAGCAGGGACTCCTCCATGGTGCGGCCGATGCTCATGACCTCGCCGGTGGCCTTCATCTGGGTGGACAGGCGGTTGTCGGCGGAGGTGAACTTGTCAAAGGGGAAACGGGCCAGCTTGGTGACGACATAGTCGATGCTGGGCTCGAAGGAAGCGGGGGTGGAGGCGATCCGGATCTCGTCCAGGGTCAGGCCCATGGCCACCTTGGCGGTGACGCGGGCGATGGGGTAGCCGGAGGCCTTGGAGGCCAGGGCGGAGGAACGGGAGACTCTGGGGTTGATCTCGATGAGGTAATACTCGAAGGAGTAGGGGTTCAGTGCGAACTGAACGTTGCAGCCGCCCTCGATCTTCAGCTCGCGGATGATCTTCAGAGCGGAATTCTTCAGCATGTTGTATTCCTTGCTGGAGAGGGTCTGGCTGGGAGCGACGACCATGCTATCGCCGGTGTGGATGCCCACGGGGTCGATATTCTCCATGGAGCAGATGGCGATGGCGGTGTCGTTGGAGTCACGCATGACCTCGAACTCGATCTCCTTGTAGCCCTTGATGGACTTCTCGACCAGGACCTGATGCACGGGGGAGAGCTTCAGGCCGTTGGACAGCAGGGGGATCAGCTCGTCGAGGTTGTCAGCGAAGCCGCCGCCGGTGCCGCCCAGGGTGAAGGCGGGACGCAGGACGACAGGATAGCCGATGCGCTCGGCAGCGGCGATGCCCTCCTCCAGGGTGGTGGCGATCTCAGAGGGGCAGACGGGCTCGCCCAGCTTCTCGCAGAGCTCCTTGAACAGCTCGCGGTCCTCGGCGCGCTCGATGGACTCGAAGGAGGTGCCCAGGATCTCCACCTGGCACTCCTTCAGGATGCCCTTGCGGGCCAGCTGCACGGCCAGGTTCAGGCCGGTCTGGCCGCCCAGGCCGGGAACGATGGCATCGGGACGCTCCTTGCGGATGATGCGGGAGACGTACTCCAGGTTCAGGGGCTCCATATACACCTTGTCGGCGATGTTGGTGTCGCACATGATGGTGGCGGGGTTGGAGTTCAGCAGGACGACCTCGTAGCCCTCTTCCTTCAGGGCCAGACAGGCCTGGGTGCCGGCATAGTCGAACTCCGCGGCCTGACCGATGACGATGGGGCCGGAGCCGATGACCATGACTTTCTTGATATCTGTTCTCTTAGGCATTGCACTTGCCCTCCTCCATCAGCTTCAGGAATTTCTCGTACAGGGGATGATCGCCGCACAGGTCGAACTGGGCGGACAGGGTGGGATACATGGTGCTCTCGGTGGCCTCAGGGGTGCCGTCCAGCACATTCACATGGGTGATGCGCAGGCCGGTGTCCTCGATGGAGGCGGCATCCAGCATATAGTTGTGGCTCTGGGGGGCAAACTCGATCTTGCCGGTGTCCAGATTGCGGATGGGGTGGTTGCAGCCGTGGTGGCCGCAGTCCATCTTCACGACCTTGGCACCGTTGGCCAGGCACACCAGCTGGTGGCCCAGCTCCACGCCCAGGATGGGCATCTGGCCCTGGAGCTCCTGGATCAGCTTGACCACGCTGGGCACGTCGTTGGGATCGCCGGGACCGTCGTAGATGAACAGACCGTCATGCTGCAGGCTCAGGACCTCGGCGGCGGTGGTGTTGTAGGGGACCACGGTGACGTTGCAGCCCAGCTTATTCAGATTCTTGATGGAGCTGAGCTTGATGCCGCAGTCCACAGCCACGACGCTGTACTTGTGGTTGGGGGTACGGGAGTACCAACGCTTCTTGCAGCTGACCTTGGCCACGGCGTCGCGGGAGGGCTCCCAGGCGGCGATGGCGTTCAGAGCACCCTCAAGGGGGGTGTCGATGGAGGTGATCATGGCCTTCATGGTGCCGTTTGCACGGATCATGCGGGTCAGAGCGCGGGTATCCAGGCCGTAGATGCCGGGGATGTCATCCTCCTCCATGGCCTCAGACAGGGTCTTGGTGTAGCGGAAGTTGGAGGGGACATCGTTGTAGTCCCGGACGATCAGACCGCCGATGCTGGGGTTCTTGCACTCGTCATCCTCGTCGTTCACGCCGTAGGTGCCGATGATGGGGTAGGTCATCACCACCAGCTGCTCGAAATAGCTGTTCTCGGAAACGATCTCCTGGTAGCCGACCATGGAAGTGTTGAAGGTCAGCTCGGCGACCACATCCCGGTTTGCACCGAAGCCGTAGCCCTCAAAGACGGTGCCGTTTTCCAGGACCAGCTTCTTGTTTTTCATTTCTGCCATACGATTTTGCCTCCTACGATGGTCATCAGATTTTCACCGGAAACCTTCCAGCCGGCGAAGGGAGTCGCGCGGCCCTTGGAGAGGAAGTCCTCCGGGTCGATGGTGTATTCTTTGGAAAGATCCCAGACAGAGAAGTCCTCCGTCATGGGGATATTGAAACGCTTGCGGGGGTTCACCGCCATCAGCTCGATGAGCCGCTCCAGGGTCATCAGGCCGGTTTTGACCAGATGGGTGTACAGGAGGGGGAAGGCGGTCTCGATGCCGACGACGCCCATGGCACTCTTTTCCAGGCCCTTGCTTTTCTCCTCGGCGGTGTGGGGGGCGTGGTCCGTGGCGATCATGTCGCTGGTGCCGTCCAGGATCCCATCGAGAATGGCCTTGCGGTCAGCCTCAGAGCGCAGGGGGGGATTCATTTTGAAGCGGCCATCCTCCTGCAAATCGCGATCGGACAGCAGGATGTAGTGGGGGCCGGTCTCGCAGGTCACGTCCACACCCTCGGCCTTGGCCTTGCGGATCAGCTCCACGCTCTCCTTGGTGGAGATGTGGCAGACGTGATAGGCACAGCCGGTTTCCTTGGCCAGCTTCAGGTCTCTTGCGATGGGACCCCACTCGCTTTCGGAGCAGATGCCCCGGTGGCCGTGGGCCCTGGCGTATTCGCCGTCGTGGATGTAGCCGCCGCGAAGCAGGGAGTTGTCCTCACAGTGGGCCACCAGAATTTTGCCCAGACGCTTGCACTCGAGCATGGCCTGGCGCATGAGATTTTCGTCCTGGACGCCTCTGCCGTCGTCGGAGAAGGCGATGACATCTGCGGCCATGCCCTCCATGTCGGCAAGCTGCTCACCCTTCTGCTCCACGGTGATGGAGCCGTAGGGGTAGACCCGGATGCGGGCATCCTTACGGATGGCATCGAGCTGGGGAGCCAGATGCTCCGGGGAGTCGGGAACGGGATTCAGGTTCGGCATGGCGCATACATCAGAGTATCCGCCCCGGGCGCAGGCCGCAGTGCCGCTGGCGATGGTCTCCTTATACAAAAAACCCGGCTCACGAAGATGCACATGAACATCTACGAAACCGGGCAAAAGGAAACAGTGGTCCGCAGAAACAGCGGGAACACCAGCATCGCAGGAAGAAAGATCAACAGAAACATCCTGGACGGAAAATGCACCGTCACGCCAGCAATTGATACCACGAAGATTCATCTGCACAGGAAATTCCTCCTTTGATTGAATTTTTTATCTTAGGAATAATATCATAAAACGAGGGCGATTGTCAATTGGGAAATTCATGGTTTTGACAAATCCAAACAAGAAAAAACAGACAGAATGCACAAAGCCCAGGTTGGAAAACAGGGCGCACGGAAGCCCGTGCGCCCATTGCGGTCAGATCAGGTGTCGCTGTCGAGCTGGTCGTCGATATCGTCATTGAAGTTCGCGATCTCACCGAAGCGGACCCGGCGGCGGATCTTCATATCCTCCACCTGCTGGTGGATCAGCTCCTTGACCGCGGCGGGCTCCTTGACATTGTGGATCACCAGCACGGGGTGAGATTTGTCGGAGGAGGTGACGGTGATGGAGCCCACACCGAAGATCCGCTGACCGAAGCTGCGGGCCAGTTCCAGGTCCCGGACACGGTAGAGGAGAACTTCCTCGTATTTCAGGTTCAGAAAACCGGTGGTCTGGAAGAGACGGTCCTCGGAAATCTCATATTTGGTGAAGCTGATGGGAAGACCGAAATAACGCTTTCGGTCAGACCAGAGAATCTTGTCGTTGGAAGCTGCCATAATGATCACTCCTTCATTCTATTTCTTCTATTGTACGACCAAAAGCGACCCTTGTCAAGGTTTACAGCAGAATGCAGATCATGCCCTGGGCTCCCTCGTTGATGATCTTCGACAGGCTCTGGCGGAATTTTTCCCGGACCTCCGGGGCGGCCCGCAGGAGCTTGGTGCCGAGGCTCTCGCGGACCATGTCGTAGACCGACCGGCCGAAAAGGTTGCTGTCCCAGACCGTGTCCGGCTCGCCGCTGAGGAGGGTCAGCAGGTCCCGGGACTGGTCCTCGCTGCCCACCATGGGGCTGATCTGGGCATCGGCATCCACCCGGATCATGTGGATGCTGGGGGCCGAGGCCCGGAGCCGGACCCCGAAAGCCGCGCCCTTTTTCGTCAGCTCCGGCTTTTCCAGGGTCATATCCGCCCGGTCCGGAAGGACTACGCTGTAGCCCGTGGTCCGCACGTCCTCCAACGCCTGTGCCACCCGGTCGTATTCCGTCTTCACGGCGGTCAGCTCCGCCAGCAGCTGGAGCAGGTCCCCGTCGGAATGGATGGCGGTGCCGCAGGTTTGACTGAGGGTGTCGTAGTACAGGCTGTCGGGCAGGGAAATGCGGCAGTGGACCGTGCCGGTGGCGAGATCCATGGGATCGAAGCGGACCTGACGGACCTGCTCCAGCTCCCGGACGGTGCCAAGGGTCTCCTCCGCCTGTCCCAGGGTGCCGATGGCGGCGCAGCGTTCCAGGAGCTTTGCGAAAATCTCCGAACGGATGGGGCTGTCCTCCGCCAGAGCCTCCAGCCACCGGGGCAGATATACCCTTACCTCCTGGAGGGGGAAGGCCCAGAGCAGGTCCTGAAGCAGGGCCGCGCAGCCCTCTTCGGTCAGAGCCTGGCAGTCCGCGATGGCAGCATCGATGCCAAAGAGGCTTTTCAGCTCCGCCCGGACCGCCGCGGCGGCCTCACCCATGGGATCGGTGGTGTTGATGATGGTGACGAAGGGCTTGCCGGTTTTCTGAATGTCCCGGATGGCCCTGCGCTCGGCTTCTACATAGTCAACGCGGGGGATGTCGGTGACGGTGCCGTCGGTCGTGACCACGATGCCGATGGAGGCGTGCTCCTCCATGACCTTTTTGGTGCCCAGCTCCGCCGCTTCCGTCATGGGGATGGGCGCGTCGGACCAGGGCGTGGAGACCAGCCGGGGTGTGCCGTTTTCCTCGGCTCCCACGGAGCCGGGGACCATGTAGCCCACGGAATCGATGAGCCGGACCCGGAGCCGGGTGGTGCCGTCGGGGATGATCTCCACCGCCTCTTCGGGGACGAATTTCGGCTCCGTGGTCATGATGGTCCGGCCGGAGCCGCTCTGGGGCAGCTCGTCCCTGGCCCGTGCGGCCCGGTTGGGGTCGGGGATGTGGGGCAGGACCATGGTCTCCATGAGCCGCCTGATGAGGGTGGATTTGCCCGTACGGACGGGCCCCACCACGCCGATGTAAATGCTGCCGCCGGTCCGGGCGGCAATGTCCTGGTAGATGTTTTCCATATCCGGCCTCCTGTGATGTTGGGTTGGAACAAGGCTATGCCATCGCGTGAGGGGATATGAATTGAAAATTGAAAATCAGAAGAAAAAACAGCTTTCCGCCCTTAGGTGGAAAGCTGTTCAGACTGTCAAAAAAGCACGTCATTGCGAGGAGGCCATAGGCCGACGTGGCAATCCCGTAACTTTTTTGACCAGACTTCGTGGTTTTCACTTCTATCTACGGGATTCCCACGCCAGTGTGCGCACTGGCTCGGAATGACGTGGAGTTTTTTGACACACTCAAAACAGCTTTCCGCCACTCAGGAGGAAAGCTGTTCGGGATCTGTCAGACGGATTGCATCAGGTGGTTGCTGATCTGCTCGGTGAATTCCACGGCGGCGTTGTAGCCGGTGCGCCGCTGGCGGTTGTTCATGGCGGCGACCTCCAGGATGACCGCCAGATTTCGTCCGGGGGTGACGGGAATGGTGTTCAGGGGCAGGTTGACCCCCAGCAGGTCGTAGAAATGCTCCTCCAGGCCCAGCCGGTCGATGCAGGCCTCCTTGCTGGAATCCCAGGGGACGATATCCACCACCAGATCGATGGAGGTCATGTCCTTCACCGCGCCCGCGCCGAAGAGCTTGGCCACGTTGATGATGCCGATGCCCCGAAGCTCGATGTAATTGCGGATCAGGGGCGGGGCACAGCCCACCAACGAGGTGGAGCTGACCTTCTTGATCTCCACGGCATCGTCGGCAATGAGCCGGTGGCCCCGCTTGATGAGCTCCACGGCGGTTTCGCTCTTGCCGATGCCGCTCTCACCGGTGAGGAGCACGCCCTCGCCGTAGATCTCCATGAGCACGCCGTGGCGGGTGATCCGGGGAGCCAGCTCCCGGGTCAGGTAGGCGATGATGGACGAGACGATGGAGCTGGTGGAGCCTGGCCAGCTGAGGATGGTGATGTTGTGCTTCTTCGCCATCTCCAGGCACTCCGGTCCGGGGACCAGGCCGCGGGCGGCGATGATGGCGGGGATCTTGTAGCCGAAAAGCCGGTCGTAGACCAGGGTGCGCTCGGCGGCGGTCATCTTGTCCAGATAGCTCGATTCCACATTGCCGATGATCTGCAGCCGCATGGGCTCAAAATGGTCGAAATATCCGGCGATCTGCAGACCGGGACGGGCCACATCCGCAACGGTGATCTGGATCTTGTCATAATCCGTGGAACGCCAGGCGATCTTCAAATCGAACTGAGACACCACCTGGGAGAGGGGGACACTGTAAGTTTCGGCCATTTTGCTACCTCCGATGTTCATATTGACACTATTATACAGCGCAGGGCCCCTGTTGGCAACCCTAAAAAAATAATCAAAAAATTTTGAAAAAAAGACTTGCATTTTTCGGGAATATCTGATACTATGTTCTAGCGTTCGTAGAAGAACGATATTAACGAGTTTTGACCGATGGGAGGTGCAACGAAATGGCGAAGTGTGATTATTGTGGTAAGGGCGTTACCTTTGGTATTAAGGTCTCCCACTCCCACAGACGTTCCAACCGTGCTGTCAAGCCCAATGTCAAGCGTGTCAAGGCGGTTGTCAACGGTACTCCGTGCCATGTGTACGCTTGTACCAGATGCCTCCGTTCCAACAAGGTTGAGCGGGCAGTG
>JBGVNV010000079.1:0-18620 GCA_045125955.1 Faecousia sp.
GGTCAGAACGCCGCCCACCTTCCAGTAGTTCTTCAGGTTGGACTCGCCGTTCTCCAGAGTCTCGCCGGAGGAGGTGAAGGTGATGGTGCCGTCGTCGGTCAGGACCCAGGTGGTGTAGCCGGACCAGCCCTCAGCGATGACCACGGGCTCCACGGGGGTGGGCTCCTTGGCAGCGTAGGTCAGACCGTAGCCGCGCTCGTAGGCGATCTCATCCAGGTAGGCGTTGGTGTTCACGTCGTAGACGGGGATGTTGACAGGCAGCTTGCCCTGTGCGCCGTAGGTGCCCAGGATGACCTCAACAGCAGCGATGATGTTGGGACCGTAGGCGGCCTCGGAACCGGTGGCACCGCCGACCAGAGCCTCGGTCACGTCAACGGAGGAACCCTTACAGCCGTAAGCGGCAACGATGGCGTTGGCGTTGGGGTACAGCTGCACGTCGTAGGGCTTGTCAACGGAGGAGATGATAGCGGTCTTGCCGTTGGCGGCAGCGTAGTCACAGACCTGGTTGGGCAGGGCAGACAGCCAGTGCTTGTACTCCATACGGGCAGTGGAGTTGACCTCGGAGTTGATGATGATGGTGTCGGCCCAGTCCAGCTTGGCCTGCAGGGTGGAGTTGATGGTGGCGCTGGAGAAGCGGTAGTAGTCGACCTCAGCGCCCTCGGGGATCAGGCCGGCTTCCTTGGCACGGTTCCAGCCCATCAGCATCTGGCTGATCTCGTTGGTGTAGGGAACCAGCATCAGGACCTTGGACTCGGAAGTGACGTTCAGGGGCAGGGTGCCGTCATTCTTGATGACGGTGACAGCGGCGGCGGCCAGCTCGCGCTCCATGTTGCGGTTCTCATCGGAGCCGACGGTAGCCTTGGCCTTCTCCAGGGAGTAATCCTCGGCATTGTAATCCAGGATGCCGCGGTTCTCCTTGACGGTCAGGATACGGGTGACGGCGTCATTGACGCGCTCCATGGGGATGGTGCCGTCCTCAACGGCGGCGATCAGGCCGTCGATGATGGCGTCCAGCTTGGCCAGGTCGGCCTTGCAGTACAGCTGAGTGGGCATGCAGATCAGGTCGACACCGGCCTGGATGGCGATGACGCAGGACTGGACCTGATCCCAGTTGTTGGAGATACCGGCCATGTTCATGGCGTCGGTGACAACGATGCCCTCGAAGCCCATCTGGCCCTTCAGCAGGCCGGTCAGGATGTCGTCGGACATGGTGGCGGGCAGGGACTCGGCAACGCCGGTCTTGTTGGAAACGATCTTGTCGCTCTCCAGCTGGGGATACAGGATGTGAGCGGTCATGATCATCTCAATACCCTGGTCGATGGCAACGACGTAGGGAGCCAGCTCGTTCTCCATCAGGACGTCCAGAGACTTGTCCACGGAGGGCAGACCGTAGTGGGAGTCGGTGGCGGTGTCGCCGTGGCCGGGGAAGTGCTTGGCGGTGCCGATGACGTTGTACTCGGCCATGCCGGCGATGGCAGCGGAAGCCAGCTCACCGACCATGACAGCGTCGTCACCGTAGGAACGCAGACCGATGACGGGGTTGTTGGCGTTGTTGTTGACGTCAACGACGGGAGCCAGGTTGCCGTTGATGCCCAGGACGGACAGCTCGGAGCCGATGATACGGCCGGCGTTCAGAGCGTACTTGGTGCCGTTATTGGCGTAGGTTGCGCCCAGAGCCATGTTGCCGGGCAGGGCGGTGCCGGAGCCCAGACGGTAGACGGAGCCACCCTCCTGGTCAGCGCAGATGATCAGGGCGATGCCGCCGTCCTTGGTGGCAGCAGCCTGCATCTCCTGAGTCAGGGCGAAGGTCTCCTCGGTGGTCTTGATGTTGTTGGCGAAGTAGATGACGGAGCCGAAGTTGTAGTCCTCGACGATCTTGCGGACCTCGTCGTTCATGACGGTGAAGTCAACGGCCTCAGCGGAGGTTGCGCCCCACTTGCGGAAGTCGACCATCAGCATCTGAGTGACCTTGTCGCGCAGGGACATCTCAGAAACCAGCTGCTCAACGCGGGTGGGAGCGGTGGGCATGCCCAGGATCTCGTAGATGCCGTTCATCTGCTCCTCGGTGTACTTGCGGCGCATGGAGGTCAGAGCGATCTCCATGGAAGCCAGGTTCTCCTCGGTGGGACGCTCAGCGACCATCTCGGCAGCAGCCTCCATGATGGCGTAAGCGGACAGCAGGTTGGGATGGCCCAAATCGGTGGTGCCGTTGCCGACAACGCGGTTCATCTTGATGACGGCCATGTCGATCAGCAGGGCGTCCAGTGCGGGCTGGATGTCCTCAGCGGCGTTGAACTCGTCCATGCCCATGTAGATGATGGTGGGAACGAAGCCCAGGGAGGAAGCGGTGTACCAGTTGCCATCGAACTTGTTGGCATTGGACTTGTTGTCGGTGACGGGGGAGTTGATCTTGTTGGTCAGGTAGACGGTGGTCAGGTTGTTCTCGGTATCAATGGAGGACAGAGTACCGGTCCAGCCCTGGTGACCGATGGTGGTGGAAGGAGCCTGCTGGCCGAAGTACCAGGGACGCTGATAGTTGCCCTGTCTCCACCAGCCCATGCCCCACTGAGCCAGAGCGTCCTTGCGGCCAGCAAAGAAGCGGTTGGTCTCGTAGTTGGCAAGACGGGTCTGGCCGTAGCCGTTGTAGTTCTGCATGACCTGAGCCAGCTTGGCCAGGGTGGTGGCGTTGGCGTACAGGCCGGCGTGGCCGGAGATGCCGCCCATGGCGTAGTAAGCCTTCTCGTCATGGACAGTACCCTGGATGACGCCCTCGCGGATGTTGGCGAAGGAGATAACGCCGTCACGGGAGTTGCCGTTCAGCTCGGTGGCTGCGGTCTGGTCCTTGGTGAAGCCGTTGTCCAGGGGGTTGTAGGTGATGTGGGTCAGACCCATGGGATCCCAGAAGGTCTCCTTCAGGTACTGATCGATGCCCTTGCCGGTGATCTTCTCGATCACGAAGCACAGCAGCATGTAGTCGACGTCGGAGTAGACGGTCTTTGCGCCGGGAGCGTAGACCAGAGGAGTGGCGATGACCTTAGCCTTGGTGGTCTCGCGGTCCTGGGAGAACAGCTCGTTGGCGACGCCCTGCTCAGGCAGCTGGGTCAGCTGGTTGAACTGGTCGTTGTGGTACTGGGGATCGGGATCGAAGCCGGCCTGATGCTCCAGGATGTTCTGGATGGTCAGGGTCTCCTTCCACGCCTTGATCTGGGCCTTCTGCTCCTCGGTGGTGCCGGCCTTGAAGATGGTGGAAGAAGCGAACTCGGGGAAGAACTTGATGATCTTGTCGGTGATCTTCACCTTACCGTCGGAAACCAGCTTCTGCAGAGCGTAGTTGACGGAGTACATCTTGGAGTTGGAAGCCAGGTCGTACAGGGTCTCGTCGGTGACGGCCACGTAGTCGGCATCGCCCTCGTTGATGCGGGTACCGTCGGAGTGGTAGGAGTTGGCAGCACCCCAGGCGTCGGTCTGGACCAGAACGCCGTCCTTGACAACGGCCATCTGGGCAGAGGTGAAGCCGTGCTCCACATCGTTGGAGACGATGCGGTCGATCATCTCGAAGACGGACTCGTTGATGCCGACCTGCTCAGCAGTGCCCTCGATAACCTCGGGGTTGTTGACCAGGAACAGGATGGTGGAGCGGGAAGCACCGTAACCGGTGTCGGTGATCTGGAACAGGTTACGGCCGTTGACGGTGTAGTCGGAGACATCGATCTCGAAGACACCGGTCTTGTTCAGCATGGAGGAGGTGTCAACCTCGTGACCATTGATGAAGATACGCATGGAGGGATAAGCGGTGTTGATGGACACGTAGATGGTGCCCTGACCCTCAAAGCCCTCGAACCAGGTGATGGAGTTGTTGTAGCAGTGGGAGGTGGAGCGGTTGGAGGAGGTACGGGGGAAGTAAACGGCGTTCTGGTCGCCGCCCTCGGAGGAGGCGTACTTCAGGTTGGATCCGACGCCCTTGACCTCCTCATGGGTCTTGGCAACGGGAGTCATGACGTACTCAGCAACGGAGGAATCGGTGACTTCCAGAGCGGCAACGCGGTCAAACAGCTCCTCGGCCCACTTGTCGAAGCTGGCCTCGTTGTAGATCTCGTTGGGCTCGTTGTAGGCGGGAACGTCGAACAGAGGAGCCAGCTGATCAACGACAGTGTTGACAGCGTCCTTTGCGTAGGCGACATTCTGAGCGGTGGGACGCTTCTCGGCACGGGTGACAACCAGGTCAGCCATGGCGAAGGCGTCGGACATGTGAGCGTTCATGTCGTATGCACCGGCGTGGGAAGCAGCGACCCAGGTACGCTCGATGGACAGCTGATGCACGGAAGCATCAACGGCCTCGGGAGTGGAGTTGATGGCGTCGTAGACATAGCCCATGGCGATGTTCAGAGCACCGGCCAGGGTGTTGTCGGACCAGAAGTCGTTGGAGCCCTTCTCGGAAGCGAGAACGGGGGAGTTCTTCTTGTTGGTCAGAACGACAACGACCAGATCCTCCTCGGGATCGATCAGGGTCAGAGTACCGGTCCAGCCCTGGTGGCCGAAGGACTCGTTGGAGGACTGCGTGGTCCAGTAGGTCTTACGGGACAGCTCGCCCTCACGCCACCAGCCCAGGCCCCACTGAGTGAAGTCCAGGGACTTGGCCTCGATGAACTGCTCCATGGTGGAGGAGGTGAAGTAGTGGTTCTCGCCGTAGCCGCCGGTCAGCATGACGGAGCACAGCTTGGCCAGATCCTCGGCGTTGGCATACATACCGGCGTGGCCGGAGATGCCGTCCATGGTGTAGTAGCACTTCTCATCGTGAACAGTGCCCTGGCAGACGCCGTCACGCATGTTGTTGAAGGTCACCATGCCCTCGTCGTCGTAGCCGCCCAGGTTGTCCAGGTCAGCACGCTTGTTGCCGTCCAGCTCGGTGGCGGCACACTGGTCGACGGTCCAGCCGTTCTCCAGGGGGTTGTAGGTGATGTTGTCCAGGCCCATGGGGGTCCAGAAGATGGTGTCGAGATACTCGTCCAGGCGCATGCCGGTGATCTTCTCGATCACGAAGCACAGCAGCATGTAGTCGGTATCGGAGTAGGTAGTCTTGGTGCCGGGCTCATACTCCAGGGGAGAAGCCATGACCATCTTGTAACCGTCCTCGCGGCCCTGCGCGTACAGCACGTTGGTGCACTCGGCGGAGTAATCCAGGGAAGCGGTGGTCTGGTTGAAGTAGTTGTTGTGATACATGTAGTCAGCCTTGAAGCCGGCCTGATGCATCAGAACGTCCTTGATGGTGATACGGGTCTTCCACTCCTTGGCAGTCTCCAGATCAGGAGCGTCGGAGGAGCCGTACAGGTTGACGTAGATGGTGCTTTCGATGAACTCGGGGAACAGATCCATGATCTTGGTGTTCAGATCCAGCTTGCCCTGGTCGTACAGGTACTGGATGGCGTAGTTCACGGAGTACATCTTGGTGTTGGAAGCCAGGTCGTACAGAGTCTCGGTGGTGACGTCCACGCCGTCCTCCTCGGAGATCTGGGTGCCGTCAGCGTTCCAGCCATTGACATGGCCGTATGCGCTGTTCTTGACCAGCTTGCCGTCCTTGATGACCGCGATCTGTGCGCCGGAGAAGCCGTACTTGACGGAGGCGTTCATGAAATCGTCGATCATGTCCAGGGTGGAAGCGTCCATGCCAACGTCCTCGGGCTCACCCTCGATGACGACGGGGTAACCGGTGCGGACGGTGACGATCTTGTTCTTGCCCACGGGGGCAACGTTGGAGACCTGAACGGTGTTGATGCCGTCCACGGCGATGTCAGCGATGTCGACCAGGTAGGTCTTGCCGCCGACCATGCCCTCGGTGCTGATCTCAACATTGTTGACGAACAGACGGAAGGACTCAACGGATGCGTCCAGGGTGACGTAGATCTCGCCCTGGTCACGGTAACCGTTCCAGCTGCCCAGGCTGTTGATGGCCAGGGTGTCGTCGGTACCGTTGGGGAATGCGCGGTTCATCTGCCAGTCCTGATCGGGCAGAGAAACCTCGGTGACGCGCTCGTCACCGGCGGGGATGCCGGTTGCCATCGCGGGGGCGACGATGGAGAAGACCATCATCACGGCCAGCAGCAGGGCAATCAGCTTGCTAGGTGCCTTTTTCATTGTTTTTGCTCCCTTCTTATATTGTATGCCATCGTAACAGCACACTTAGTCAAATTATAGCAAAATTACCAAAGACCTGCAAGCCATAATCCCTCGATTGGTACATTATTCCTATAAGCGCAATAAAAGTGCGCAATTGTTCATTTTTCTGTAACATTTCACCAATGCTCTCGTCCAAGCCCCATCTTTATATTATAATGTATCCGGCAATAAAAAATCCGCGGTACCGGTTGGTACCGCGGAAATCGATTTATATACCTCAGCCAATGGAGCTGCCGGGCTTGTGGATGTGGGTCCGGCTCAGCTGCTCCAGGGTCTGCTCGTAGGAGTCATTGGCCAGGGCCGTATAGAGGATGTCGATGATGTTCAGCTGGGACAGCCGGGAGGACATGGCACCGCTGCGGAATACGGACTCGTTGGCGGCAGTGTAGAGCTTCTGGTCCGCCAGGTCGGACACCGGGGACTGGACGAAGCGGGTGATGGCGATGATGGGGGTCTTGTTCTCCTTCAGGGCCTTCATGCACTCGATGGCCTCCACGGTGGCACCGGAGTAGGAGATGACAATGGCCACATCGTCGGGACGGGAGTTGCGGGCCTGCAGGAGCTGGGAGTGCCAGTCTTCATTAATAATACACAGCTTGTTCAGACGCAGGAACTTCAGGTAGGCATCCTTGGCGGCCACCAGGGACGCGCCCATGCCGAAGAGGTAGACGACCTTGGCCTGCTTGATCATGTCCACGCACTTGCGCAGGACATTCACATCCATCAAAGAGCTGGTCTCCTCCAGGGAGATGATGTTCAGATAGGTGATCTTCTCGATGATCTCCTCCAGGGAGTCGGACCGGGCGATCTCCTTCTGCTCGATCTTGCGGGTCTGCTCCCGCTGGGCCAGCTCATAGGTGACAGCCCAGCGGAACTCCTTGTAGCCGGAGTAGCCGATGTGGTTGCACAGGCGGACGATGGTGGAGGCCGAGGAGAAGGTATGCTTCGCCAGGGCGTGGACGCTCAGTTCCACCACGAGCTGGGGGTTGTCCAGGATGATCCTTGCGATTTCTTTTTCCGTGCTGGAGAAATTGTGAGAACTTTCCCGCAGCCGCAGCAGGGCATTGCTCATGTTTCCGTCACCTCGTTGTTTCATGAAAAGCTGTTTCATCTTTTTTCCTATTTGTGATGAATTATACCTTTTTTGTGCTGTCTTCGCAAGACTTCTCCCTATATTTGGTACTTTATTCTTGTGTCCGAAACAAACTATCTGTATTCATTGTGTTTCATGAAACATTTTTTCAAAACACTGTACCATACATATTTTACCTGTTTCCATGCAGTCTGAACATTGTTTCACGCCCCGTTTCAAAGCAGTGCCCCCTGTCAAGGTTTTTTGCTTTGCGTTGTGAACAAAAAGCTTTTTTCGTTTTTGTGCAATTCGCACGATTTTAGTCACGCTTCATGACATTTATTTCATCATTTCTGCCGATTCTGAATATTTCCATCCACTGTTCGGCACTTTATTTCATAAATTGCAGTATCTGTTGACACAAAATACTTTTTCGTTTATGATATGGACAATACCGGTTCACAGATTATTCACGAATCAAATTTTGGCCGGACGAAAGGAAGAGGATTCCCATGAGCCTGAATCTGAAGAACATGTCCACCGAGACCCGTAATCAGAACACCATGAACCTCGACATCATGAGCCCCCTGGAGGTCGTCACCGTGATGAACCAGGAGGATGCCAAGGTTCCTGCTGCCATTACTCCCGCTCTGCCCAACATCGCCCAGTGCGTTACCTGGGCCATCGAGTCCATCGAGGCCGGCGGCCGTATCATCTACATGGGTGCCGGTACTTCCGGCCGTCTGGGCGTTCTTGACGCTGTTGAGTGCCCCCCCACCTTCGGCGTTGCCCCCGAGGTCGTTGTCGGTCTGATCGCCGGCGGCGAGAAGGCCTTCGTCAAGGCCGTTGAGGGTGCCGAGGACAGCCGCGAGCTGGGCCGTCAGGACCTGATCGACATCAACCTGGAGAAGCGCGACATCGTCATCGGCATCGCCGCTTCCGGTCGTACCCCCTACGTTCTGGGCGGTCTGGCCTACGCACAGGAAGTCGGCTGCCACACCGTCGGCATCTCCTGCAACCCCGGCTCCGCCGTCGGTGCTGCCGCTGAGCTGGCCATCGAGGTCGTCCCCGGCCCCGAGTGCCTGACCGGCTCCACCCGTCTGAAGTCCGGCACCTGCCAGAAGCTGATCCTGAACATGATCTCCACCGCCACCATGGTCGGCTGCGGCAAGGCCTATCAGAATCTGATGGTCGACGTCATGCAGACCAACGAAAAATTAGTCGTCCGCGCCCAGAACATCGTCATGGAGGCCACCGGCTGCGAGCGCGAGGTCGCTGCCGAGAAGATCGCCATCGCCGGCGGCAATGCCAAGACCGCCATCACCATGATCCTGGCCGACTGCGGCCTGGAGGAGGCCAAGGAGCGTCTGGCCAAGGCCAAGGGCCACGTCCGCGAGGCCATCAAGTAAGTACATATACAGCGATAAGCTGTTTTGTAACCGGCCGGGAGGATCCCGGAAGAAAAATTTTATAGAAGAGGTGCAAACAAATGACTAACCAGGAACTCTCCCGCAAAATCCTGGAGCTGGTCGGCGGTAAGGAAAACGTCACCGGCGCCACCAACTGCATGACCCGTCTGCGTGTCAACCTGAAGGACTACAACAAGGCTGACATCGAGGGTCTGAAGGCCACTGAAGGCGTTCTGCAGGTCATCCAGATGGACAATCTGCATGTCGTCCTCGGCCCCGGCAAGGCCAAGAAGGTCACTGACCTGTTCAAGGAAGAGGCCGGCGTGGCCGGCATGTCCACCGACTCCAACTGGCAGGACAACAAGGCCGCTATGAAGGCCGGCCAGAAGCAGGGCAAGGTTAAGACCGCTCTGAAGGCTGTCGGCGACATCTTCGTTCCCCTGATCCCCGGCGTTATCGCTGCCGGTATCTGCTCCGGCGTCGCAACCCTGATCACCCAGGCTTGCCCCACCTACAAGGATATCACTTGGCTGTTCATCCTGCATCAGTTCCTGAGCATGATCAACACCGCCTTCATGACCTACATCACCGCATGGGCCGGCTACCGTGCTGCTGAGAAGTTCGGTGCTACCCCCATTCTGGGCGGTATGCTGGGTATGATCACCACCATGGCCAACATCAATGACATCTCTGCACGCGTCGGCGGCTTCTTCTGGGTCGCTGAGGGCGAAGATGCTCTGAACGCAGTTCTGCGTGCCGGCCGTGGCGGCGTTCTGGCCGTCATCCTGGGCGTTCTGCTGATGGCTAAAGTCGAGAAGTTCGTCCGCTCCAAGATGCCCGATGCTCTGGACATCGTCGTCTCCCCCCTGGTCATCCTGGCCGTCTGCGTCGTTCCCTACGTCTTCGTGATCATGCCCATCACCGGCGTTATCTCCAACCTGCTGGTCTCCGTCGTCGGCTCCGTCTGCATGTCCGAGAACATCGCTATCCGTATGCTGGCTGGCTTCCTGGGCTCCTTCCTGTTCCTGCCTCTGGTTGCTGTCGGTATGCACCACGGTCTGGTCGCCCTGTACTCCGTGCAGCTGGCTGAGCTGGGCTTCGTTACCCTGTATCCCGCTCTGGCCATGGCCGGCGCCGGTCAGGTCGGTGCTGCCATCGCCATCTGGCTGAAGGCCAAGAAGGTCGGCAACAAGCGTATGATGTCCGTTATCGGCGGCGCTCTGCCCGCTGGTGTCCTGGGCGTCGGCGAGCCCCTGATCTACGGTGTCACCCTGCCCATGGGCAAGCCCTTCATCACTGCCGGTCTGGGTGCTGGCTTCGGCGGTATGTTCTGTATGATCTTCAAGGTCGCTGCTACCACCTGGGGTCCCTCCGGTGTCCTGGCTCTGCCCATCATGACCGCCGGCGGCGATGATCCCATGAAGCAGGTCGCCTGCTACGGCATCGGCCTGGTCATCTCCTACATCATGGGCTTCATCTTCACTCACTTCACCCTGAAGGCTGAGGAAGTTGCTGCTGCCTAATGTCTAAAACACTGGGGTTTTCCCTGTACCTGTCCACCTTTGAGGACCAGCGTCCGTCGCTGGATCTCTGGGCCGGCACAGGAGCCCCGATCTTTCTCTCGCTCCATATCAGCGAAGAGTTTGATGCCACCTACTGCCAGCGGGCCAGAGAGATCTGTCACCTGCTGGCAGTTTTTGGTTTCCGGACCATTGCCGATGTTTCCGTCAAGACCTTGCAGCAGTTCGGCTGCGAGAGTCTGACGGAGCTGGCGAAGGACCTGAAGCTCTGGGGACTGCGCATCGACTACGGCTTCGGAGCTGCCCAGATCGGGGAGATGGCGACCCAAATGCCCATCGTACTCAACGCCTCCACCACATCTGTCGAAGATGCCCGGCGCATCGCGGCAACGGGCCGGGAGGTTTTTGCTTTACACAATTTCTACCCCCGTCCGGAGACCGGTCTGGACGAGGAATACCTGACGGAGACCACCCGGAAGCTCCGGGCGGCGGGACTCTCCGTCCAGGCCTTCATCCCCGGCGACACCCTCCTGCGGGGCCCCCTCCACGAGGGTCTGCCCACCCTGGAAGCCCATCGCCACGTGCTCCCCTCCGCCGCCTTCGTGGATATGGCCCTGCGGTTTGGCATGGATGACATTTTCCTGGCGGACCCCGGCCTGAGCCAAAAGGAGCAGGAGCGGATCGCCCACTTCTGCAAAACCGGCATCATCTGCGTCCCCGCAAAGCTGGAGGAAAATTGGCGGCACCTCTACGGCAAGGTCTTCACCTGCCGCATCGACTCCCCCCGGTGGCTGATCCGGTTCCAGGAGTCGCGGACCTACTCCTGCCAGGGCTACATCGTGGAGCCCCAAAACTGCATCGCCCGCCGCCGGGGCTCCGTCACCGTGGACAACAAAAACTATGGCCGCTACTCCGGCGAGCTGATGCTCATGCGGGAGGACCTGAAGGCCGACGAGCGGGTGAATGTCATCGGCTCCGTCCCGGAAAATGCCCAGCTCCTGCTGGACCGCATTGAACAGGGCGAGAAATTCATGCTGGTGGAGGAATAACATGGAGATCAAGCTCATTTGTATGGACCTGGACGGCACCGCCCTCCAGGCCGACCGGAAGACCTTCTCCCCCCGGCTGAACGCCGCCCTGGAGGCCGCCCACCAGAAGGGCATCGCCATCGCCCCGGTGACGGGGCGGCAGTACGGCCTCCTCCCCCCTGCCGTGACGGGCCATCCCGCCTGGGAAAATCTCGTGGTCACCTGCAACGGCGGCCAGGTCTACCGGCTGGGCACCGGCGAGCGGCTCTTCGGTCTGGATATTTCAGAAGCTGCGCTCCGCCAGCTTCTGGAAATTTCGGAAAGCTTCCACATCCCCGTTGAATTTTCCGTGGATGGAAAGCTCCATCTGACGAAGGAGAGCTACGATGCCCAGCTTCCCCACGAGAATCTCGGCTTCCATGTCCACACCATCCTCGCCCAGAGCGGCGTGATCGTGGACACCCTGGAGCCCCTGTGCACCAGGCCCGTGGAGAAGGCCCAGTTCCCCTGGATCCCGCCGGAAATCGGCGCAGCGGTGGAAACCGCTCTGCAAGGCGTGGCCGTCAGCGCGGTCTGGTCCTCGAAGACCAGCATGGAGATCACCCACCCGGATGCCTGCAAGGGAAACGGTCTCGCCGCCCTGTGCCGCCTGCTGGACATCCCGGCGGAGAACGCCATGGCCCTGGGCGACAGCGGCAATGACGAGAGCATCCTCCGGGCCGCGGGCCTGGGCGTGGCCATGGGCAACGCACCGGATTTCATCCAGGCCGCCGCCGATGTGGTCACCGAGCCCCACGACCGGGACGGTGCCGCCATCGCCATCGAGAAATATTGCCTGTAAACGCATTTCGGCCCCTGCCGCATTGGCAGGGGCCGATTTTTTATGCTCGTTCGTACCGGACCTCCATGGCTCCGTCGAATTCGCTGACTCTTGTTTCGCCGGTGAAGCGGAAGCCGTGCTTTTCGTAGAACCGCCGGGCGCGCTTATTCTCCGCAAAGGCCCAGAGGCACGCGGCATTTGCGCCGTCCAAGGCAAACGCCAGCATGGCCGCGCCCAGTCCCCTGCCCCAGCTTTCGGGCAGACTGTGGATGGCCTCAATCTCCCTCCGGCCCTCCGGGTGCCGGGAAAAGACCATCAAGCCCATGAGCTTCCCATCCAGCCAGCCCGCCACGATGGTCATCTCCGGAGGCAGATCGGCAAGCAGTCCGGCGCAGTTTTCCGCCACGGCGCAGCGGTCCAGCGTTTCCTGGGAGATGAATCCCCGAAAGGCACTGCGGAAGGACTCCGCCATGATCTGCCCCAGCTCCGGGCAGAGCTCCGGTGCCGAATATCCCACAAAAATGTCGTGTTTCATTTTCTTTCCCCTCTCTTTCTCCCCCATTCTACCACGATTTCTTCCCCGGCACAACCACAATCGGCATTTGTTACAAAATTGTGTCCAATTTTTGTCCATTTGCCAGAATTTGCTGTTTTCGCGGAAATTCTATTTACATGCGCAATCGGTTGTGCGTATAATGTAGGGTGAGCGCAAGCGGTTGCGGAGCCGTTTGCTCGAAAATTTTTAACTGGAGGAAGAAACAACATGAAAAAGCTCATCAGCTACCTGCTGGTACTCTGCATGGTGCTCAGCTTCATTCCGGCTGCCGTCTTCGCGGACGATGCCGCCTACTATGTCGCCGGCACCGCTTCCCTTTGCGAGAGCAACTGGAACTGCAGCGATCCCGGCAACAAGATGACCCTGAACGCCGAGGGCCTCTATGAGAAGCTCTTCCACTCCGTTCCCGCCGGTAATCACGAGTTCAAGATCACCGACGGCACCTGGGACCACTCCTGGGGCTTAAATGGCGGCAGTGCCAACTACACCTTTGCCACCACCGAGTCCCACGATGTGACCATCACCTTCAACGCATCCACCAAGGAGATCCAGGTCGCCCTGAGCGATCCCACCTCCAAGCCCGTGGACGAGTCCGTTGCCTACTACGTGGCCGGTTCCGCCGGTCTGTGCGGCGCAGAGTGGGACCCCGGCTTCGAGGGTGCCAAGCTGACCCGCGGCGCGGACGGCCTGTACACCAAGCTGTTCAAGAACATCAGCGCCGGTACCTACGAGTTCAAGATCACCGCCGGTGACTGGACCCGCAACTGGGGTGTAAACGGCGCAGCCGACGGTGCGAACATCAAGCTCACCCTGGAAGAGGAGAAGCATGTTCTCATCACCTTCAACGCCGACACCAAGGCCATCTCCTACGAGATCAAGGATCTGATCGTCGAGGAGCTGTACGTCATCGCCGGTACCGAGGAGCTCTGCGGCTCCGGCTGGAACCCCGGCGACCTGAACAACAAGATGCCCCTGAACACCCTGACCGGCCTGTACGAGAAGTATTTCATCAATGTCCCCGCCGGTCATCACGAGTTCAAGGTCACCAACGGCACCTGGGACCAGTCCTGGGGTGCTGCTGACGGCGGCAACTTCATTCTGGAGACCGAGAAGGCCGGCAATGTCATCATCTTCTTCAACGCCGAGACCAAGGAGATCACCTATGAGCTGATCGCCGTCGCCGACTACTATGTTGCCGGTTCCGACGGCCTGTGCGGCGTGGGCTGGAACCCCGGCTATGCTGCCAACAAGATGTACCTGGATGCCGACGGCCTGTACAAGAAGCTGTTCAAGTCCGTTCCCGCCGGTACCCACGAGTGCAAGGTCACCAACGGCACCTGGGATCAGTCCTGGGGCGACGGCGGCAACAACTTTGCCTTCACCACCGATGATGTCTACAACGTGACCATCATCTTCAACGCCGAGACCAAGGAGCTGAGCTATGAGCTCTCCGAGGCCACCGCTCCCGATGCACCTCCCGCTCCCGACACCGGCGACATCGAGCTGCGCGTCCACTACTACCGTCCCGACGGCGACTACGCCAACTGGGAGGTCCACATGTGGAACGGCGTGGAGACCCTGAGCTCCACCCGTAAGTTCGCCGAGGAGACCGTTTCCTACGAGGGCAAGGAGTGGAAGGTGGCCACCTACTTCGCCGATGCCTCCGATGTCTGGGTCGGCTTCATCATCAAGACTCCCTCCTGGACCAAGGACCCCGACGGTGACCGCAAGATCGACATCTCCGATGTCACCGGCGGTATCGTCAATGTCTACGCTGTCTCCGGCTCCGCTCTGGAGGACTTCGTCACCGACAAATCCCAGGCCACCCTGGGTGCCAAGGTCACCGCTGCCATCTACAACTACAAGGACAGCACCATCACCGTGACCGTCTCCTACCCCATCGAGAACCCCACCGTTGACACCTTCCGTCTGGAGGGTCCCGACGGCCAGATGACCATCTCCGCCATTGAGGTCATCGACGAGCATAACTACAAGCTGACCTACCAGGGCATCATCGACGAGCTGAATGTCTACACCCTGTACTACAATGATGTCCCCTGTGTCGTCACCATCCCCAACACCTACTCCACCTCCGAGTTCGAGGCCGAGAACACCTATATCGGCAACGACCTGGGTGCCACCTGGTCCCCTGAGTCCACCACCTTCCGCCTGTGGGCTCCCACCGCTGCCGCTGTCTGCGTCAACCTGTACATGTCCGGCGATGCCGCCAACGACGACAAGATCGGCTACTACGAGATGACCAAGGATGTCAACGGCACCTGGATCGCCACCGTGGAGGGCGACCTGAACGGCACCTACTACACCTACTCCGTCACCCGCAAGGGCGAGACCGTTGAGGCCTGCGATCCCTATGCCCGCACCACCGGTGTCAACGGCAACCGCGCCATGGTCATCAACCTGGATTCCACCGACCCCGCCGGCTGGGAGAACGACACCTACGTGACCCAGGACAACTACACCGATGCCGTCATCTGGGAGCTGCACGTCCGC
Source organism: Faecousia sp. (assembly GCA_045125955.1). Classification (GTDB taxonomy): domain Bacteria; phylum Bacillota; class Clostridia; order Oscillospirales; family Oscillospiraceae; genus Faecousia. Next base: position 15,091 of record JBGVNV010000079.1, read on the forward strand.
GACTTCTCCATCGATGAGACCTCCGGCATGGTCAACAAGGGCAAGTACCTGGCCTTCACCGAGAAGGGCACCACCGTCCCCGGCACCGAGATCAAGACTGGTATCGATTACATGGTCGATCTGGGCGTGAACTATGTCCACCTGCTGCCCGTCTACGACATCAACTCCGTGGACGAGACCACCGGCGGCTACAACTGGGGCTACGATCCCAAGAACTACAATGTTCCCGAGGGCTCCTACTCCACCGATCCCTACAACGGCGCCGTCCGCGTCAACGAATTCAAGCAGATGGTCCAGTCCCTGCACAACCAGGGCATCGGCGTCATCATGGACGTTGTTTACAACCACGTCGCCGATGCCGGCAGCTTCTGCTTCAACCAGATCGTCCCCGGCTACTTCTCCCGTATCCACGACGACGGCTCCTACCAGAGTAACTCCGGCTGCGGCAACGATACCGCTTCCGAGCGCAGCATGGTTTCCAAGTACATCGTCGACTCCGTCCTGTACTGGAACACCGAGTACCACATCGACGGCTTCCGCTGGGATCTGGTGGGCCTGATCGATGTTGAGACCATCAACGCCGTCATGGAGGCTGTCCACGCTGTCAACCCCGACATCATCTTCTACGGCGAGGGCTGGGAGATGTGCTCCTGGACCACCAAGGACGAGGGCGAGTGGGCTTCCGATCCCTACTCCAAGAAGATGACCATCCAGCCCAACGACGCTCTGGTGAACACCGAGGCCGGTGTCTTCGCCTTCTTCAACGACACCATCCGCAACGTCATCCACGGCGGTGTCTTCACCGCCACCGACAAGGGCTTTGTCTGCGGCAACCTGTCCGAGGGCACCAAGGCCACCGTCACCGACGCATACATGGCATACTCCCAGTGGGGCTCCAACTCCGAGCGGGTCGACACGCCCCTGCAGACCGTCAACTATGCCTCCTGCCACGACAACTACACCCTGTTCGACAACTTCACCGTTGACGCTCTGGATCTGAACGGCCTGGCTCTGTCCGCAGAGAATGCCGCTCTGGTGGCTGAGCAGGCCGCCAAGTACAACAACCTGGCAGCCGCCTACTACATCACCGCCCAGGGTGTGCCCTTCATCCACGCCGGTGAGGAGATGCTCCGCTCCAAGCCCTCCGTCGATGCCGAGAACAATTTCGTCTTCGACCACAACTCCTACTCCTCCGGCGACGGTGTCAACTCCTTCAAGTGGGGCGAGCTGGCCAACGAGCTGAACGCCGCTTCCTACAACTACTACAAGGGCCTGATCGCCTTCCGTAAGGCCCATCCCGCCCTGCGCATGACCGAGCAGGCTGAGATCCTGTCCGCCATGTCCGCTCTGGAGACCGGCTCCAACGATGTCATCGCCATTGCGAACAAGGGCGGCAACGGTGAGAACGCCGAGATCCTGACCGTCATCAACGTCGGTGCCGATGTCACCGTCACCCTGCCTGAGGGCAAGTGGAACGTCTGCGTCAACGCCACCACCGCCGGTACCGAGATCATCGAGACCGTCGAGGGCACCGTCACCGTGTCCGCCACCTCCGCCATGATCCTGGTCAAGGCCGAGGAGACCGAGGTCGAGGTCATCGCTGAGGGCTGGTCCGGCTACACCACCTGGGTCCTGACCGCTGACGGCTGCCTGACCTTCACCTCCTCCGGCGAGAAGCTGGAAAATGGCGAAAGCAACCTGAAGAACTATTGGAAGGTCAATGGCGTTCTGACCCTGCCCTGGAGCGAGTACGCCGAAGTCATCACCAAGGTCGTCATCAACGACGGCATCCACGATCTGGGCCAGATGGCATTCTACGAGCTGCCCAACCTGACCGAGGTCCAGCTGGGTGCCGATGTCACCGAGATCCGTAACTACTGCTTCAAGAACTGCGCCTCCCTGGTTTCCATCAACCTGGAAAACGTGGACTTCATCCGCGAAGGCGCCTTCTACGGCTGCGCCGCTCTGGAGAACATCTCCGTTGGTGAGGGCGTTGTCGTTGAGGATTGGGCCTTCTCCAAGACCCCCTACGCATCCTTCAATCCCTGATCCATAAGCAAGAGGGCGGCCTTCAGGCCGCCCTTATTTTATACGCGTTCCCGTAGACCAACGGTTATGACCGTTCCGCAGTACGCACCGGGACAACCACCGCACCCCCGGCGCAATGGGACCAGCCCTCGTCCACCTCTGTCATTGCGAGGAGCAAAGCGACGTGGCAATCCGCATCCCCTGCGGCGTAACGCGCCGCCCGGTCCCGGAGGGACCGGAAAGAGAACGGATTGCCACGGCCCGATGGGCCTCGCAATGACGGTGGTGATCGATGGCCGGTCCTTTTATTTTAGATGGAGGTCATCCCCACCTGATCGGCGGGCGATTCATGAATCGCCCCTACATAAAAAGAAATGCCGCTCATCGCGGCATTTCTTTTTATCGATTGATGGATCTTTCGCTGTCAAAGCCCTTGGGGTAGCGGGTTTTCAGCTTTTCCAGGTTGCCCCGGAGGATGTCCTCCAGGCTCAGGTCCAGGGCGTAGGCGGTCTCCGCCAGATACCAGGCCACATCCCCCAGCTCCCTGGCCATGGCCCTGGTGTCCAGCTCGTGGCCCTGGTGCAGGTGCTTCTTCACGAGATCAATGCACTCGCCCGCCTCGCCGCACAGGCCCATGACGCCGTTGAGGAGCACATCGCGCTTGCTCATGGCGGGGTTCAGGGTTCCCATGGCCTTTTTCTGGTACTCGTTGGCGGTCAGGGCGGCGGGGGCGGCCCGGCGCAGCTCATAGATTTCTCCGTCGTGGAGCTGGCCCTGCTTCTCGTACTTGCCGGGAACGGTGCCGATGTGGGTCATGCCCGCCTTGCGCATGACCGCGCCAGAGGCGGTGTTGCCGCTGAAATGGCTGCCCCGGATCAGCTCCACCTCCAGCTCCTCAAAAGCGAAGGCGAAGACCGCCTTCATGGCCTCGGTGGCGTAGCCATTGCCCCACCAGCTTTCGCCCAGCATATAGGCGAAGGTGCAGCTGCTGTCGCTCTCATCCAACTCCAGCAGGTCGAAAATGCCGATGAGCTCGTCCTCACCCTTGACGGTGATGACCCAGCAGTAGCGGCCGCCGGCCTCATACTCCGCCAGGGTCTTCTCCAGCCGCGCCAAAGTCTCACCGATGTCCTGATGTGGCTCGAATTTCATATAGCGGGTCACATTGCCATCAGAGCAGATCCGCTCGTAGTAATTGTACAGGTCGTCAAAGCACATCCGGCGCAGAACCAGACGTTCCGTTTCCAGATCTTTCATTTCCGCAAATTTCATGGGGTATCCCCTCCTTTTCCCCTATGGTATCACATTTGACGGAAAAATCAAGTTATGCAAAAAACCGGCAGTCTAAAGACTGCCGGTTCCAGTCTGTCAAAGAACCCCTGTTTTCTCGAAAGGAAAACAGGGGTTTTGGTATAGAAAATTGGAAAACAGATGTCCAGAAATAAAAATAAGGAGTTCTTCCAACTCCAATTTGCCAGCTTTTTCAGATTCATGGCAGCATA
>JBGVNV010000080.1:0-23140 GCA_045125955.1 Faecousia sp.
GGTCAGAACGCCGCCCACCTTCCAGTAGTTCTTCAGGTTGGACTCGCCGTTCTCCAGAGTCTCGCCGGAGGAGGTGAAGGTGATGGTGCCGTCGTCGGTCAGGACCCAGGTGGTGTAGCCGGACCAGCCCTCAGCGATGACAGTGGGAACAACAGGCTCCTCAGGCTTGATGGGCTCCTTGGCGGCGTAGGTCAGACCGTGGCCGCGCTCGTAGGCGATCTCATCGGTGTAGGTTCTGGCTTCCATGTCAAGGACAGGAATGTTGACGGGCAGCTTGCCCTGAGCCTCGAAGGTGCCCAGGATGACCTCAACAGCAGCGATGATGTTGGGACCGTAGGCAGCAGCGGAGCCGGTGGCACCACCGATCAGAGCCTCGGTGGGATCCACGGAGGAACCCTTACAGCCGTAGGCAGCGACGATGGCATTGGCATTGGCGTACATCTGCACGTCGTAGGGCTTGTCAACGGAGGAGATGATGGCCTTCTTGCCGTTGGCAGCGGCGTACTCGCAGATCTGGTTGGGAATGTTGTACAGCCAGTAGGTGGAACCGGCGGGGTTGTAGCGGCTGGTGGCACTGATCTCGGAGTTGATGATGAGGGTATCAGCCCAGTCCATCTTCTCCTTCAGGGACTCGATGGTGCTGGTCTTGGAGAAGGTGACGTAGTCGACCTCAGCACCCTCGGGGATCAGACCGGCCTCCTTGGCGCGGTTCCAGGCCATCAGCATCTGAGCGCGCTCGTTGTTGTAGGGGACCATCATCAGGACCTTGGAGTCCTTGGTCAGGTTCAGGGGCAGAGTGCCGTCGTTCTTGACGACGGTGACGGCGGCGGCGGACAGCTCGCGCTCCATCTCACGGTTGGCATCACAGCCGACAACAGCCTTGGCCTTCTCCAGGGTATGCTCCTCGGCATTGTAATCCAGGATGCCGCGGTTCTCCTTGACGGTCAGGATACGGGTGACGGCGTCGTTGACGCGCTCCATGGGGATGGTGCCGTCCTCGACAGCGGCGATGATGCCGTTGATGATGGCGTCCAGGTTGGCCAGGCTGGAGGTGCTGCTCAGGGTGCAGGGCATGCAGATCAGGTCAACACCGGACTGGATGGCGATGACACAGGACTGGACCTGGTCCCAGTTGCCGGAGATACCGGCCATGTTCATGGCGTCGGTGACGATGATGCCCTCGAAGCCCATCTCGCCCTTCAGCAGGCCGGTCAGGATGTCGTCGGACATGGTGGCAGGCAGGGACTCGGCCTTGCCGGTCTTGTTGGAAACGATCTTGTCGCTCTCCAGCTGGGGATACAGGATGTGAGCGGTCATGATCATCTCGATGCCCTGCTCGATGGCGACCTCATAGGGCTTCAGCTCGACTTCCTTCAGGACGTCCAGGGACTTGTCCACGGAGGGCAGGCCGTAGTGGGAGTCGGTGGCGGTGTCGCCGTGACCGGGGAAGTGCTTGGCGGTGCCGATGACGTTGTACTCAGCCATACCGGCGATGGCGGCAGAAGCCAGCTCACCGACCATGGCGGCGTCGTCAGAGTAGGAACGCAGGCCGATGACAGGGTTGTTGGCGTTGTTGTTGACGTCAACAACGGGAGCCAGGTTGCCGTTGATGCCGACGGCATCCAGCTCGGAGCCGATGATCTTACCGGCCTCGTAGGCATACTTGGTGCCGTTATTGGCGTAGGTTGCGCCCAGAGCCATATTGCCGGGCAGAGCGGTGCCGGAGCCCAGACGGTAGACGGAGCCACCCTCCTGGTCGGCGCAGATGATCAGGGCGATGCCGCCGTCCTTGGTGGCGGCCTCCTGCATGGCCATGGTCAGGTTGTAGGACTGCTCGGTCTCCTTGATGTTGTCAGCGAACAGAATAATGGAGCCGAAGTTGTAGTCCTCGATGATCTGGCGGACCTCGTCGTTCATAACGGTGAAGTCGGTGGCGGAAGCACCGGCGACACCCCAGTCGCGGAAGTCGACCATCAGCATCTGAGTGACCTTGTCACGCAGGGACATCTCAGAAACCAGCTGCTCAACGCGGGTCATGGGGACCTCGGGCTCGCTGCCGTAGATCAGGCAGGCCTCGCGCTCAGCCTTGAAGGTGTTCAGACCGTCCAGGAAGGAATCGATCATCTCGTTCATGCCGCGGTCGTTGTTGATGCCGTCAGCGACCAGGTTGGAGCCGGTGATGTCGTTGAACAGCTCGGAGAAGTCGAAGTAATCGGGGAAGAACTCCTTCATGGTGTACAGGATGCCCAGGATGGTCTCGATGGAGGAGAAGGCCTCCTCGTCCAGGATGTGCATCTGCACGCCGAAGCAAGCCTCACCGGGGTAGCGGATGGAAGCCAGCTCGGTGGTGTTGGCCCAGGGAGTCATGGCAGCCAGACGGAAGCGGACGCCGGGCAGCTCCAGCTCGTTCAGAGCGTCGGCGAAGTCGACCATGTCGTCCTTCATGTAGGGTGCGCCGAAGAACTCATAGGTCTTGGTGGTGCCCCAGCCGTAGGAGACAGAGGGGATGCCCTCCAGCCAGCCCAGGGCGGAGTAGGTCAGCAGAGCGTCAGCGGTGCCGATCTTGCGGTCGGTCTGGATGAACTGCAGGCCGGTGTCAGCCCACAGCATGTCGCGGGTGTAGCCGTACATCTTGGCGACGTTGACCTCGTAGCCCAGCTTCTTGCCCAGGTACAGGCCCAGCTCGCCGGCGGTCATGCCGTGACGGGTGGAAACGCCGTAGGTGGTATCCACGGGACCCTCAACGGCGGTGGCACCGATGGGGTTGGGACGGTCCAGAACGACGACGGGGACGTTGGCGGTCTTGGCGGCCTTGATGACCTCGGCCAGCAGCTCGACCACGCCGTTGTAGCGGGAGCCGGTGTCCTGAACATCGAACAGGACCTCATCCACGCCGGCCAGAGCCTCGGCGGGGACAGCACCGGAGTTGACGCGGTAGACGGTCAGACCGGTCTTGGCATCGGTGTAGGTGCCGTTCTCAGCGGTCTGATACTCGCCGCGCAGGCCGTTGCCGGTGGAGATCAGGGAGACCAGCTGAACATTCTCAGCGGCGGCGTAGACATCGGCGATGTGCTTCAGGTCGGTGGTGACGCCGGACTGGTTGGTGACCAGGGCGACCTTCTTGCCGGAAGCGGAGGTCAGGTAGGTCTCGGCACCCAGAGTGACCTGGGGCTGCAGGGTGTTGACGAGCTCCTTGTCAGCGGGGACATTGTACTCGTCCAGCAGGTACTTCTCACGCAGGACCTTGTAATCGGCAGTCTGCTCGTCCATCAGGGCGAACATTCTGTTGGCCTCGGCGATGATCTGCTCATCGGTAGCACCCATGGGGAATGCAGCCAGGTCGGTGGAGCACCAGTCGGAACCGCTGCGGTAGTCCAGCTGGTAGTGAGTGAAGAAGTGCTCGCCGTCCTTCTTCTGGGAGGCGGTGACGTTGTCCCAGCCGTACATGGCCTGCAGAGTCAGCATCAGGTAGACCTGCATCTCGATGGGGGAGAATGCACGCTTGTCGGTGACGTGGATCTGCACGCCGTGGGCCTGAGTGCCGACATAGTTGGTGCCGGACAGCAGCTGGTTGGCGGACAGGGTGGTGGCGTGGGCGGGACGGAAGATGACGCCGTCCAGACCGAAGCCGTTCAGACGCTCAGCCAGAGCATCGGGATCGGTGATGTAGGGAGCGGTAACGGTGGTGAAGGGCTGGGTGGTGCCACGGCCCTCGTTGATGGGCTGACCCTCGAACCAGACGGTGCCGGTGTAGACCAGGCAGGCCTCGGCGGTGGGCATGTTGGGGGAGGGCAGGATGAACTCCAGACCGGTCTCGTCCCAGTACATATCACGGGTGTAGCCCTCGCAGGGGATGACGGTGACGGGGCACTCAGCCAGGGACAGCTTGTTGGCGAAGTCGGTGGTCAGCTTATCCTTGATGGCGATAATCTCAGCGGAGTCACCCTCCTGGACCTCGTTCTCCCAGGGCCACAGACCCTTGTAGGTCTTGCTGGACAGGGAGGTGGTGGAGCCGTAGAGGTTCTCGGGACCGCCGGGGTAGGTCTTCTGCCAGAAGTAGCTCCAGCCCTCGCCCTGGTACATCAGAGCGACCTCGCCCATGGTCAGACCATAGCGGGAGGGGATGGGGAAGCGGGCGTAGCCGGTCTGGTTGTTGGAGGCATGCATGGTGCCCTCGACCACATCGGAGCTGATGGGGGAGGGACGGTCCAGCACGATCAGCTCGACTTCCTGACCGTAGTACTTCTTGGCCTCGACACAGGCAGCCATCAGGTCAGCCAGGTTGTACAGGTAGGTCCAGGTCTTGGAGCCGATCTCCTGCAGGTCGAAGAGGATGACGTCGATGGGCTCGTACCATGCGCCGTTGTTGCCGGTGAACATGGCGCGGGTGGGACGGTTGGGGCTGGAGGGGTTCTCCATGCCCTCGGCCAGGGGAGCGATGCCCAGGGCCTCGGTGTCAATGGTGCCGCCGGAGTACAGGGACCAGTTGATCAGACCGGTGGTGGCGTCGATGCAGTGGGGAACTGCTGCGCCAGCCTGGGCTGCACCGCGCAGACCGTGCTCGCCGCCGAACAGACACACCAGATTGATGTCCTCGGAGGCGGCCAGCTTGTCGGCCAGATGGTTCATCTGGGCATCGACACAGACCTGGTTGGTGAACAGAGCGACGTTCTTACCGGACAGGTACTCCTGCCAGTATTCGCTTTCGAGCAGGACCTCAGCACCGATCTTAACGGTGGAGGAACCCTCGGTCTCGGTTTCGGTGGCCTTGGCGGAGAAGGTCAGAGCGGGGCACATGCCGATGACCATGACCAGAGCCAGAACGAAAGCCAGAAGACGCATTGCGGAGGTTTTTTTCATGTTTGTCTTCACACCTTTCTGCGATACAGCGGCATCGGGTCAGGCGAAGCCCGGAGCCGTGTATGGCAATCCTTCTTTCGTTTTCGTTTCCGGGGAGACAGGCATCCGCTCGCCTGCCGGAGCCGTGATGTCCCCCGGAAAGCATCAGTCCCAGACGGTTTCCGCCGCCGGTCCGGACCACCACCCGGCCCAGGGCAGAATACCCCAGTCTGAAACTGTGTTCTGTACAATTCTACTATAACCTGGACAATATTTCAATCATATTTCGTGCAAAACGAATGGGTTGGCATAAAGTTTTGCCCAGTGAAATGATGGTCCATTTTCGATTGTGGGACAGCGGATCTTCAGCCCGCAATAAAAAAGCTCCCGTCCGGGTGGACGGGAGCTTAGGTCTTACAGGAAGATGTACTTCAGCACGAACAGCACGGCCAGCACATACATCAGGGGCTTGACGGTCTTGCCCTTGCCTGCGGCAACGTTCAGCAGAACGTAGCTGATGATGCCAAGGCTGATGCCCTCGGAGATGGAGTAGAACAGGGGCATGGCGATGATGGCGAGGTATGCGGGGATGGCCTCGGTCAGGTTGTCCAGCTCGAAGCGGATCTCGGACACGGTGCCAACCATCAGGAAGCCGACCATGATCAGGGCGGGGGCGGTGGCGAAGCTGGGGATGGCGGTGAAGATGGGGGCGAACAGGGTGGAGGCCAGGAACAGCACGCCGGTGGTCAGGGCGGTCAGACCGGTCCGGCCGCCTGCGGCCACACCGGAGGCGGACTCGACAAAGGTGGTGACGGTGGAGGTGCCCAGGACCGCACCGGCGGTGGTGCCGATGGCGTCAGCCAGCAGAGCGGGCTTGATGCCGGGCAGCTTGCCCTCCTCGTCGATCATGTTGGCCTTGGTGGCCACGCCGATCAGGGTGCCCAGGGTGTCGAAGAGGTCAACGAACAGGAAGGAGCACATGATGACGATGAAGTTGGCGATGCTGACATTGGAGAAGTCCACCTTGAAGCACTGGCCGAAGGTCTCGCCCAGCTTGCTGAAGTCGGTCAGACCCCAGGTGGGGAACAGGGAGAAGTAGCTCACATTATCGGGAACATAGATGCCCGCGACCTGGCAGACCATGCCGATGATCCAGGTGGCGATGATGCCCAGCAGGATGGCGCCGTTGACATTTTTAATGTAGAGCACGGCGGTGATGAACAGACCCACCAGAGCAAGCAGCGCGCAGATGCCGGAGGTGGAGAAGTTCTCGGTGAAGCTGGTGATGGTGACCAGGGTGGAGGAGTCCACGCACAGACCCGCGTTCTGCAGACCGATGAAGGCGATGAACAGGCCGATGCCCACGCTCACGCCCCGCTTCAGGTTCAGGGGGATGGCGTTGAAGATGGCCTCGCGCACATTGGTCAGGGACAGAACGATGAACACGATGCCCTCAACGAAGACGGCCAGCAGAGCCACCTGCCAGCTGTAGCCGTAGCCCAGGACCACGGTGTAGGCCAGGAAGGCGTTCAGACCCATGCCGGCAGACAGGGCGAAGGGCAGGTTTGCCATGAAGGCCATGCACACGGTGCCGAGGAAGGAGGCAATGGCGGTGGCCAGCAGCACGGCGGTGGTGTCCATACCGGCATCGCCCAGAATGCTGGGGTTGACAGCCAGGATGTAGGCCATGGTCATGAAGGTGGTGATACCAGCCATGATCTCGGTCTTCACGGTGGTGCCGTTCTGGGAGAGCTTGAAGTACTTTTCAAACATTTCTCTTGATTTCCTTTCAGAATTTGTTCGCCCAAAAGGGCGACAAGGCCCATTATAGCACGATAAAATCCGGATGCAAGGAGAAATGCTTCGGACTTTGAAAAGTTCGTGCAGTTCGCGGGATTTTCGGGGTAAGGAAAGTTTTGTTTGTAACAAATCAGCAAAAAAACCTGTAGGGGCGGGGCATTGACCCGCCCGCTAACGTCCGATGACCGCCGCACAAAATCAGAAGGACCAGCCCGAAACCACCACGTCATTGCGAGGAGCCGACAGGCGACGTGGCAATCCGCATCCCCTGCGATGCTCTGCATCGCCCGCCCCCGCTGGGGGCGGAAGGAGAACGGATTGCCACGGGGCAAATGCCCCTCGCAATGACAGGGTAACTTGGGGCTGGTCCTTCTGAATGAACAGGTCCGTTATCGGCGGGCGATCAATGATCGCCCCTACATTCTCAAAAGAAAATCGGTTTTTTCGACAGATTGGCGTGTATTATCGCACCTGATCCCCCGGTGCCAGCAGGTCCTCCGGGTCCAGACCCATCTGCTGGCAGACCCGCTCCAGCTCCGGGCGGTGGCGGGGATTGCGCAGATCCAGATCGAAATAGGGACTCTGGGCGGCCCAGTAGGGGCCGTTGTCCCCCGCTTCCATACATTCGCGCAGAAGGGGCAGCAGCGGATGGATCAGCCAGGGGGATATGTAGAGATTATCAAAATTCTTCGCCACATTGGGGGCATCGGGCAGGCTCCGCAGAAGCCGCCCGCACTGGAGCAGGGCCTTGTTCTCCCGGTAAATGTGGTCGTAGAGAATGGGCCAGTCCTCCTTTTCCCCCAGGGGGATGTGGCCGATGATCTCGTAGTCGCCGTAATAGATGCGGTTGTCGGAGATATGGGTGGCGGGCAGACGGGGGAGTTTTTCCAGCTCCTCCACCGTCACATCATCCCGCTCGGTGACAATGTGATACACGGCGCAGTCCAGACAGCCGCTGATAAACGGGGAGATGATGGGCTCGCCCCGCTTCTTCATCTTCCGGTAGTCCAGGATGATACGCCCGTAGCCGTAAAGCCGCCGGCTGATCCGGAAGCGGAACACATCGCCCTCCCGGTATTTCACGTGGAGCCGCTTGCTCTGAGCCAGGGATGCCAGTGCATCCAGATCCGCCTGGGTGGTCTCGGCGCACCAGCGGTCCACCCAAGCCGCGAAGTCCTCGATGGTTTCCACGGAAAAGCCCTCGTAATGGTAATCATACCATACATGCTGGGACTCCTCGTGCCACAGGCTCAGATTGCTGGAGCTCAGAAGCCAACGCAGGCACATGCCCATGCCGCCCCGCTTTTCTGCGGACGCGGCGGTGAGGAGCACCGGCTTGCCCCGGCCGGTTCTGGGGAGCATGTATCTGAGGTCCTCGGAGAGCTGATCGTTGAGGGCGGTTTCCACATAGCGGTCCGGACCGCTGTAGATGATCTTGCGCAGGGTCAGCCCCTCCCGGTAGGCCACGGTGGTGTGGCGGTGGTAGGGACTGGGTTTGAGCACCATGGGAATCCAGTGGGGCTCCACAGGGCTCAGCCCAAAACAGGCCCGCTGTTCGTTGGTCAGCTGGTACATGGTCACTTCTCCTTCACCCGATACTCAAAATAGCTGTATTTCCCGCACCGGACATCGGCCCACCGATCCCGGTCATTGCTCCCCTCGGGCATGAGGATCACCAGCTCCGACAATCGCACATCCGGCTGGGTCAGGGCGGAATGGTCCTTCACCGTACAGCCCGACAGGCACAGGCAGATGCTGAAAATGCCCTTCCGGAGCCCGTCGGGGAAGAGGTCGTCCAGATTTTCAAGCACCGCGTCCTCGATGTGGAGCTGGAACCATTCGGGCATCTGCCGCAGAAAGCTTAAGCTTCGGAGCGCGCCGCCCTTGTAGATGTTCAGATCCTGCATTTCCGTCAGCCGGGTCAGGAAGCCGTAATCGGCCAGGGGGCAGAAAATGTAACAGCCCACGATGTGGAACCGCTTCAGCTCCTCCCAGAGCTCCTCATCCAGAAGCTCCTCCGGGGAAAAATACAGGTCCGGGGTGCGCATGTTCATGGCGTTGCCCGTATTTTGCCAGGGCACCCACACGGACCGCCGTCCGCGCCCATCCGCCGTGATGCCGATGGAGATGTACTTTTTGGAATATTCCCGCAAAAACTGCCGATCCTGTTCCGTCAAACCATCGCCGCCTTTCGTCGTTTTTTAGACTATATACTGATTTCCCCGAATCGGCAAGACCCCAGGCAAATTTGCCGGGGGTCCAAATTACCAATCGCGCCACTCCTCCGTGACATCCTCGGGGACGTTCCGCATTCCCCGGGCCACCACGGCATCCTGGATCAGCAGGGCGATGGACTCCCGCTCCACGGTCTCGATGAGGGCGTAGTCCGTATCCTCGTTCAGCTCGTTCAGAGCCACCACCACCTGCTCCACCTGGGAGAGGATCCCGGCATCCGTGGGCCAGGTCATCTCCGCCAGGGCGTTGATGAACTTCGCCAAAAATTCCCCGCACCGGGCCACATCCTCCCCGTTAAAATCATCGATCCCGGCCTCGGTCATGTATTCCAGCATGGGCCCGGTGACTTCACGCTCAATGCGCTCCAGAAATTCAATTCGATCAAACATGGTTATTTCCTCCTGTTGTGTTGTTGTGATGACAGGATACCATGGATGAAGTCCCATAAACGGGACGAAAAAAGCACCCCCATGCGGGGGTGCTTTCGATCAGTCAAATCCGGTGCATTCCCCGCACACGGCCCAGCCGTCTTCGCCGGGGTGGCAGGTAATGGCGTAGGACACGCCGTCCACATTGAATGTATAGGTGGCGGTGGTCACGGGGAGACCGTTCTGGAATGTGGTATTCTGGGAGAAGCCGGTCATGCCGATCCGGTCCTCCGCCGCGCCCTGGGCGGCGAAGGCCTCGCTTTCGACGAGATAATCGTAGCTGATGGCGTAGGCTTCCGTGCCCTGGGCGAGCTTCATCACGCCGAAGATCAGTCCGCCGAAGGCCAGTGCAATTGCCGCGGCGATGCCGCCGACGATCAGGAAGGGCTTCACCCGGATCTCACACCGATTCCGGGCCCGGATCACGCGGGTGTTGGTGGTCCGCTCACCCAGACTCCGGCCGGAGAAGAGCAGGAAGCCGCCGTCCACGGGGTAGAGGAAGAAAAAGAGATTGCGCAGCACCAGCCGCCCACCGGTGACGGCCTCGCCGGTCTGCCTGTCCACCACGCTCAGACCTAAGATCCGCTTGCCGATGCTCCGTCCGCCAAGCAGATAGTCCCTACACAAAAAGGCCGCAAATCCGCCGAAAATCGCAAAGGCAGCCGCGAAGATCTGCACATTGGCCGACAGGGGGAGAGTTGTCACCAGCCGCCCGGGCAGCATCAGGCAGATCCCCAGATCCAGAAACCACGCCAACATCCGCCGAAACCGCGCGGGCTTGTATTCAGGCATAATGATACCTCCAGTGTTTTTCTTTCAGTATAACACATCTCATGGAATGGTCAAGAAAAACTTGCTGAGGGAAATGAAAAATGAAGCATTGCTGACGCAATATGAAGCGTCCTGCGGACATGAAGCAAAGCGCGCCGGAGAAAACTCATTTTTCATGATGCGTAGCATCGCTTCATGTGCGCAGCACGCTTCATGCGCCGCAAGGCGCGCTTCATTGAAAAAAGCCCGATGCGAAGCATCAGGCTTTTTTCTGGTGGGGGAGGACGGATTCGAACCATCGAAGCGAAACGCAGCAGATTTACAGTCTGTCCCCTTTGGCCACTCGGGAACTCCCCCAGATATGCGGTTGTGTCGTTAAGACTCGGTTATTATAGCATGGATTCGGAATTTGTCAAGGGGCAAAATAAAGAAAAATCAGAGATTCCACCATTCCTGTCCGAAAATGCCTGCAATTCCGGTGGAGCGGAGCAGTTCGCGCTCTGCGAGGGTGTGGCGCAGGGTCACATTGGGCAGCCAGATGGAACGCAGATTGGGCATCCTGCATACAAAATCCATGCTCCCGATGGTGATGTTGCCAAGGTCGGGGCCGCAGATCACCAGCTGCTCCAGATCGGCAAGCCGGTCCAGGGGGCTGTAGTCGCTGATCTTCCGGAAATTTTCCAGATACAGCACCCGCAGGGATTCCATCTCCGGAATTGGAGAGAGACTCTGGACAGAAGCACCGGAACCGAGGTAGAGATATTCCAGCCGGGAACAATTCCGCAGCCCGGACAGATCGGCATAGCTGCCCCATTTGCAGCGCAGTTCAGACAGATTCCGCTGGGCACAGGCGGCATCCAGCAGCGCCTGGGGGACCCGGGTATTGAAGTGCAGGGCCTGGAATTCCTCCGGATGCCCCGTCAAAAAGTCGATCCACTCCCGGAGAATCTTCCGCGCCTCCCGGTCCGAAAACCGCCCGGCCAGCTGGGTGCAGGCAATGCCCGCCCGCCCGGAGCCGTCATACTCCGCAACCGTGGTGATGACAGGTGCGCCGGGAAATCCGCCGATGTCCCGGAAATAGCCGTTTTCATGGTCATACTTCGTCAGCATGGAAATCACCTCGTTCCTAGTATATCAGTATGGGCAGGAAGTGTAAAGTTTTTGGGGAAATGAAAAATGAAGCATTGCTTTCGCAATATGAAGCGTCCTTCGGACATGAAGCAAAGCGCGCCGGAGAGAACTCATTTTTCATGCTGCGCAGCATCGCTTCATGTGCGCAGCACGCTTCATGCGCCGCAAGGCGCGCTTCATTGAAAAAATCCGCTTGCAAAGCAAGCGGATTTTTTCTGGTGGGGGAGGACGGATTCGAACCATCGAAGCGAAACGCAGCAGATTTACAGTCTGTCCCCTTTGGCCACTCGGGAACTCCCCCAGATATGAAATTCGTTCGATTGTCGGATTGGAGCCGGTAGACGGACTCGAACCCCCGACCTACTGATTACAAATCAGTTGCTCTACCGACTGAGCTATACCGGCGTCTCGAACCGAACACGCATATTATAGCACGGGTTCGGGATTTGTCAAGCATTATTTTCGGAAAAGTGCAAAATACACGTTTAACCCGTAGGGTATGCATTTCATGCATACCGGCACGCATGAAATGCGTGCCCTACAAATAGCAAAAAAGGGACCGGCATTTGCCGGTCCCTTGGGAAAATGCAATTACAGCTCGATCTCCAGGCGGGAGACGACGGCGGCACAGCGGGGGCACAGGCCCTCGGCGTTGGCATCCAGGGAGTGCATCCAGCAGCGGGGGCACTTCTCGCCCTTGGCTTCGCTGACACCGATGGTCAGGTCAGCGAAGTTGGAGCCGGTACCGACCTCGGCACCCTCCTCGGGGCTTGCCCAGTCAACAGCGGAGACGATGCAGACCTCGGCCAGGTTCAGACCCTCACAGGCGGCCTTCAGCTCGGCATTGTCGGTGGCCAGAGTCACATGGGCCTCCAGAGCCTTGCCGATGCGCTTGTCGGCGCGGGCCTTCTCCAGAATGCCGTTGACATCCTGACGCAGCTTCATGACCATATCCCACTTGGCCATCTGGTCAGCGGTCAGGCAGTAAGCCTCGAAAGAAGCGGGCATCTGGTTCAGCAGGACATTGCGGGCATCATCGGAAGCCAGGTGGGGCATGGACTGCCAAACTTCATCACAGGTGAAGGCCAGGATGGGAGCGAACAGCTTGGCCATGGCATCGACGATCAGCCACAGGGCGGTCTGAGCGGAGCGGCGGCGCAGGCCGGAGGCATCCTCGCAGTACAGACGGTCCTTCAGGATGTCCAGATAGAAGGAAGACAGCTCCACGACACAGAAGTCGTTCATGGCATGGGTGATGACGTGGAACTCGTAGCCGTTGTAGCTCTTGCGGACCAGCTTGGTCAGCTCGTCCAGCTTGGTCAGAGCCCAGCGGTCCAGCTCCTCCAGCTCCTCGATGGCAACGCAGTCGCGGTTGGGATCGAAGTCAGCCAAGTTGCCCAGGAAGTAGCGGGCGGTGTTGCGGAACTTCAGGTAGTTCTGAGCGATCTGCTTGAAGATCTCCTTGGAGCAGCGGACATCGGCATGGTAGTCAGAGCTTGCAGCCCACAGACGGACGATGTCGGCACCGAAGTCCTTAATGAGGTCAGCGGGATCAACGCCGTTGCCCAGGGACTTGTGCATGGCGCGGCCCTGGCCGTCCACGACCCAGCCGTGGGTCAGAACCTGCTTGAAGGGCGCACCCTGGTCCAGAGCACCGACGGAGGTCAGCAGGGAGGACTGGAACCAGCCGCGGTACTGGTCGGCACCCTCCAGATACACATCGGCGGGCCACAGCTCGGGGGTCCGGTGCATCAGGGAGGCGTAATGGGTGGAGCCGGAGTCGAACCAGCAGTCCAGGGTGTCGGTCTCCTTGTCGAAGTCCCGGCCAGAGCAGTGGGGGCAGGTGAAGTTCTCGGGGACCAGCTCCATGGCCTCCATCTCGAACCAGGCGTTGGAGCCCTTCTCGTCGAACAGCTTGGAGATCTTGGCGATGGACTCGGGGGTGGAGACGGGCTTGCCGCAGTCGCGGCAGTAGAACACGGGGATGGGCAGACCCCAGCGACGCTGACGGGAGATACACCAGTCGGCGCGCTCGCGGATCATGCTGGTCATGCGGTCCTCGCCCCAGGCGGGGAACCACTGGACATTCTCGATGGCCTTGATGGCCTGGTCCTTGAAGCTCTCAACGGAGCAGAACCACTGGGGCGTGGCGCGGAAGATGACGGGCTTCTTGCAGCGGTCGTGATGGGGGTAGGAGTGGATGATCTCCTCGGAGGCGAAGAGCATGCCGGACTCTTCCATGTCGGCCTTGATGATGGGGTTACTCTTCTCGGTGGGCAGACCGGCGTACTTGCCGGCGTAATCGGTGTGACGGCCGTAGTCGTCCACGGGAACCACCAGCTCCATGCCGTAGCGCATGCAGGTCTGGTAGTCATCGGCACCGAAGCCGGGAGCGGTGTGGACACAGCCGGTACCGGAGTCCATGGTGACGTACTCAGCCAGGACCAGACGGGAGGTCTTGTCCAGGAAGGGATGCTGGGCCAGCATATTCTCGAAGAACTGGCCGGGGAAGGAGGCCAGGACCTCGTAATTCTCGAAGCCGCCCATCTTCATGGTCTTCTCCATCAGGGCCTCGGCCATGATGTAGGTCTCGCCGTTGTCGGCCTTGACCAGGACATAGCTGTCGCGGGGATGCAGGCAGATGCCCATGTTGCCGGGCAGGGTCCAGATGGTGGTGGTCCAGATGACGAAGAACATCTTGCTCTTGTCGAAGCCCTCCAGCTTGCCCAGGTCGTCCTTCATCGGGAACTTGACGTAGACAGAGGTACAGGGATCGTCCTTATACTCGATGTCGGCCTCGGCCACGGCGGTGGCGCAGAAGGGGCACCAGGTAACGGGCTTCAGGCCCTTGTAGATGTAGCCCTTGTCAAACATGCGGCCAAAGACCTTGACCTCCTGGGCCTCAAAGTGACGGTCCATGGTGCGGTAGGGATGCTCCCAGTCGCCCACAACGCCCAGACGCTTGAAGCCGCCCATCTGCTTCTGAATGAAGTCCTCGGCGAAGGCCTCGCAGGCGGTGCGGAACTCGGGCACGGACATGTCCTTGTTCAGCTTCTTCTTGGAAGTCTCGATGGCGCGCTCGATGGGCAGGCCGTGGTTGTCCCAGCCGGGGACATAGGGAGTGTAGTGGCCCATCATGGCCTGGGAACGGACGATGAAGTCCTTCAGGGTCTTGTTCAGGGCGTGGCCCATGTGGATGTAGCCGTTGGAGAAGGGAGGGCCGTCATGCAGAATGAAGGGGGGCAGGTCCTTGTTCTTCTCCAGCAGGGCGTTGTACAGATCCAGCTCCTGCCACTTCTCCAGCATCTTGGGCTCGCGGGCAGGCAGACCGGCCTTCATGGGGAAGTCGGTCTTCGGGGTGATGATTGACTTTTTATAGTCCATTTTGAAGTTACCTCCAATTGTGATATTACAAGATTGTTGCCCGGCATCGATGACCGGGATTGTGGGTTGGTTGCTTGTGGGTATCGACTACCTCTGTCATTGCGAGGAGCGAAGCGACGTGGCAATCCGTTCTCTTTCCGGCCCCGGAGGGGCCGGGCGATGCAGAGCATCGCAGGGGTTACGGATTGCCACGGCCTGACGGCCTCGCAATGACAGCATGATTTTAGCCGGTCCCTCTGTTTAAACCAGGCAATTATCAAACCTGGTCGGTGGGGTGGTGCTCCGCGCAGCGAATCAAAATCCATTGATTGCCGGGGGCAATCACACCTTGATTCAAGTGCCGCCCGCCCTACAAAGGGAGGGAAAAGAAAAACGCCTTTGTCCCTTATTTCTAAGAGACAAAGGCGCAAATCCTCTGCGGTACCACTCTTGTTCCGGAAAAATTTCCGGCACTCGTTTCGCTGTATCGGGCGGACCCGGCGTGTCTTACTGATGTTCAGACCGCTGCTCGGAGGGGATACCCATGTCCGGTCACATTACTGCCTTGCACCAAACGGCAGCTCTCTGGAATGTGGGGGCGGACGGACTTGTCCTCGTCATAGCCTTAAATATTTACTTCGTGGGGTCGTAATTTCTGCCGAACTGCAGATTGGTGAAACGGCTGGTGGTATTGGACTGGGGGTGGTTGGGCTCGGCCTTGGGGGCGGTGTCCACGGTGGTGCCCATCATGGCCTCCAGGGTGGAGGCGATCTCGTCCGCCACGGCATCGGTGGTGGCGGCGTGCTCCTTGGGCAGCTCGGTGGGCAGGTTGGCGGTCTTGACCCGCTCCAGAGCCTGGACCACAGTCTTGAGCTGGTCCTGGATCTCGCTGATGCGCTGGTTGGCGGCCTTCTTGGCCTCCTCCACCCGCGCACTCTCGGCGGCGATCAGGGAGCTGGCATTCTTGGCGTTCTCGGCGGCGGCCAGATTGGCATCGTTGAGCATCTGGGCGCACTTGGCCTCGGTCTCGCGGACCATCTGATCGCAGGTCTTCTGGGCACCGGACATGGCATCGCGCAGGCTGGCTTCGCCGTTGCGGTACTCCTCCAGCTTCTCCACCAGGATGCGCATCTTGCTCTTGAGCAGGGCGTTCTCCTTGTAGAGGGTGGTGTAGTCCTCGATCAGTGCGCCCAGGACCTCGTCCACGGAGTCAATGTCGTAGCCCTTGAAGGGCACGCGGTCAAAGGCGATCTCGTCAAGCTGCTGGG
The DNA here is from genome assembly GCA_045125955.1 of Faecousia sp. Classification (GTDB taxonomy): domain Bacteria; phylum Bacillota; class Clostridia; order Oscillospirales; family Oscillospiraceae; genus Faecousia. Next base: position 15,836 of record JBGVNV010000080.1, read on the forward strand.
GTGTAAACATAGGATTGTCCTTTCTGTGTGCGGGGGTGAGTGCGGATGGTTACGCGATTAGACGTAATTTTCGACCTCGCCCTGCAGGTTCTTCAGGTCGCCCAGAACTTCCATGTTGTGGGGGCAGAAGACGTAGGTGGACTGGGAAACCTTCTTCACGGAGCCGTCCAGAGCGTAGCCGCAGCCGGACAGGAAGTCCACAACGCGGCGGGCCAGGTTCTTCTCCACGCCCTCCAGGTTCAGGACAACGGCCTTCTTGGCGCGCATGTTGGCGGCGATGATGGGAGCATCGTTGAAGCTCTCGGGGCGGGCCAGGATCAGCTGGATCTTGTTGGAAGTCACGACCTGACCGTTGAAGCCGGTGGAAGCGGCGGGGGTGAAGGTGGTGGTGTTCACGGGAGCGGGGGTGAAAGCGGGAGCCTCAGCAGGGGCAGCCTCGCGGCGGCCGAAGCGGGGAGTGCGCTCACGCTCGGGAGCGGGCTCCTCGAAGGAGTCCTCCATCTCGTCGTCGTAATCGTCGAAGTCCTCGTCATCGCTGTAGGGCTTGGTAAAATTCTTGATCTCATCCCAAAAACTCATATCTCTATTTCCTCCTAAAAGTATCTGTACATCAATTGTTCTGATGGGGTTTTGCGTAATTCCGGGCACCGAAAATGGCGGTACCCACGCGGATCATGGTGGAGCCCGCGGCGATGGCATCGGCAAAATCATCCGACATGCCCATCGATAGGCATTCCATGGTTACATTATCGTATTTTTTTCGCGTAATGTCAACAGAAAGCTGTAAAATTTCTTTGAAAAATTTCAAATTGTCTCCGGGATTGTGGCTCACAGGGGGAATTGCCATGAGTCCCCGGACCTGTAGGTGGGGGAATTTGTGCAAATCTTCCAGGACTTGGAAAACCTCGTCCGCCCGGAAGCCGGATTTGCTCTCCTCATTTCCGATGTTGATCTCCAGCAGGATCTTCTGGGTGATGCCCTTTTTGGCGGCCTCCTTCTCGATGGCCTCCATCAGGTTCCGCCGGTCCACGCTCTGGATCAGATCCACGTGGCCCACCACCTGCTTGACCTTGTTGGTCTGCAGCACGCCGATGAAGTGGACGGGTGCGCCCTCGTAGGCATTTTCCTGCTCCTTGGCCACCAGCTCCTGGACCCGGTTCTCGCCGCAGCAGTCCACGCCCCCGGCGATGGCGGCCCTTACGGCGTCGGTGCCGTTCATCTTGGTGGCGGCGCAGAGCTGGATGAATGCAGGATCACGGCCGCAGGCAAGGGCGGCCTCGTTCATTTGCGCCCGGATTCGGGCAATATTTTCAGCGATGGACATGATAATCGTCTCCTTATGTGAAAGAAAGAACACGTCATTGCGAGCCAGTGCGCACACTGGCGTGGCAATCCCGTGGATTTTCTGAATGGTGTGTGCTTCTGTCCACGGGATTGCCACGGCCCTGACGGGCCTCGCAATGACGTGGTTTTTGAAAAATGAAAAGACGGTGGAAATCCTTCCACCGTCTTTTTGGCATCATGCCGGTTGTCCATTGGCCTTCAATGGCCGGATGGGGACCAGGGTGGAGATGGCGTGCTTGTAGATCATTTGCTGCTTGCCATCGGTGACCAGCACCACCACGAAATTGTCGTAGCCGCTGACCGTCCCCCGGAGCTGGAATCCATTCATCAGAAAGAGGGTCACGGGAACCTTTTCCCGGCGCAGCTCCTTCAAAATGGCGTCCTGCAGATTCATTACCTCTGACATAAGTATTCCTTCTTTCTTTGGGCTCAGGTTTTGTTTCTGTACCCTGGAATGCCTATATCTTAGCACGATTCACTTGTCGAAATTCGCCACAAGGGCGCGGGCCCGGGAAAAGATTTCCTCTGGGCTCTGGCCCGGCTCCCGGCGGAGCCACTGCACCTTCTCGTTCCGGCGGAACCAGGTGAGCTGCCGCTTGGCGTAGCGGCGGGAGGACTGCTGGACCTGGGCGATGGCCTCGTCCATGGTGGCCCGACCTGCCATGGCATCAATGAACTCCTTGTAGCCGATGGCCTGCATGGCGGTGCACTTTTCCGGGATACCGGAGCCCAGGACTTCCCGGATCTCCTCCAGCAGGCCGTCTTTGACCATGAGCTGAACCCGCAGGTCGATGCGGTCGTAGAGCTCTTGGCGGTTTACATAATCAATGCCGATCCACAAAGGATCGAATCTTGGCGGGATGGCGGCGGTGCGGATGTTGTGGGCGGTGATGGTCTCGCCGGTCTCCTGGAAGACCTCCAGAGCCCGGATGATCCGCCGGGGATTGTTCTGGCTCTTGTCCAGGGCCGCGGGATCGATCTCCCGGAGCTCGGCCATGAGGGCATCCAGGCCCTCGTTTTTCAGCCGCTCTTCCAGCCTTTCCCGGCAGCCGGTGGAGGGGGTGGGGGCAAATTCGCCGCCCTTGATGAGATTGTCCACATAGAGCCCGGTGCCGCCGGCGATGATGCAGGTCTTGCCCCGGCGCAGAATGTCCTCCACAATGGGGGTGGCGAGCTCCACATAGCGGCCCACGGAAAAATCCTCGTCGGGCTCGCAGATGTCGATCATGTGGTGGGGGATGCCCTGCATCTCCTGGGTGGTGGGCTTGGCGGTGCCGATGGACAGCCTTCGGTAGATCTGCATGGAGTCGCAGGAAACCACCTCGCCGTTCGTAAGCTTCGCCAGCTCCACCGCCAGGGCGGTTTTGCCCGAAGCCGTGGGGCCGACAACACAGATGATCTTGTCCATGGGCGGCACCTTACAGGGCGGCGAACAGGAAGAAGATGGCCAGGCCCAGCAATATGACAAAGCAGGCCAGAGACAGGAAGAACAGCAGGGGACTGCCGATCAGGGTCTCCAGGGAGAACACGCCGGTGTGCTTGTACTCGTCATAGGCATCCTTGAAGAAGTTGAACAGAAAGAAGCCAGGCATCAGCGCACCGACCAGAAACAGAAAGAAATAGCCGAGGGACATTTCGATTACCTCCTGTGGGGGATGGTGGGAAGTTGAAAGTGGAAAGTTGAAAGTGGAGATCACAGCAGAGAGATCTTCCAGTCGTCAGAGCCTCTGCGGTAGAGAAATTCATTGAGCTCCGGCTCCTCGAAGACCCGGAGCAGGTCCATAAAATCCGGGACCAGAGGATACTTGGGCAGATCGCTTCTTGGGACCCAGAAGACCTCGCCCTCGTGGGAGGAGCGAAGCTCGCCGGTGAACCGGTCCGCCCGGTAGAGAAAGACCACATAGCGTTCCCGGTCATCGGTCCGGAACTGCTTCACGCCGCACAGACGGGGATTTTCGATGGTCAGGCCGGTCTCCTCGAAGACCTCCCGGATGACGGAGTCGGTGAAGGCCTCCTCCGGCTCCACATGGCCGCCGGGAAAGGTCACCCCCGGCCAGTCGGGATTTTTCCGATCCTGGACCAGAACATTGCCGTTTCCATCGGAAACCATACATAAATTGGTAAAAATCGCGGGTTCAGAACGGGACATGGGGGACCTCCTGAGTTGACATTTTTTGCCGCAGATGGGTGGCCCCAAAAGACACGTCATTGCGAGGAGGGCGAAGCCCGACGTGGCAATCCCGTCGTTTTTCAGAGCGGTGTCGATGATGCTCCCATCAGACCACGGGATTGCCACGCCGCTTTGCGGCTCGCAATGACGTGGTATTTTTGGCTTTTTAGGTGCGTTTGAACTGCTTTTCCAGCATTTTTTTGCTGAGGGTGATACAGATAGGCCGTCCGTGGGGGCAGTATTTGAGCTCATCCCGGCTCATGACCTCCTTGACCAGGGCCAGATGCTCTTTTTCATCGGTCTTCCAGCCGGCCTTGATGGCGGCCTTGCAGGCCATGGTGTGCAGCAGCTCGTCCCGGACGGTGTCCGTGTCGGCGTTGCGGCCGGAGAGGAGGTCGTCCGCCATCTGCATGAGGGTGTCCGCCACCTGACCCTCGCCCAGGTCCATGGGGACCCGGCGGACCAGGATGGTGTTCTCGCCGAATTCCTCGATCTCGAAGCCCAGCTCCTCCAGAAGCCCCTGCTTCGCCAGAAGCTGGGCCGCCGCATCGGCTCTGAGCCGCACGGGGATGGGGGAGAGGAGGGACTGGGAGGTGATGTCCTGGGGGTTGGCCCGGAGCTTTTCAAAGAGGATGCGCTCGTGGGCGGCGTGCTTGTCGATGAGGAAGGCCTCGTCCCCCTGCTCCACCAGGATGTAGCTGCGGTAGAGCTCGCCCACCATCCGCCAGGGGATCTCCTTCGGCATGGGCAGCTCCTCCTGGATGGGGAGGGGGATCTGCTCCTGCACCGGGGCGGGCGCGGGCTTGGGCGCGGGCACCGGCGGGGGAGGGGGCATGTAGGTCTGCACCGGGGGCAGGACCGTCTGCTTCACAGCGGGAGCGGCGGGCCGCTCGGCGTTCATGGCCTGGATCACAGGCCGGGCCACCGCAGGGGCCACCTTGGGGGTGTTGGACACGGCGGTGGAGAAATTTTTGTACTCCTCGGCGGTCATGGTCCGGAAGAAGTCCTGCTTCTTTTGAGGCTCCCCTTTGAGGGGAGCTGTCTGCGCAGCAGACTGAGGGGTGGCGGGCTGGACAACAGGGGCGGGGGGCGTCTTCAGCTGGACCTGGGGGCGGTCGGGGGTCTTGTTCAAAGCTCCCAGCACGCCGTAGTGGACGCAGTCAAAGACCGCTTTTTCGGACAGAAATTTCACCTCGGTCTTGGCCGGATGCACATTCACATCCACGCTGGCCGGGGGAATGGTCAGATGGAGCACACAGGCGGGGAATTTGCCCACCATGATCTGGTTGCGGTAGGCCTCTTCCAACGCCTGGATGAGCAGCCGCGATTTCACGGGCCGGTCATTGACGAAGAAGGTCTGTAAAGAGCGGCTGGGCCGGGCATCCGTGGGCTTGCTGACGAAGCCCCGGAGGGAATAGCCCTCCCAGCGGGAGGAGACTTCGACAAATTTGGCCGATTCCCGTCCGTAGACGCAGTAGACCGCCGCGCCCAGGTCCCCGGAACCGGGGGTCTGGAGGGTCTGCTTGCCGTCGCGGATGAAGGTGAAGCTCACCTCCGGATGGGCCAGGGCCTGCATCTGCACCGCGGCGGCGACCTTGCCGCCCTCGACAGAGTCGGATTTCATGAACTTCATCCGGGCGGGGGTGTTGTAGAACAGGTCCCGGACGATGATGGTGGTGCCGTCGGGACAGCCCACCTCGTCCTCCTCGGTGATCTTTCCCGCCTCCAGCAGCAAACTGGTGCCGGAGATGGAGCCGGGAGTCTTGGTCATCAGATCGATGCGGCTGACCGATGCGATGGCGGCCAGAGCTTCACCACGGAAGCCCATGGTGCCGATGGCGGCCAGGTCCTCGGCAGTGCGCAGCTTGGAGGTTGCGTGGCGCAGGAAGGCGGTCCGGGCATCCTCGGCGGACATGCCGCAGCCGTTGTCCGTGACCCGCAGATAGGTCATGCCGCCGTTTTTGATCTCGATGGTGACCTTGGAGGCACCGGCATCCACGGCGTTTTCCAGCAGCTCCTTGACCACGGAAGCGGGCCGCTCGACGACCTCGCCGGCGGCGATCAGATTGGCAATATGGGGGGATAATTGTAGAATTTTCGGCATAGCTTTCACCCCAGAATGATACAGCTCATGGCGTTGATGGCCATGTGCAGCAGTAGCGGCGCGCAGAGACTGTCATCTTTCTGACAGGTCCTGCACAGTACGAAGCTGGGCCCTAAGTACTGAACAAAGCACAGCACCAGGGTCCGGGGCTCATAGAGCCCGATATAGCCCACCACGTGGGCGGCGGAGAAAAGACCGCAGGAAACGGCGTAGGCCAGGGCCACGCTCCGCTGGGCGAGACCCGTGAACAGCCAGCCCCGGAAGATGCACTCCTCTGCCAGGGGCGCGGCGAAGATCACCGCAAGGCCCATCATCAGCGGGCTCTCCGCCAGCATGGCGAGGATGCTCGCATCATTGACATTGCCGAAATCCGGCTCGATCATCTTCGTCAGGGCCGTCACGGCGAGGTTCACCGCCCAGTAAAGGGCGAAGCCCACCAGGGCGTTCAGGAGCGTCTTCTCCGGACGGGCCCGGAACCGGCGGAAGGATTCCAGCAAAACATCCCGGAAGCACACCGCCGCCAGAGCGGCACTGAGGAAGAAGCAGAGCACATTGACGGCGGCCACGGAGTAAACGCCCATGGACACGCATCCCATGGAAACGGTGACGGGAAAGATCAGAAATTGGCAGACCGGGAGCAGCCAGCCCCAGGTTTTTTCCTGTTTGGTCAGCGTCAGAGTCATTTCAGCATCAGTTTCAGCTTGTACAGCTCGTTCATGGCCTCGATGGGAGTCATGGTCTCCACATTCATCTGTTCCAGAGCGAGCCGGATGTTCTGGGCGGTCATGTCCATCATGGACACCTGATCGGCAAATTCCGTTTCAGCCAGGGCCTGGACGGGTGCGGTGCGGGCATCGCCGCTCTCCAGCTCTTTCAGGATCTCCCGCGCCCGGGTGATGACGGTGTTGGGCAGGCCTGCCAGCTTGGCGACCTCCACACCGTAGCTGTCATCGGCGGCACCGGGGACGATCTTGCGCAGGAAGATCATGTCACCTCCCCGCTTTTTCACGGCGATGTTGTAATTTTTCACATTGGGAAGCTCGTTCTCAATGGTGGAAAGCTCATGGTAATGGGTGGCGAAGAGGGTTTTCGCGCCCAGCTTTTTGGGATTGGCGGCGTGCTCCAGGACGGCCCGGGCGATGGCCATGCCGTCGTAGGTGGAGGTGCCGCGACCGATCTCGTCCAGGATCAGCAGGCTCCGGGCGGTGGCGTATTTCAGGATGTTCGCCACCTCGTTCATCTCCACCATGAAGGTGGACTGTCCGCTGGCCAGATCATCGGATGCGCCGATCCGGGTAAAGATCGGGTCGACCACTCCGATGGTTGCCGATTTTGCCGGCACGAAGGATCCGATCTGCGCCATCAGGACGATCAGTGCCGTCTGCCGCATGTAGGTGGACTTGCCGGCCATATTCGGGCCGGTAATGATCGCGACCCGGTCCTCCGAGAGATTCAGAACGGCATCGTTGGGAACAAACAGCGTGTCCTTCATCGTGCATTCCACGACCGGATGACGTCCCTCGGTGATGCGGATCTCTCTGGAATTATCGACTTCCGGCATGGTGTAGCCGTTACGGACGGCAACTTCTGCCAGGGAGCAGATCACATCCAGTGTCGCCACCGAGGTGGCCGTCGCCTTGATGCGGTTGACCTCCGCCGCAATCTGGAGACGGATCTGATCAAAATA
>JBGVNV010000081.1:0-4585 GCA_045125955.1 Faecousia sp.
GTCAGGGTCTCGTGGTTGACGTTGTAGACGATGGTGGGCAGGTCGTTGCCAGCGGGAGCGGAGATGACGACCTTCTTGGCGCCGGCGTCGATGTGAGCCTGAGCCTTAGCCTTGGAAGTATAGAAGCCGGTGCACTCCAGAACGACGTCGACACCCAGCTCGCCCCAGGGCAGCTCAGCGGCGTTAGCCTTGGCATAGATGGTGATCTTCTTGCCGTCGACAACGATGTTGTCCTCGCCGGCCTCGACAGTGTGGGTGCCGAAGGGAGCAGCGTAAGCGCCCTGAGTGGAGTCGTACTTCAGCAGGTGAGCCAGCATCTTGGGAGAGGTCAGGTCGTTGATCGCGACAACCTCGAAGCCCTCAGCGCCGAACATCTGGCGGAAAGCCAGACGGCCGATACGACCGAAACCGTTAATAGCAACCTTAACAGACATGGGAATTACCTCCATTTTATCGCTGCTTTGCCGCAGCGTGTTTTATTTGGTGCGTCCGCGAAATCGATATTTCTCGAACGATTACATTATAACTGAAAACTGCCCGGATGTAAAGGGGTTAGTTCCACAATTTCCAGTTTTTTTCTGAAACAAAATTGTAAATCATCGCGCGCAACCGTTTGCGCTATGCGCTGCACCCAATTATCCCGGGATATAAAAGGATACAAAGTGTTTCAGAATCGATTCTTCTGTGCAGCGGACGGTGCCCATCTGGCAGTCTCCCTTGCCGCCGCCCCGTCCGTCCAGGGCGGATGTCATCTCTTTGTTAAATGCGCGCAGGTCGCCGCCCTTGCGGATCAGGCAGTAGCTGTAGCCACCGGATTCGGCGGCGGAGAACACGGCGGCGGTGCCGCCGCAGCGGTCTGCCACCAGGTCAGCAAGCTTCCGGACGCCCACGCTGTCCAGATTTTCCCGGATCAGCAGGGTGTCGCCCTTTCCGGTGCAGCCCTCGGCAATGGCGCGGAAGAGGACCGTTTCCAGCTCACCGATGCGCCGCTTCTGGGCTTCCAGCTGCTCGTTCATCTTTCTTGCGGCCTCGCCGGTCTCCAGGATCTTGGCGGAGAAGGCTCCGCTGACCTGTCTGTTCTGCTCATGGCTCCGGGACAGGAAATCAAAGGCCCGCTTGCCGCAGAGCATCTCGATGCGAACGCCCTGGCGGAATTTGACCATGGAGAAGAGCTTGATGAGGCCAATTTCGCCGGTGCGGGCCACATGGAGGCCGCAGCAGGCGCAGGAATCGTAGCCCGGGACCTGGACAATGCGAACGGGCCAGGGCAGCTCCCGCTTGGTGCGGTAGGGAACGTTCGGCAGCTCCTCAGGCTCCGGTGTCCAGATGTGGGTGGCGATGTTGCGGTAGACGGCATCGTTGGCCAGCCGCTCGATTTCCGCCAGGTCCCCGGCGGGGATCATACCGTCAAAATCGATGGTGATGGAGTCCCAGCCCATGTGGAAGCCCACATTGTGGTGGCCGTAGCGGGCGTTGATGATGCCGGAGACGATGTGCTCGCCGGTGTGCTGCTGCATCAGGTCGAACCGGTGGTCGTAATCGATGACGCCCGCCACCTGCGCGCCCACGCTCAGGGGCTTCTCCATCAGATGGAGCACCCGCTCGCCGTCCTCGTGGACGTGGAGGACCTGGATGCCGTTCAGGGTACCCCTGTCCGCGGCCTGTCCGCCGCCCTCGGGATAGAAGGCCGTCCGGTCCAGCTCGATCTCGAAGCCCTTCTTACTCTCAAAACAATCCACAACCGTTGCGCAAAATTCCCGCAAACCGGTGTCGGCGTAAAATAGCTTGTTCGTTTTCATTGGTTTTATGCACTCCTTGCAATAACGTGAATGCACACGTTGTAGGGGCGAGCCTCGCTCGCCCGCCGCCCCAAAGGGGCGGTTTTTCGCTGCCGCACAGCGGCAGCCGGGCGACCAAGGGTCGCCCCTACGGTGGGTCGTCCAATTCGTAGGGGCACGCATAAAATGCCCGCCCTACGGGGTTATTCGGAAATCAGTTCCTCGATGCTTTTTGCAACCGTACACTGGCTCTGGAATTTGCAGTTGCCGTAGCCGCAGTCGCAGTCTTCGATTGTTCCGTCCTCGGTGACGAGCTCCACCACCCGGGCGGAGTCCAGGACGCGGCAGTAGCCGGTCAGGTAATGCTCCTCCATCACACAGCCTCCACGATGCAGAAGCCGTTGTGGCCCATGACCAGCTGGTCGTCGGCCACGGTCAGCATATTTCTGGCCAGCAGGATGCGGCCCACGGGGATCTCCCAGTCGTCGGAGCCCCGGTTGACGTAGATGCGGATGGTCTGGTCGCCGTAGGTGCGGGTGAAGCTGATCTGGTTGTTCAGGGCGTACTGGAACTTGATATCACCCAGGCGCAGGGCCTTGTACTGCCTGCGGAGCTGGCCCAGACGCTTGAAGTGGAGCTGCAGCTCCCGCTCCTCCCGGCCCCAGGGGAAGGGGCGGCGGCAGAAGGGATCGCCGTAGCCCTCCATGCCCGCCTCGTCACCATAGTAGATGCTGGGGGCACCGGGCAGGGTGTACTGGAGCACGGTGGCGGCGTGGAGCCGGTCCAGGGCCGTGACCCACTGGGTCCGGGTGAGCCGGCGGTGGGCCTTGGCGTAGCGGTCGCCCTGGAAATCGTCGATCATGGCGGTGAGGATGCGGCTGGTGTCGTGGGTGCCCAGCAGGTTCATGGTGCAGGCCATGACCTGGGGGGGATAGTTCTCCACGATGGACATGACGGTGTCCTTGAAGCCCCGGCCATCGTCGATCTTGCGCATGAAGTTGATGATGGCGGTGCGGAAGGGGTAGTTCATGGGGCTGTCCAGCTCGCCGTCCACGAAATAGCGGCGGCGGGTGTCGTAGGAACTCTTATTGGAGGCATCCTCCCAGACCTCGCCGATGAGCAGGGCATCGGGCTTGATGTCCCGAATCCGGTTTTTCAGCCGGAGCACGAATTCATCGGGCAGCTCGTCCACCACGTCCAGACGGAAGCCGTCCGCGCCGAGGCGCAGCCAGTGGGCCACAACGCTGTCTTCGTCGTCGATGATGTAGTTCAGGAAGCTGGGGTGCATCTTGTTGACGGTGGGCAGAGTGTCGAAATTCCACCAGCAGTTGTAGCTGTTGGGGTAATCATAGAAGGTGTACCAGTCGTAATAGGGAGAGGTCTCGGAGTGATACGCGCCCATGCCGGGGAAGGTGCGGTTCTTATTAAAATAGAGAGAATCGGAGCCGGTGTGGGAATACACACCGTCCAGGATGATCTTCATGCCCTTTTCATGGGCGGCATCGCAAAGGGCCTTGAAGTCCTCCTCGGTGCCCAGCATGGGGTCCGGGGTTTTGTAGTCGCCGGTGTCATAGCGGTGGCTGGAGAAGCTCTTGGAGATGGGGTTCAGGTACAGCAGCGTGGTCCCAAGAGAGGCAATATAGTCCAGTTTTTCGGTAATGCCCCGGAAATTGCCGCCGTAAAAGTCGTTGTTCAGCACAACACCCTCCGGAGTAGGCTGCCAGGAAACTTCCTCGTTCCAGCTCTTGTGAACGGTGTAGGGGGTCAGCTTTCCGGTGAGGTCGCATTCCCCGGATTTACAGAACCGGTCGGGGAAAATCTGGTAGATGGTAGCGCCCTTTGCCCAATCCGGGGTGTGGAAATCCGCCGGGACGCAGCTGACCTGCCACAGGTCGCCGGCCTCCATGTTGGTGTCGTCCCCCTGCTTGAACAGGCGGAAGGTGCCATCGGGGTTGGAAATCAGGAAATAGTAGAAATAAAGCCCGATGTCGGGAATGGAGAAGCTGCCGCTCCACACATCATACGCGCCCTTGACCCGTTCCTTATACAGGGAAATTTCCTGGGCCGTGGTTCTGCCGTCCTCATAGCACAGAAGGCAGACAACGCCGGTGGTGCGGACGGAGCAGGGAATGTGGATATGGAGGGTGCAGGTTTCGTTGGGGGTTAGCGTGCCGAAAGGGGTTTTATATTGGGGAAGTTTGCTGTCGTACAGAATTCTCATAACAGTCTCCTTGGTGTTTTGCACATTACGGGTGCCATTATAGCCCATTTCCGGCAAAAAGAAAAGAGAAAGTTTCTGGGACAGCGGCATTTTTGCTGTTTTCGACAATTTTAAAAATCAGGGCTTGACAAATAGGCTTCCTGCGGGTATACTTAACGGGTAATTCCACGGACGATTAGCTCAGCTGGCTAGAGCATCCGCTTGACGTGCGGAAGGTCATAGGTTCGAGTCCTATATCGTCCACCAGACAAGAAAAGACCACACCATTCGGTGTGGTCTTTTCTTGTTTAATCGCGCGGGACTCGAACCAATCAAATGCAACGGTTCGGTGGACTGTTGCTGCCCGGCGGCTGGATGCCGGGCACTCCATAGTGTATTCGGGTCCTATATCGTCTGGAAGGGGCTCGGCAAATTGGGATTTATCGCGCAGGCGCGGCAGCGCCCTAAGGCTTCCCCTTTGGGGAAGCTGGCAAAAATCTTTGATTTTTGACTGATGAGGTTGCGGTACCATCCCGCCGAACTGCATTTGTTTGGGCGAATTCGTACTGCCCTCTTCCGTCACGGCTTCGCCGTGCCACCTTCCCCA
>JBGVNV010000082.1:0-15698 GCA_045125955.1 Faecousia sp.
GTTCTCGTGGACGACGGTCTCCACCACCTTGTACAGGAAGGGATCGTTGACGCCCAGCAGCTTGCCATGACGGGCGGCACGGCGCAGCAGGCGGCGCAGGACATAGCCCCGGCCCTCGTTGCTGGGCAGAACGCCGTCGGCGATCATAAAGGTGGAGGCGCGGATGTGGTCGGTGATGACGCGCAGAGAAACGTCCATCTTGTAGCTGACGCCGTAGCTGGCACCGGTCAGTTCGGTGACCTTGTTGGTGATGTTCATGACGGTGTCCACATCGAACAGGCTGTTGACGTCCTGACAGACGACGGCCAGACGCTCCAGGCCCATGCCGGTGTCGATGTTCTTCTGGGCCAGCTCGGTATAGTTGCCGTTGCCGTCGTTGTCGAACTGGGAGTATACGTTGTTCCAGACCTCCATGTAGCGGTCGCACTCACAGCCAACAGTGCAGCCGGGCTCGCCGCAGCCGTACTTCTCGCCGCGGTCGTAGTAGACCTCGGAGCAGGGGCCGCAGGGACCGGAGCCGTGCTCCCAGAAGTTGTCCTTCTTGCCGAAGCGGAAGATGTGGTCGGCGGGGACACCGATCTCCTTGTTCCAGATCTCGAAGGCCTCGTCGTCGTTCTCATAGATGGAGGGGAACAGGCGGTTCTCGTCCAGGCCCACGACCTTGGTCAGGAACTCCCAGCACCAGGCAATGGCTTCCTTCTTAAAGTAGTCGCCGAAGGAGAAGTTGCCCAGCATCTCGAAGTAGGTGCCGTGACGGGCGGTCTTGCCGATGTTCTCGATGTCGCCGGTACGGATGCACTTCTGGCAGGTGCAGACACGGCGGCGGGGGGGCTCCACCTCGCCCTTGAAGTAGGGCTTCATGGGGGCCATGCCGGAGTTGATCAGGAGCAAAGATGCGTCATTCTGGGGGATCAGAGAGAAGCTGGGCAGACGCAGGTGGCCCTTGCTCTCAAAGTAGCTCAGGAACATCTCCCGGAGCTCGTTTACGCCGTAAGGCTTGGGGTTGGACATAGTTGAAAACCTCCGATTTTCTGGAGTTGAAAGTGTAAAGTGTAAAGTGGAAAGTGGAAAGTTTAGATTTCGATAACTTTCAACTTTCAATTTTCAACTTTCAACTAAAAAATAAAGCTGTCCTTCACGCACAGGGGCGCAGTTTGCGCGGTACCACCCTGTTTCGCTGAAGTGACAGCATCTCGTTTGCCCTATATCGGGAGCACCCGTCCTGATCTCTCAGGCCGCACGAAAGTGGCCCGCAGCGTATCCCACCGAAGGCTCTCACTGTCCCTTCTTCGCTCATGGTGTCTTGGGCTGCTTCTTTTTCGTATCGCGTTGCAATATCGCAAATAATTTTAGCACAAATCACAGAATTGTCAACTGGTTTTTCGAGATTTTGCCGCCAATTCTGTAGGGCGTGCGGCACTGCCCACGCCGACCGCCTTCGATCACCGCCCCGCTCATACTGGAGCACCGGATTCCCTAACCTCGTCATTGCGAGCCCGCAAGGGCGTGGCAATCCGTAACCCAAGCCTCCCCTGCCGCGGATTGCGCGGTGGGGGAGGTGGCCGAGCGGCACCGAGGTCGGAGGGGGTAGGCCGCAGGTTGTCGCTTTGCCCCCTCAGTCGCTGCGCGACAGCTCCCCCATGCTTACGCACAGGGGAGCCTTGGGAGAACGGATTGCCACGTCGCTTCGCTCCTCGCAATGACGGCTATAGACGTTACCCGGTCCTTCTATTTGCGCTGTGGCAGTCATCCAACCGGGTCGGCGGGGTCAGTGACACCCGCCCTACTGAAAAATGACCACCCATTTCTGGGTGGTCATTCTCGTTTTCCAATATGCTCCGTCAGGAATTGTCCTGGTTCTGCGCCTTTTCTTTCGCATCCTTCCACCAGGTGCGGGCCGCAAGGAAAAGATAATACGCAACCATGCCGAAGAAAACCGTCAGCATCACTGCCGTCCAGTCCATCATGGATGCAATTCCAACGACCATAATGCAGAATGCATTGATAAAGCAGGTCCGGGCGCAGTCCTTCGCCACTTTTTCCTGTTCCCGATCCTGTTTTTGCGCAACCTTCGTCACGAAACCGTTATCAGGATTGCGGAAGCGAAATCCCCAGATCAGGAATATGGTCGCCCATCCGAAGCACATGATATCATCCCATTCAAGCACCGGCATAATCGCTCCCCCTCATAATTGTGATTCAGATATTCTCCAAAAGCCAGTCCATCATTTCCTGACGGCCTTCCTCGGTCATGGGGAACTCTTTTTTGTCCTCCATTTCGCTGAGCTCGTAGCAGAGCTTGCCGTGCCAGTATTCGCATTGGATCGTGCTTTGGGTGAAGTCCACCTCTTTGGGCGTTGCCATAATGACATTGGGCTTGGCCATGAAGCGGAAATCGCCGCAGGAGCCGGAGAAGGTGTTGGTCATGGCGAACCAGTGCAGCGTAGGCAGAAAAATTTCCTTTTCCATCAGAGCTCCTCCGCGAGCTGCTCCATCTCGTCCAGCAGTCTGCCAAACAGGGCTAGGGCCTCGTTGACGGGCTCAGGGCTGGACATATCCACGCCCGCGCCCTTGAGCAGGTCCACAGGGGGCTTGCTCCGTCCGCCGGACAGGAACTCCAGGTACTTCTCCACAGCGGGCTGTCCCTCCTTCAGGATCTTCTGGCTCAGGGCGATGGCGGCAGAGTAGCCGGTGGCGTACTGGAAGACGTAGTAATTATAGTAGAAGTGGGGAATCCTCGCCCACTCCATGGCGATGCGGTCATCACAGACCATGTCAGGTCCGAAGTAGAGCTCATTGAGCTTGCGGTACTCCTCGCAGAGCTTGGCGGCGGTCAGGGGGACACCGGCCTGGACCAGCTCGCCCATTTTCAGCTCGAACTCGGCGAACATGGTCTGGCGGTACAGCGTGCCCTTGAACTGCTCCAGGAAGTGGTTGATGAGGAAGGCCCGCTCGCGCTTGTCGGTGGTCTTGTTCAGGAGGTACTCCATCAGCAGGGCCTCGTTGCAGGTGGAGGCCACCTCCGCCACAAAGATCACATAATGGCTGTCCAGAGGCTTCTGGGTCCGGTTGGAGAAGTAGGAGTGCAGAGCGTGACCCATCTCATGGGCCAGGGTGAACTGGCTCTTGAGGGTACCGGAGTGGTTCAGCAGCACGAAGGGATGGACTCTCGCGCCGGAGGAGTAAGCACCGCCACGCTTGCCGGGATTCTCGTAGACATCGATCCAGCGGTTTTCAAAGGCGTGCTTCAGAATGGCCTGATACTCCTCACCCAGGGGTGCCATGGCCTCCAGAACGGTCTCCTTGGCCTCCTCGATGGAGATATACTTGTCCACGCCCTTGACGAGGTTGGTGTACACATCGTAGAAGTGGAGCTCCTCCACGCCCATCAGCTTCTTTCTCAGGCTGACATAGCGGTGCATCTTGTCCATATTCTGGTGGACGGCCTCGATCAGATTGTGATACACGGCGGTGGGCACATTGGTCCGGGAGAGGCTGGCCTCCAGGGAGGAATCATAATGCCGGGCATCGGCGTAGAATTTCAGCTGCTTGACCTGACCGTACAGCAGGGCCGCAGAGGTGTTCTTGAACTCGCCCAGACGGTCATAGAGCTTCTCGTAGGCATCCCTACGAAGCTCGCGGTCGGGGCTCATCTGCAGGGGCACGAAGGAGCCGCCGGTGAGCTTGTGGGTCTTGCCCTCGGAATCCACCGCATCGGGATAGGTCATGTCGGCGTTGTTGAGCATGCCGAAGGCATCGCTGGGCAGGCGGGTCACATTGCCCGCGGCGGCCAGCAGCTTCTCCTCGGTGGGAGACAGGGTATGGGCCTTCAGTCTGCGCTGGTCGCCGATGAACCGGCGGAACCGCTCCAGCTCCGGCTCCTGGGCGTAGAACTGCTCCAGGGTGTCATCGGGGATGGCCAGCAGCTCCGGGATCTCAAAGCTGGTGGAGGTGTTCAGCTCTACGAAGGCGGCGGAGAACTTGCTGACCATGGCCTGATAGGCGGCCACGCGGGTGTCCTCGTCGCCCTTGCGCTGGGCGTAGCCCGAAAGCTGGGAGCTGAGCACCTGAATGTCCTCCAGCTTCTTCATATAATCAAGCAGGGTGGCGGCATCCCGACCCAGCGTGCCCGCGTAGCCCGCCATGACCTTGCCCTGCTCCACCATCCGGCCCAGCTCCTGCTCCCACAGTTCATCGCTGGCATACAGATCCTCGGTGGCCCAGCGGTCACGCAGGGGGATCTCTTCCCGATTCTTGAATGTTCTCTTGTCCATGGTTTACCTCCAAAGATCAGATATTTTCGCCGTAGAGCTATGGAAATTTATGCAGTCCGTTTTGTTTGGAACTGGCCCATTTTCCGCAGTTAACGGACAATTCTCTGCCCGTCACCAACCTTATCCCCATTTCGGGCAGGTACAGGCCCCCATCCGGCTGTTATCTTTGATGTTTATTCATTATAACACGAATATCATAAATTGCAATCGCAACCATATTGAAATCCCCGGAAAAATATGATATCCTGACCCCGGTGATTTTATGAAGAAAGAACAATTCAAAGGAAGCGCACAGCTTCTTCTCGCAACCCTCATCTGGGGCTGCGCCTTTGTGGCACAAAGCGTGGGCATGGACCATCTGGGACCCATGACCTTCCAGGCCATCCGGAGCCTCCTGGCGGTACTGGCCCTGCTGCCCGTGACGGCCCTCATGAACCGCGCCCCCGGTGCCTTCCTCCCGGGCTGGAAAGCGAAGGGCCTGTGGAAGACCGGCATTCTCTGCGGTCTGGCCCTGTTCGTGGCCCAGAGCCTGCAGCAGGTGGGCCTTCTCTATACGGAGCCGGGCAAGGCGGGCTTTATCACCGCCATGTACATCGTCCTGGTGCCGGTGCTGGGCCTGTTTTTGGGCAAAAAATGCGGCATCCGGGTCTGGATCAGCGTTTTACTGGCGGTGGGCGGACTGTACCTTTTAAGCTGCGTAGGCGTGACGAAGGTCAACATCGGCGATCTGCTGATCCTGGTCTCCGCCGGAGCCTTCGCGGTGCAGATCGTGCTCATCGACGTTCTGGCCCAGGAGCTGGACGGCATCCGGCTCAACTGCATCCAGTTTATCGTGGTGACGGTCCTCTCCGCCCTGGCGGCGGCATTTACGGAAACGCCCACCTGGCAGGGTGTTATCGACTGTGCCCTCCCCCTGGTCTACACCGGTGTCCTCAGCTCCGGCGTGGCCTTTACCCTGCAGATTTTGGGCCAGCAGCACCTGTCCCCGGCCCCGGCCTCCCTCATCATGAGTCTGGAGTCGGTCTTCGCCGTCCTGGCGGGCTGGGTCCTGCTGCACCAGACCCTGCGCCCCATCGAGGCCCTGGGCTGCGCCCTGGTCTTCCTGGCCGTCATTTTGTCCCAGAGCAAAGCCAACTAAATCGTCTGCCTGCCGCCACAGGCGGCAGGTCACCCACATCAGTCAAGACCTCGGTTCCGAAGAGCCGAGGTCTTGACAGCTTCTCCCTCAAGGGAGAAGCCTTTGGTGGTAACTTCCACAGTGCTTCATGAAAACACACAAGTCGGATGCAGTACAAAGGCTTCTCCCCCCGCGGGGGAGAAGCTGTCATCCCCCGGCTCTTCGGAACCGGGGGATGACTGATGTGGGGGGGCCGCCGCAGGCGGCTTCTATCCAACTCGTCTCACTTTTGTCGCATGCGACAGACTTTGTGCAGGCTGTATAAGTTCCGCTTAAAATCTTGTAGGATTTTTCTGATTCTGCGCGGTTGTAAACCGATTGTATCCATGCTAAAATGTGTAGCGTACAACACATTCACAAAGGAAGTGATCGAAACGGAAGAACATCTGGGCCGTTCCTTCAAAAGACTGCATTTTTTGTTGGACCAAGCCATCAACCAGCGGCTGCTGGAGCTGGACCTGACCTCTGCCCAGGGCCGCATCATCGGCTACCTGACCCACCGGTCGGAGCCCCCCTGTGCCCGGGATCTGGAGACAGACTTCGGTCTGAGCCACGCCACCGTGTCCGGCATCCTCAGCCGCATGGAAAGCAAGGGCTTCATCGAGATCCGGCCCGATCCCGATGACCGGCGGGTGCGGCGCATCTGTCTGCTGGAAAAGGGCCGCGCCTGCTCCCAGGAGATCGCCCGCCACATCCGGGACACGGAGCAGAGCATGGCAGCGGGCTTCTCCCCCCAGGAGCTTGCCCTTCTGCGCAGCTTCCTGAAGCGGGCCATCGGCAATCTCAACCAAGCAAATCAACCAAACCGAGAGGAGTAATCGACGTGATCAAACGACTTGCCCGGTGCATCCGGGAATACAAGAAGGCCGCGATCCTGGCCCCCCTGTGCATGGTGGGCGAGGTGGCCATGGAGGTCATGATCCCCCTTGTCATGGCGAATCTGTATGACTACGGCATCGTCATGCAGGACATGGGCATCGTGGTGACCAGAGCCATCCTGCTGGTCCTGTGCGCCATCGCCTCCCTGAGCTTCGGCGTGGCCTCCGCCAACTACGCTTCCAAAGCGGGCACCGGCTTCGCCAAGAACCTGCGCCACGATATGTACCACCGTGTCCAGGATTTCAGCTTCAGTAACATTGACAAATTCTCCACCGCGTCCATCGTCACCCGCCTGACCTCCGACGTGGCCAACCTGCAGATGACCTTCCAGATGCTCATCCGTATGGCCATCCGCGCCCCCATGATGATGACCCTGGCTCTGATCTCCGCCATGAACATCAGCGTGCGGCTGAGCATGGTGTTCTGCATCGCCATGCCCATCCTGCTGGCCGCCCTGTTCGGCCTGTTCCCCCTGGTCCACAAGATCTTCGAGCGGGTCTTCAAGACCTACGACAAGCTCAACAATGTGGTCCAGGAGAACGTCCACGGTGTCCGGGTGGTCAAGTCCTTCGTCCGGGAGGACAAGGAGATCGAGAAGTTCACCGCCATCTCCGGCTCCATCTACAAGGATTTCTGCAAGGCCGAGAAGATCCTGGCCATCAACAACCCCATCATGCAGTGCTGCATCTACTTCTGCATGATCGCCATCTCCTGGTTCGGTGCCCAGATGGTCGTGGCCTCCGGCAACAATCCCGCCCTGGGCCTGACCACCGGTGAGCTCAGCTCCATGTTCACCTATACCACCCAGGTCCTGGGCAGCCTGATGATGTTCTCCATGGTCTTCGTCATGATGGTCATGAGCCGCGAGCCCCTGCGCCGCTGCTACGAGATCCTCACCGAGGAGCCCAGCCTCTTCGATCCCGAAGCGGGTGTGGACACCGTGGCCGACGGCTCCATCGACTTTGAAAACGTCTCCTTCCGCTACTCCGCCACTGCCCAGCACCGGGCTCTGAAGGAAGTGAACCTGCACATCCCCTCCGGTGCCACCGTGGGCATCCTGGGTGCCACCGGCTCCAGTAAGTCCACCCTGGTCCAGCTGATCCCCCGTCTGTACGACGTCAGCGAGGGCGTCCTGAAGGTCGGCGGCATCGACGTCAAGGACTACCGGTTGGAGGCCCTGCGCGACCAGGTGGCCATGGTGCTCCAGAAGAACGAGCTCTTCTCCGGCACCATCAAGGAGAACCTGCGCTGGGGCGACCCCAACGCCACCGACGAGGAGATCATCCATGCCTGTAAACTGGCCTGCGCCGATGATTTCATCCAGAATTTCCCCGACAAGTACGACCACAAGATTGAGCAGGGCGGCACCAATGTCTCCGGCGGTCAGAAGCAGCGTCTTTGCATCGCCCGGGCCCTGCTGAAGAAGCCCAAGATCCTCATTCTGGACGACTCCACCTCCGCCGTCGATACCAAGACCGACGCACAGATCAGGCAGGCCTTCCGGGAGTTCATCCCCGAGACCACCAAGCTGATCATCGCCCAGCGTATTTCCTCCGTCCAGGATGCCGACATGATCGTCATGCTGGAGGGCGGCATGGTGGTCGCCGTGGGCAACCACGACGAGCTCATGGCCTCCTCCCCCATCTACCAGGAGGTCTACTACTCCCAGCAGAAAGGAGGGGATGAATAATGCCCCCTGTCAAAATGAGAGGTGACGGCCGCAAGGCCAAGGATCCCAAGAAGACCATCCTGCGGCTTCTGGGCTACATGCGCAAGTACATCCCCATTCTGGTGATCGTTCTCGCCTGTATCTGCGTGAACGCCTTCGCCTCCACCACCGGCTCCGCCGCCCTGGGCACCCTGGTCGATGACTACATCCTGCCCATGGTGGAAAACGGCTCCACGGACTTCGGGCCCATCGCCCAGTTCCTGATGAAGATCGGCTGCATCTTCGCCCTGGGCATCTTCTGCTCCTGGCTGTACAACTTCCTGATGGTCGGCGTGGCCCAGGGAACCCAGAAGACCATCCGTGACGAGATGTTCACCAAGATGCAGCGGCTCCCCATCCGCTATTTCGACACCAACACCGCGGGCAACATCATGTCCCGCTACACCAGCGACATCGACACCCTGCGCCAGATGGTCTCCCAGTCCATCCCCCAGACGGCCTCCTCCATCATCACCCTGGTGGTGGTGGGCACCCGGCTGGTGACCACCTCCTGGATTCTGTCCCTGGTCATGATCCTCACGGTCTTCGGCATCGTCCAGGTCACCAAGTTTGTGGTGGGCAAGTCCAGCACCTACTTCATCGGCCAGCAGAAGTCCCTGGGCGCGGTCAACGGCTTCGTGGAGGAGATGATCAACGGCCAGAAGGTCGTCAAGGTCTTCAACCACGAGGACGAGTGCAAGGACCGCTTCGACGAGCTCAACGAGGAGCTCTGCCGCAACGCCTATAACGCCGGCAAGTTCGCCAACTCCATGGGCCCCATCAACAACAACCTGGGCTATGTCCAGTATGCGGTCCTGGCCATCGTGGGCGGTCTGATCTGCGTCATGAGCGAGCAGAAGATGCTGTCTCTGGGTAATCTGATGACCTTCATGCTGCTCTCCCGCTCCTTCAACATGCCCATCTCCCAGATCTCCAACCAGGTCAACTCCATCGTCATGGCCATGGCCGGTGCCGAGCGGATCTTCGATCTGATGGACGCCGAGCCCGAGGTGGACGAGGGCTACGTGGAGCTGGTCAACGCCGCCGTCACCGCCGGCGGCAATGTGGTCCCCATGCCCCGCCGCACCGGCCACTGGGCCTGGAAGCACTTCCACAAGGCCGACGGCTCCACCACCTACACCGAGCTCAAGGGCGACATTGTTCTGGACCATGTGGACTTCGGCTATGTGCCCGAGAAGCTGGTCCTGAAGGACATCAGCCTCTACGCAAAGCCCGGTCAGAAGATCGCCTTCGTCGGTGCCACCGGTGCCGGTAAGACCACCATCACCAACCTCATCAACCGCTTCTACGACATCGCAGACGGTAAGATCCGCTACGACGGCATCAACATCAACAAGATCAAGAAGGCCGACCTGCGCCGTTCTCTGGGCGTGGTCCTGCAGGAGACCAACCTCTTCACCGGCACCGTCATGGAGAACATCCGCTATGGCAAGCTGGACGCCACCGATGCCGAGTGCATCGCCGCCGCAAAGCTGGCCAATGCCCACGACTTCATCGAGCGTCTGCCCCAGGGCTACGACACCGAGCTCACCGGCAACGGAGCCAGCCTGTCCCAGGGCCAGCGGCAGCTGCTGTCCATCGCCCGAGCCGCCGTGGCCGATCCCCCGGTCATGATCCTGGACGAGGCCACCTCCTCCATCGACACCCGCACCGAAAGATTAGTGCAGGACGGCATGGATAAGCTCATGGAGGGCCGCACGGTCTTCGTCATCGCCCACCGCCTGAGCACCATCATGAACTCCGACTGCATCATGGTCCTGGACCACGGCCGCATCATCGAGCGCGGCAGCCACGACGAGCTCATCGCCCAGAAGGGCACCTACTACCAGCTCTACACCGGCGCATTCGAGTTGGAGTGACCTCCACTCGATATCAATCCCTAACGGGATTGATATCATATCGAATCAGCGCAAGCTGATATATCGAATGGGCACAGCCCATATATCGATTTTGCATCAGCAAAAATATCCACAAAAAGCCCGCGGCCTTTCGCCGCGGGCTTTCATTTTCATGGCATCTCACTTCGTGATGATTGAAATAAGAAAATGGACTTCCGCTTTTTGGGCGGAAGTCCATTTTACATTCACATTTTCGCAGAAAATATTTCACAGGCGAAGCCTACTTCACACGCCGCAATGCGTACTTCACAGATTTGCAAAGCAAATCTATCTCACTGTGTGTTGGGCATATCCCTATGCCCAACACACGAATGCTGCGGGCCTTGCTCATTTATTCCTCGTTGGGCACCACGGTCCGTGCAGCCTCCATGGACTTGCCCATGGAGTACCAGAACACATTGTCCCGGCTGGGTTCCAGACCCTTCGCCAGTCCGCGGGCCGCGTAGACCGCGTAGGAGCGGAACAGCACGGGCACCAGCTGGCCGTTTCGCAGGATCATCTGGTGCAGACTCGTGTAGTTGCCGCTGTTTTCCAGAGCCTCCTCGCACATATCCAGACACGCGGCATTGTCCATGCCGCCCCAGCTCAGGGCACCGTCCTCCTGGAAGAAGGCGGTCAGGTCCATGTTGGGCGAGAGCTTGGTCTGGCCCAGGTACAGGTCAAAGCCGCCGTCCCGGAGGACTGCCCGGTAATCGCTGTAGCCGTGCTCCAGCATTTCCACCACCAGGCCGCAGTCCGTGAGCATCTGGCCGATCTTCCGGGCGGCCTGGAGCCGGACGGAGTCATCCTTGTTCACCAGCAGCCGGACCGTCTTTCCGATCATATTCGCCTCGGTCAGAGCCTGCCGGAAAACTTCGGGCTCATAGCTGATCTGCCGGGCCAGATTCTGGTCATAATAGGGCGAATTGGGAGACGCGGGCAGGGTTGCCGCAGAGCCGAAGCCGTTGTAGCAGTCCGCCAGCAGGCCCGAACGGTCGATGGCGTAGCTCAGAGCCACACGGACCTGGGCCTGGGAAAAGACCTTGCTTTTGATGTTGCAGCCCAGGTACAGGAAAATACCCGTTTCCGCATCCCACAGCTCGTAATCACAGCGGTAGGCCGCATAGCTGGCGGAGCCGGGGTCGGCGGTGGACAGGCCCAGCTCACCGAACTCGAACTCGTCCCGGATCTGGGTGGGGTCCTCTCCCACCATCAGCTTCACATCCCGGGCCGTCAGGGGCACCTGCACATCGCACCACCAGTTGTCCCGGCGGCGCAGGACCATGCCCTCGGCGGTGTCCTCCAGTACATAGGGACCGGTGCCCTGGGGCGTTCTGGATTCCGTCTGACCGTAGCGCACGATGGGGATATCCAGCAGCAGGGGCAGATTCTCCATGGGGAGCTTGGTGGTGATCTGCACCCGGTTGCCTTCCAGCTCGGTGATCTTGCCGATGTGGGCGAAGCGGCCCTCGTAGTAATCCGTGTCCTTGGCCCGCTTCAGACTCTCCACCACGTCCATGGCGGTCAGCTCCGTCCCGTCGGGGAAGCTGGCCCGCTCCAGGGTGAAGACGTAGGTGGTCATATCCTCGGTGACGGTGAAGCTCTTGCACAGCTGGGGCTCCACCCGGTAGCTGCTGTCCACGGTGAATAGGCTCTGGTAGAGCAGCGAGAAGAGCATCCGATTGTTGATGTTCAGACATTCATAGGGGTTGAAGCCCTCGTTGGGATAGTAGGCCAGGGTAAAGCCCGTATCCGTCAGGTGCAGTCCGCCGGGGGCCGTCACCGCAGGCTCCGTGGGAGCCTCGCTGGGCCGGGTCACATCCGCCAGACCGTCGCCCGTGGGGACGTAGGCCTTTTCCGATGCGCAGGCCGTCAGCAGCAGCACCAACGCCAGGATCAGCGCGATTTTTTTCATTTGGTCATTCCTCCCTCGCAGACGATGATGGCCGCCAGACTGCCCCGGTCGTTGCCCACCCGCCGGTGGGACCAGAACCGCTCCGGCTCGCAGGCGGTACAGGCATCGCTGATCTCGATGTGCCGGACGCCCGCCCGGCGAAGGAGCGCGGCGTTGACGCCCTTCAGATCCACCCGGAATTTCTCGCCGGCGGGGACGATGAAGCCCTCGGCCTCCTCCCCCAGCACCGCCCGGACCGCATCGGGCACATCCGCGTGGGTCTCAAAGCAGCAACGAGCAATGTTGGGGCCGATGGCGGCGCGGATGTTCTCCGGCTTCGCGCCGAACTGCTCCGCCATGGCCCGGACCGCGTTGCCCGCGATGTCCGCCACGGTCCCCCGCCACCCGGCGTGGACCGCGCCCACGGCTCCCGTGATGGGATCATGGAGCAAAATGGGGGTGCAGTCGGCGGTGAAGGCCGCCAGCACCAGCCCCGGGGTGGCCGTCACCAGCGCGTCGCACTCCGGCTCCACCTCCCGGCTGAGGCCCTCGCCCGCGTTGGATTTGTCCACAACCCGGACGATGTTCGTGTGGGTCTGCCGGGTAAAAACCAGGTTCTCCACCTCAAATCCCAGGGCTTCCCCCAGAATTTCGTAGTTTTTCCGGACATTCTCCGGCTTATCCCCCCGGTGGATGCCCAGATTCAAACTGCTGAGGTACCCCTCACTGACACCGCCGTATCGGGTGGTAAAGCAGTGGGGAACCGTAATTTTCTCTGCGGTAAGATATTCCAATCTTCCGATTTTCTTTGTAATTACAGACATATTCGCTCCGTTGAATTACAAATTACAAGTTACAAATTACAAATTATCCCGTTCTTTGGGCTTCATTTATAATTCGTAATTTGTAATTATGAATTGATCTTATCGTTGTGCATGCAGCACTTCTTGTACTTCTTGCCGCTGCCACAGGGACAGGGGTCGTTGGGGCCCACCTTCTTGTCGGCCTTGCGCACGGGCTGCTTCTTGACGATGGAATCGCCGGAGCCCACGGCCTGGACCTCCTTGGCCACCTTCTGCCGCTTGACCTCCTGGCGGGGGGCCAGACGGAAGAGGAACATCCTGCGGACGGTCTCCTCCCGGATGGCGTTGACAGCGGCCTCGAACATCTCGTAGCCCTGCTGCTTGTATTCCACAACGGGGTCATGCTGACCGTAGGACCGCAGATAAATGCCCTGCTTCAGATCGTCCATGGCATCGATGAGGTCCATCCAATATTCGTCCACCACCCGCAGGGTCACCACGCGCTCGATCTCGCGCATGATGTTCTCGGTGTAGGCGGCTTCGCGGGCCTCGTAGGTCTTGACGGCCTCGGCGTACAGGATCTCCTCCAGATCCGCAGTCTTCAGCTCCTCGTCAGAGAGGGCCACTGCGCCCTTGGCGAAGTAGATGCCCTCGAAGTGGCTCAGCAGAGAGCTCAGCTGACTCTGGTCGTGGATGCCGCCCTGCTCGGCGGAGACGTCGGCAATGTGGCCCGCCACGACCTTGCGCAGGTTGTTCATCATGGTCTCCCGGAGGTTCTCACCGTTCAGGACCTTCTGCCGCTGGCCGTAGATGACCTCACGCTGGGTGTTCATGACGTTGTCGTATTCCAGAACGCTCTTTCTGGACCGGAAATTCCGGGATTCCACGGACTTCTGGGCATTCTCCACGGCACCGGAGAGGATCTTCTGGTCGATGGGGGTGTCCTCGTCCAGACCCAGACGGTCCATGATGCCGGTGATCCGCTCGGCGGCGAACAGGCGCATCAGATCGTCCTGCATACTCAGGTAGAAGCGGCTCTCGCCGGGGTCGCCCTGACGGCCCGCACGGCCACGAAGCTGGTTGTCGATGCGGCGGGACTCGTGCCGCTCGGTACCGATGATGAACAGGCCGCCCGCAGCGCGGACCTTCTCCGCGTAGACGGCGATCTCGGCGCGGTACTTGGCCATCAGCTCCTCGAACTTGGCCCGGACAGCCAGAATTTCGGGGTCCGTGGTCTCGGAATAGGCGTTGGCCTCCCGGATCAGCTCCTCGGGGTAGTCCATCTTCCGCAGCTCGTTCAGAGCCATGTACTCGGCGTTGCCGCCCAGCATGATATCGGTACCACGGCCTGCCATGTTGGTGGCGATGGTGACGGCACCGTACCAGCCGGCCTGGGCCACGATCTGGGCCTCCATCTCGTGGAACTTGGCGTTCAGCACATTGTGCTTGATGCCCTCTTTTTTCAGGAGCCTGGAAAGCAGCTCGGACTTTTCAATGGAAGCGGTACCCACCAGCACGGGCTGTCCCTTGGCGTGGCACTCCTTGACCTGGTTGATGATGGCCCGGTACTTGCCCGCCTCGGTCTTGTAGACCGCATCGGGGTTGTCCACACGGATGACGGGCTTGTTGGTGGGGATCTCCACCACGTCCAGCCGGTAGATGGTGCTAAACTCCTCCTCCTCGGTCAGAGCGGTACCGGTCATGCCGGAGAGCTTGTCATAGAGCCGGAAGAAGTTCTGGAAGGTGATGGTGGCCAGAGTCTTGCTCTCGCCCTCGACGGTGACGCCTTCCTTGGCCTCGATGGCCTGGTGCAGACCCTCGTTGTAGCGGCGGCCATACATCAGTCGGCCGGTGAACTCGTCGACGATGATGATCTTGCCTTCTTTGATGACGTAGTCGATGTCCTTCTTCATCAGACCACGGGCCTTCATGGCCTGGTTGACGTGGTGGTTGATGGTGGTGTTCTCCATGTCCGCCAGATTCTCGATGCCGAAATACTTCTCGGCCTTGGCGATGCCCCTGGCGGTCAGGGAGACGGTCCGGGCCTTCTCGTCCACGATGTAGTCGCAGTCGTAGTCGTCCTGGACCTCCTTATCCTCGGTCTTGGCGAAGACCTTGCGCTTCATGCCGGAGACCAGGAAATCGGCCATCTCATAGAGCTTGGAGCTTTCCTCACCCTTGCCGGAGATGATCAGGGGGGTGCGGGCCTCGTCGATCAGGATGGAGTCCACCTCGTCGACGATGGCGAAATTGTGGCCCCGCTGGACCATGTCGGACTTGTAAAGGGCCATGTTGTCGCGCAGGTAGTCGAAGCCCAGCTCGTTGTTGGTGCAGTAGGTGATATCAGCGGCGTAGGCGGCCCGACGCTCCTCATTGGACATACCGGGGACCACCAGACCGACGCTGAGGCCCATGTAGCGGTGGACCTTGCCCATCCACTCGGAGTCACGGGTGGCCAGATAGTCGTTGACGGTGACCACATGGACACCACGGCCCGTCAGGGCGTTCAGGTAGCAGGGCAGAATGGCCACCAGGGTCTTGCCCTCGCCGGTCTTCATCTCGGCGATGCGGCCCTGATGGAGCACGATGCCGCCGATAATCTGCACCGGATAGGGCTTCATGCCTAAGACCCGCCATGCGGCCTCCCGGATGGCGGCAAAGGCCTCGGGCAGAATGTCATCGAGCGTCTCGCCCTTTGCCAGCCGCTCCTTGAAAATCGCGGTCTTGCCCTTCAGAGCCTCTTCGCTCAGGGCGGCGTATTCACTTTCCAGTGCCAGCACCTTGTTCACCAGGGGCTGGATCTTTTTCACTTCCCGCTGGGAGCGGGTACCAAAAATCTTGTCAAATAAACCCATAAATTATAACTCCTTTGGTAGTTTTGTCCCGAAATGGACAGAATGAACCATTGTCGTCCATTATAGCACAGCTACAAGGAAAAGAATAGAAGTTTTTGTGAATTTTCTCATTCCCGTAGGGTGTGCGGCAAAACCGCGTAGGGGGGCCCCTTTTGGTCGCCCCCAAAAACCCCGGTCGACCGCCACCGTCGCCCCCACGCGCCGAGAAAA
>JBGVNV010000083.1:0-15790 GCA_045125955.1 Faecousia sp.
GGTGTTCCTGAGGAGCGCATGACCCGTCTGGGCAAGAAGGACAATTTCTGGGAGCATGGCGCCGGTCCCTGCGGTCCCTGCTCTGAGATCCACTATGACCGTGGAGAGGAATTTGGCTGCGGTAAGCCCGACTGCCGTCCCGGCTGCGACTGCGACCGGTTCATGGAAGTCTGGAACAACGTTTTCTCTCAGTTTGACAATGACGGCCAGGGCAACTACACCGAGCTGGTCCAGAAGAACATCGATACCGGCATGGGCCTGGAGCGTCTGGCGGTCGTCTGCCAGGACGTCAACTCCCTGTTCGATGTGGACACCGTAATGAACATCACCAACCATGTCACCGCCATCACCGGTGCTGCCTACGGCCAGTCCTACAAGACCGACGTTTCTCTGCGCGTCATCACCGACCATGTCCGCGCTTCTACCTTCATGATCGCCGACGGCGTTCTGCCCTCCAACGAGGGCCGCGGCTATGTTCTGCGCCGTCTGCTGCGCCGTGCCGCCCGTCATGGCAAGCTCCTGGGCGTCAACAAGCCCTTCCTGTTCGAGGTTGTCCAGACCGTCATCAGGGAGAACGGCTCCCACTACACCTATCTGAACGAGCGCGCCGACTACATCACCAAGATCGTCAAGATCGAGGAGGAGAACTTCGCCAAGACCATCGACACCGGCATGCAGATCTTCACCGCCAAGATGGCGGAGCACAAGGCTGCGGGCAAGACCGTCTTCTCCGGTGCCGATGCCTTCCTGCTGGCCGCTACCTACGGCTTCCCCATCGACCTGACCATCGAGATGGTCGAGGATGAGGGTATGACCGTTGACATGGACGAATACAACCGCAACCGCGAGGAGGACAAGATCCGCGCCCGTGAGGCTCGGAAGGCTCTGGGTGACCTGGGCTGGGCCGGTGTCGACCTGGGCAAGGAGATCCCCGAGACCGTTTTCTGTGGCTACGATGCTCTGACCACCGATGCCAAGGTCCTGGCCATCGTCCAGGGTGACGAGACTGTGGACGCCATCGGTGAGGGCACCGATGCCATCCTGGTCCTGGATCAGACCACCATGTACGCCGAGATGGGCGGCCAGGTCGCCGACCACGGTGTCATTTCCTTCAACGGCGGCGAGTTCAAGGTCCACGATGTTCAGAAGAACAAGGGCGGCAAGTATCTGCACCACGGTAAGCTGGTGTCCGGTGCCCTGACCGTGGGCGATGCCGTCAGCGTTTCCGTTGATGCCGTTCGCCGCAACGCCGTCATGCGTGCCCACTCCGCCACCCACCTGCTGCAGAAGGCCCTCCAGGCTGTCCTGGGCGACCATGTCCATCAGGCCGGCTCCCTGGTCCTGCCCGACCGTCTGCGCTTCGACTTCACCCACTACTCCGCCGTCACCGCCGAGGAGATCGCCAAGATCGACACCATCGTGCAGGAGGCCGTCTTCAACGGCTACGCCATCGATGTCCGCGAGATGAGCATTGACGAGGCCAAGGCCCAGGGTGCCATGGCTCTGTTCAGCGAAAAGTACGGCGATACCGTCCGCGTGGTCAACATGGGCGGCTACTCCATCGAGCTCTGCGGCGGTACCCACCTGGACAACACCGCCAAGGTCGGTCCCTTCCGCATCGTCTCCGAGGGCTCCGTTGCCTCCGGCGTCCGCCGTATCGAGGCCGTGACCGGTCTGGAGTTCCTGGCTGATGCCGCTGCCACCCGCGCCGTGGTGGAGAATG
This sequence comes from Faecousia sp., assembly GCA_045125955.1. GTDB lineage: Bacteria > Bacillota > Clostridia > Oscillospirales > Oscillospiraceae > Faecousia. The sequence goes on from JBGVNV010000083.1 coordinate 1,724, forward strand.
CCTGCGCCGCTGTCAAGGTCAAGAAGGCCGAGGAGCTGGAGAACAAGCTGGCTTCCCTGAATGAGGAGATCAAGACCCTGAAGAAGGAAGTCGAGTCCTTCAAGGCCAAGGAGGCCGCCGGTGCCGTTGACCAGATGCTGGCCTCCGCCGAGGTCGTGGGCTCCGTCAAGGTCCTGACCAAGATCATCCCTAATTCCGATCCCGGCAAGCTGCGCCAGCTGGGCGATGTGCTCCGCGACAAGGACGCTTCCGTGGTCGCCGTTCTGACCACCCAGGTGGGCGAGAAGCTGACCATCCTGGCCGTCTGCGGCAAGGATGCCGTCAAGGCCGGTGTGAAGGCCGGTGACATCGTTAAGAATGTCTGCACCCTCTGCGGCGGCTCCGGCGGCGGCAAGCCCGACTCCGCCATGGGCGGCGGCAAGGATGCTTCCAAGCTGGGGGATGCCCTGGCCGGTGTGGCTGCTTTCGTCGGCACCAAGCTGAAGTAATTTAGAGTTCCAATGGGCACCGCCAAATCGGGCGGTGCCCATTTTCCAAAGAAGGGGAGTGCCTATGCGCAAGCTCATGTGGTTTACAATGGGATATGCCATGGCCTGCGGCCTGGGGACCTGGCTCCTCCGGGGCCGGGGACTGCTGCTCCTGGGGCTGGGGTTTGCCGCGCTGGCAATTGCCGCGTGGTTTTTCCGGGAGCATCCCGTGTGCAAGCGGGCGGGGATGCTGGCTCTGGGCTGTGCGGTGGGGTGCCTTTCCTTCTTTACTTATGCGCTTTGGGTCCTGGGACCGGCGGCAGCCATGGACGGTCAGACCGCCCAGGTGGCCATCCGCACCACCGGCTACAGCTGGGAGACGGAGTACGGCATTGCCGCGGACGGGGAGCTGGAGCTTTCCGGGCGGCGGTATAAGGTCCGGTTCTATGTGAACGAGGACCGCACCCTGGAGCCCGGCGATGTGGTCCGGATGCGCTCCGAGCTGCGCCTGACCGATGAGGGCGGCGCGCAGGAGCCCACCTTCCACCGGACCCGGGGCATCCTCCTGCTGCTCTATCCAAGGGGCGATGCCCAGGTGGAGCAGGGGAGTCAGACGCTTCGGGACCTGCCCGCCCGGTGGGCGGAAAGGCTGAAGGGGATCATCGGACGCTCATTTCCCGTTGATGCCGCGCCCTTTGCCAAGGCCCTTTTGCTGGGCGATAAAATTGACCTGAGCTGGTCCCAGAGCCGGGAATTTTCCCGCAGCGGCATCAGCCATATCGTGGCGGTGTCGGGCCTCCATGTGAGCATTTTGTTCGCGTTTGTCAGCACCGTCACGGGAAAACGGCGGTTTTTGCTGGTGCTTCTGGGAATTCCTGTGCTCCTCTTCTTCGGAGCCATGGCGGGCTTTACCGCTTCCGTCACCCGTGCGGTCATCATGCAGATCCTGTTTCTGCTGGCCCTGGGGCTGAACCGGGAGTATGACCCGCCCACGGCGTTGAGCTTTGCGGGGCTCGTGATGCTGGTGCAGTGCCCGCTGAACATTGCGGGCATCGGCTTTCAGCTGTCGTTTGCCAGCGTGGCGGGCATTTTCCTCTTTTATGAAAAGCTGTCGAACTGGCTGAAAGCCTGGCTTCCCGGCAAGGGGAAGACCTTCCGGGGACGGCTGGAGCGATTTTTCACCGCCTCCGTCGCCGTGACCTTGAGTGCCACGGTGATGACCGTGCCCCTGACGGCTGTTCATTTCGGGGTGGTCAGTTTGGTGGGCATCCTGACGAATCTGCTGGTCCTGCCGGTGGTGAGTCTGATCTTCTACGGTACCATGGCTGTCTGCGCGGTGGGCTGTGTCCATCTGGGCGCGGCGGCGGTGCTGGGCAAACTCGTGGCCTGGCCCATCCGGTATGTGCTGGCGGTGGCCAAAGGGCTGGGTTCGCTGCCGCTGGCGGCGGTGTTTACGGTGAGCCCCTACATTGTCCTCTGGCTGGTGTTCCTGTACGCACTTCTGGGCTGGCTGCTCTGCGCCCGGAAGAAGCGGCCCGGGCTTGTTCTCGGCCTGGGCGTGCTGGGGCTGTGCATCAGCTTGCTGCTGTCTTACATCGAGCCGCTGACCTGCGATTACCGGGTGACGGTGCTGGATGTGGGCCAGGGGCAGTGCATCCTCCTGCAAAGCGAGGGCAGCACCTTCCTGGTGGACTGCGGCGGCAGACGGGGCGAGGAGGCGGCGGACATCGCCGCAGAGCACCTCCTGAGCCAGGGCATCACCCACATCGATGGGTTGATTTTGACCCACTACGACCGGGACCACGCCGAGGGCGTGCCGTACCTTGCGGAGCAGATCGATATTGAGCGTGTGTACCTGCCCGGCACCGAGGACACGGACGGCTGTCTGCAAGGTGTCTTAGATGCGGTGGAGGAGCAAATTTCCATCGATTCGGAGCTGACCATCGCCTTTGGCGATGCCCAAATTCGGATTTTTCCCGCCAAGGATGCGGGTTCGGGCAATGATTCCTGCGCTTCGGTATTGTTTACGCGGGAAAAATGTGATACACTGATAACCGGTGACCTGAGCGACAAGGCCGAGCGGCAGCTTTTGGAGGATTATGACCTCCCGGACCTGGAGGTGCTGATCGTGGGTCATCACGGTTCCAAATATTCTACCTGCCCGGAGCTTCTGGAAGCTACCGCGCCGGATGTTGCCGTTATCTCCGTTGGCATAGATAACAGCTACGGCCATCCGACCCAGGAGGTGCTGGACCGATTGAAACAGGTGGGGTGCGTCGTTTACCGCACGGACCTCCACGGAACCATTACCTACAGGGGGTGAAACCATGGCAAAACCGAATATGAACGGGCCCGATGAGCTCTCCCGGCTGAAGGCCGCCATCAAGGCGGGAAGCCCCGAGCGGCTGTACTTCTTCCACGGTGAGGAGGTCTTTCTCCTGCACCATTATCTGAACGAACTGCGGAAGAAGACCATCGACGAGCTGACCCAGGATTTCAATGCCCATCGGTTCACCCAGGAGACCTTCTCCGTCCAGGCCTTTTCGGATGCAGTGGAGGCTCTGCCCATGATGGCGGAGCGGACCTTCGTCCAGGTGGACGAGATCGACATTTTCAAGCTGAACGAAAGCGAACGGGAGAAGATGATCGAGATTTTCTCCGATGTGCCCGACTACTGCACCGTGGTCTTCACCTACGAGATCGTGGAGTGGAAGCCCGACAAGCGGCTCAAAAAGCTCTGGGATGCCGTCAGCAAGCATGGCACCATCGTCGAATTTGCAAAGCAGAGCCAGCGGGACCTGATCGCCTGGGTGACCCGGCATTTTGCGAGCTTCGGCAAGAAGATTAGCTCCGACCTCTGCGCCTACCTCATCGACATCACAGGCGGCACCATGACGGCGCTGCAGGGCGAGATCAAGAAGATCGCCGCCTACTCCGGCGCGGATACCATCGTCCGGGCGGACATCGATGCCGTCACGGAGCCGGTGCTGGATGCCGTTGTCTTCCAGATGACGGACCTTTTGGGCAGCGGCAAATACGGCGAGGCGTTGCTGAAATTACAGACCCTGCTGAAAATGCAGGAGGAGCCCATCGCCATTTTGGGCGCGGTGGGCGGCCATTTCCGGCGCATTTCCGCCGCCCGGACGCTGATGGACTGCGGCAAAAATGCCGAGGATCTCATGAAGCTCACGGGCCTGAAGGACTATCCCGCCCGGAAGACCATGAGCGCGGCGAAATCCTTCTCCGCCAAATTCTGCCGGAAGGCGGCGGGACTCATTATGGAGACGGACTATAAAATGAAAACATCCTTTGACGACCAGGAGCGGCTGCTGGAGCTGCTGATCCTGGAGCTCAGTCAGGAGGCGCGGAATGGTTAAGATCAAGGAAGCCATCGTGGTCGAAGGGCGTTATGACAAGAATACCTTAAGCCAGATCGTGGACGCACCCATTCTGGAAACTTCCGGATTTGGCATTTTCAAGGACAAACAGCAGTTAAAATTGCTGCGGAGAGTTGCCCAATTGCGAGGGCTCATCGTCTTCACGGACGCGGACGGAGCGGGCTTCGTCATCCGCAATCACCTGAAATCCGCCATCCCCGGCAAATTTTTGAAGCATGCCTACATCCCCGACATCCCCGGCAAGGAGAAGCGCAAATCCGCCCCCGGCAAGGAGGGCAAGCTCGGTGTCGAGGGCATGACCCCGGACATCATTTTGCAGGCCCTGCGCAATGCCGGAGCCACCATCGAGGGCGAGACCGAAAAGCGGACGGCTGGTGCCATCACCAAGGCCGACCTGATGGAGCTGGGCCTGGCGGGCATCCCCGGAAGTGAGGAAAAGCGGAAAAAGCTCATGAAGCGTCTGGACCTGCCGGAGCATATGAGCCCCAACGCACTGCTGCAGGCACTGAATCTGCTGTACGATCTGGATGGGCTTGCGGAAGTGGTCAGCAGTTTGTAGGGCGCGCATTGAATGCGTGCCGGAATGCATGAAATGCATTCCCTACACATGCCCAGCCGAAGCGGAAGAAACGGCCCAAAGTTACCACTGTCATTGCGAGGGTCGCAGACCCGTGGCAATCCGTACCCCCTGCGGTGCGGAGCACCGCCCAGCCCCGCCGGGGCTGGAAAGAGAACGGATTGCCGCGTCGCTTCGCTCCTCGCAATGACAGAGGTAGTTGGAAGCTGGTAAGAACGAACGGACAATGGAGGTTGTTATGGAACAGAAAACCTGCCGCATTGCACCCTATGAGAAGGAGCGATGGGATTGGCTGCTTTCTGCTGTGCTGGTTCCCTTTATGCTCATGTGTTTTTGCATGAATACTGACTGGGAGCTGCCCTGGTGGGTGTATGTGGGGGTCCTCGTCCTGGCCTGTCTGGGATTTGGCAAGGCCCGCATCCGACAGCGGGGCGTGGAGCTGTTTCTTTCCGATAAGGGAATCCGGGTTTGCAACGGCGGTCAGGAGACGGTTGGACTGACTCCCTGGAGTGCCTTCGATGCCGGTTACATTCTGTCAATCGTATGGTATGGAGATCACAGCCGGTATGTGGACACCTACTTTCTGCTGAGTGGAAAGCCGCTGGACAAGGATACGCTGGATCGCATCGCCTTTGATTTGCAGACGGAAAAGCCCTGCGGCATCTGGAAGGAATATATTGCGGTCAAAACAGGCAAGGAGCATAACAAAACCATTCGCACGATCCTCGGTTCCCGGGTTCCCTTGAAGGAGCTTCGGATCGACACGGGTGTGTATGATGAAATAGAAGAATAACATTTTGGAGAACACAAGATGATCGATATACAGGTAAAAAACTTAGTGAAATTTTTCACCATCGGTGAAAATCTTCTGGATGGCCTCAGCTTTGACATCCAGGAGGGGGAGCGGGTGGCGATCCTGGGCCGGAACGGCTGCGGCAAGACCACGCTCTTCAAGATCCTCACCGGCGAGATGGACTATGACGACGGCGAGGTGTTCATCAACCCCAACAAGCGGCTGGGTCTGATCTCCCAGATCCCCAAATTCCCTGCGGGATACACCGTCGAGGATGTGCTGCGCAGTGCCTACGCGGACCTCTACGCCATCCAGAAGAAGATGGAGCGGCTGGAGAAGCAGATGGCCGCCGGCGACCATGAGGTGCTGAAGGAGTACGATGACCTGAGTAACCGCTTTACCTCCGGCGGCGGCTACGACATGGATGTGGAGGTGGACAAGATCTGCAACGGTCTGGCCATCACCCCCGAACAGCGGCGGCAGGAGTTTGCATCCCTCTCCGGCGGCGAGAAGACCCGGATGAACCTGGCCCGCCTTCTGCTGGAAAAGACCGACATTTTGTTGCTGGACGAGCCCACCAACCACTTAGACCTCCATTCTGTCGAATGGCTGGAAGGCTACATCAAGACTTTCAAGGGAACGGTCCTGGCCATCTCCCATGACCGCTACTTCATCGACCAGATCGCCGAGCGGGTCATCGAGATCACCGAGGGCCACGCGGAGTTCTATTCCGGCAACTACTCCTTCTACATGGACGAAAAGCAGGCCCGCTTCGATCTGCAGATGAAGCAGTACGAGCAGGAACAGGCCAAGCTCAAGCAGTTGGGCTACACCGTCGAGCGCATGAAGGGCTGGGGCATCAACAACCGGACCCTCTACCGTCGGGCCATGTCCATCCAGCACCGCATGGAGCGCATCAAAAAGACCGAGCGGCCCAAGACCGAGAAGACCATGAAGGCCAGCTTTGGTCAGAAGGATTTCTCCGGTGACATTGTTTTTACCACCAAGCGGCTTGAAAAGGCCTTCGGCGACCGGGTGCTGTTTTCGGATGTGAATCTCACCGTCACCGGCGGCGAGCGCATTGCCATCCTGGGCGACAACGGCACGGGAAAATCCACCTTCATCAAGTGCCTGCTGGACGAGGAGGATTTCACCGGCAAGATCGCCTTCGGCCCTACGGTCAAATATGGCTATCTGCCCCAGATCATCCACTTCAGCCACCCGGAGCGGACGCTCTATGACACCATGCTCTACGAAAAGAACTGCTCCCCCCAGATGGCCCGCGACCGCCTGGGACAGTTCCTGTTCTCCGGCGAGGATGTGTTCAAGACCGTGGGCACCCTCTCCGGCGGCGAGCAGTCGAGACTCCGGCTGTGCATGCTCATGGACGAGAAGATCAACCTGCTGATTTTGGACGAGCCGACGAACCATCTGGACATCTCCTCCCGCGAGTGGGTGGAGGCAGCCATCGAGGAATTCGAGGGCGTGCTGCTCTTCGTCTCCCATGACCGCTACTTCATCGAGAAGTTTGCCGAGCGCATCTGGGATCTGGAGGACGGCACCATCAAGGATTACAACTGCGGCTACGCCAAGTACCGCTCCATCCGGGAGCACGAGAAGATGGCCAAGGCGGCCATCCCCGCCCCCGTGAAGGAGAAGAAGGAAAAGAAAGAAAAGGGCGGCACCAAGGAGATCGACAAGCTGATCCGCCGCCTGGAGCGGGAGATCGAGAAGCAGGAGAAGGTGGTCGCGGAATTCGACACCAAAATCGAAGCCGCATCCGCCGACTACCAGGAGCTGACCCGTTTGCTTGGTGAGAAGGAAGAGGCCGAGCTGGTCCTCATGGATCTCATGGAGCAGTGGGAAGCTGCACAGGAATAAATACCGATGATGACGCGTAGGGGCTGCCCTTGCGGCAGCCCACCCGTTCCACAGGAACGGGGAAAGGGACGACCGCAAGGGTCGCCCCTACGCGTTTTTTCAGGAAAATGTTGAAAAATACTTGACCTTGACCCAGGGTCAAGGTATATAATGGCCCCAAGAGGTGATGAAACATGCGCATTAAAGAAGTCGAATCGCGCACCGGACTGACCGCCAAGGCCATCCGGCTTTATGAATCCAAGGGCCTTTTAATGCCCGCAAGAGAAACGGAAAACGACTACCGGGACTATACCGAGGAGGATGTGGCGAGATTAAAAACCATCGCCATTTTGCGCAAGCTCGACCTTTCCGTGGCGGAGATCAAGGAGTGGACGGATGGGCAGTCTGCTTTGTCTGACCTGCTCCACCGAGTATCGGCGCGGGGAATGCTGGAAACGGAAAAGGCGGATGACCGGGTGAAGCTCTCCGTAGAGCTGTTGGAGATTTTGAAGGAAGAGCCCGACAAGCCCCTGGACGAGGCCGTTGCAGAAGCGGAGGAGCTTCGCAGACTGATGGCGGAGCTGGATGCCGCCCAGGAATCGTTGCGGGGAAATCTGATGTGGCCCGTTTGGCTGACCGTGATTGCAATGGGTCCGGTGTTATGGACGTTCTTCCGCATCTTTTTGGGAGAAGCGCGGGATGCCATGTGGTCCTTGGCCGTAAGCCTGGTCGTGCTGCCCTTTGTCTGCTGGCGGTGGTTTAAGTATTTTCAGGTGGATAAGAGCAGACGGAAAAAGTCCGGTTGTCTCCCTGCGGTAATTTATGGCGTGTGCGGACTGCTGGGGGCCTTTGGTTCTCTGTTCCTGATCTCGATTCTTCAGCAGCTTCTGTTTGCGCCGGAGACGGGATTCTATCTGTTCCGTCCGGGCTGGGCACTCGTGACTTTGGGTTATCCACTGCTGGTGATCGAGCTTCTTACCCCCTCGGATGACCCGGAAGAAAAAAAGGGGCCGGTTGAGGAGATGACCCTTCCGGAGAAGCTTAAGGTTGCGGGCATTTTGGTGGCCTTTCATCTGGTTCTGCTCTACGGTTGTCTGACGGGCGCATCCTTCTATTCAACTGCCGATGAACAGTTTGTTCGCCACGGATTTTTCCACCCGATGGGCAAGGTCTATGAGCTGTCCGATGTGGAGCGGGTAGAGGCTGGATTTTATGGGTTCGCGCTTTCCCCATGGAAAGAAAAGGGCGGTTTTTACTATGAAGTGACCTTCACCGATGGCAGGACCGAAAATTGGGCAGAGCTGAGCGGAGGCGAGGAAGATACCGACCCTTGGGTGGATCTGCTGGAATTTGACCGGATTCTGATGGATGCGGGAGTCGAGAAGGTATCCGATTGGGATCACCGGGAGGATTTTCCCTACGACCAATCCTGTCTGGATATCTGCGATGAGATTTTGAACAATTCATAACAAACGCACGTCATTGCGAGCCGCAAAGCGGCGCGGCGATCCCGTGGACATTCCGAAAACCTTACGGGATTGCCACGGGCTGCGCCCTCGCAATGACGTGTTTCTTTTGTCTATGGGCAGGGGAGAATTGACGGTTGACATCGCCCGATGTGGGTACTATAATAATCGGGTATGATAATATGCCGAAAATCGGCAAAGGAGATATGTTTTATGAGTTCCTGTTCCGGTAATTGCGCCTCCTGCAGCTCCGACTGCGGCGAGCGCAAGGCAGAGTCCCTGCTGGCTCCTGCCAACCCCCATTCCAATGTAAAGAAGGTCATCGCCGTTGTGTCCGGCAAGGGCGGCGTTGGCAAGTCCACCGTCACCTCCATGCTGGCGGTCTCCATGGCCTGCAAGGGCTACCGCGTGGGCGTTCTGGACGCCGATATCACCGGCCCCTCCGCCCCCAAGGCCTTCGGCGTCACCGAGTGCCAGGGCGCGTCTGAGGACGGCCTGTACCCCGGCATGAGCCGCGGCGGCATTCAGGTCATGTCCATCAATCTGCTGCTGGACGACCCCTCTGCGCCTGTGCTGTGGCGCGGCCCCGTCATCGCCGGTGCCGTCAAGCAGTTCTGGACCGAGGTCATCTGGGAGGATGTGGACTACATGTTCGTGGATATGCCTCCCGGAACCGGTGATGTGCCCCTGACCGTGTTCCAGAGCCTGCCCATCGATGGCGTGGTCATCGTCACCACTCCTCAGGATCTGGTTTCCATGATCGTCTCCAAGGCCGTCAAGATGGCCAACATGATGCACAAGCCCGTGCTGGGCCTGGTGGAGAACTACTCGTTCCTTCAGTGCCCCGACTGCGGCAAGAAGATCAACGTCTTCGGCAAGTCCCACGTGGACGAGGTGGCCCAGGAGTTCGGCATCCCCGTGCTGGCCCGCCTGCCCATCAACCCCACCGTGGCCGAGTCCTTCGATGCCGGCCTGATGGAGACCGTCGACACCGCCCACCTGGCTGAGGCTGTGGCCGCCATCGAGAACGCATGAGAAAGACCAAGTGCCTGCGCTGTGACGCGCGCATGAAGTTCGGCATGCAGCAGAAGTTCCAGATGGGTCAGACCAGCTTCCTGCTGGGCGACTGGCCCAACCTGATGGCGGGAGCTTTGGAGCTGGAGGTCTGGTTCTGCCCCAAGTGCGGCAAGGTGGAGTTCTTCGTCCCCGGCAGCACCCAGAACCTGCCCGTGAAGCAGCCGGAGCCCGCCCAGACCGAGGAATTCGATTATGTGGGTTCCATGGTGAGCGAAGGCATCGATGCCGTCAGCAAGGACGGTATGCCCCAGAAGAAGTGCCCCACCTGCGGCCGGGAGCACGACTTCGACTACCCCCGCTGCCCCTACTGCAAGCACGATTATTACGCAAAGTAAGACGAAATGCCCGAAAGCAGATGCTTTCGGGCATTTTTGCAGATATTTGTAGGGCGTGTGGCATTGCCCACGCCGACCCGATTGGGGGATTGCCGTGCTTGAGGAGAAGGATCAGCTTCCCACTACCACGTCATTGCGAGGAGCGAAGCGACGTGGCAATCCCGTTGATTTTCCGGGTACGAAGGACCACGGGATTGCCACGGCCTGCGGCCTCGCAATGACGTGGTTATTTCAGCGGGTTGCGTGAACTTGGGACTGGCAGTTGTCGTAGTCGGTCGGCGGGGGCAGTGCCGCCCGCCCTACGGATAAAGAATCCCCCGTTTCCGAAGAAACGGGGGATTCAAAATTGTTCGATACGATACGCAGAGCGGATACTAGCGACCGGTCGGGCGGTTTTACTCGACTGCCGTCAAGAAAAATCCATCAGGCACGAGTTTGCCTGCGGCGGATCGCCGCAAAAATCCCCCGTTTCCGGAGAAACGGGGGATTTATAATTGTTCTTTCCAATACGCAGAGCGGAAACTAGCGACTGGTCGGGCGGTTTTACTCGACTGCCGTCAAGCAAAATCTCTCAGTCACGAGTTTGCCAGCGGCGGCTCGCCGCTTAATCATTCGTGTAGTTGTCGAAGTAGCCCTGGATATAGATGATGGGGGTGCCCTTGTCGCCGGAGCCGGAGGTCAGGTCGCACAGGGAGCCGATCAGGTCGGTCAGGCGGCGGGGGGTGGTGCCCTGAGCAGCCATGTTGCCAACCAGAGAAGAGCCGTCCTTGGCAGCGATCTTGCCCTTGATGGCCTGGCGCAGCTCCTCGCCGCTGAGGTCGGCGAAGTCGTTGTCAGCCAGATACTTCAGCTTCAGCTCGTTGGGGGTGCCCTCCAGACCGGGGGTATAGGCGGGGGAGACAACGGGGTCAGCCAGCTCCCAGATCTTGCCAACGGGATCCTTGAAGGCACCATCGCCGTAGACCATGACCTCGATGTGCTTGCCGGTGGCCTTCAGCAGGGAATCCTGAATCTCCTCGACCAGCTTCTGGCACTCCTCCCGGGGGAACAGCTTGACGGTCTCCTCGGTGGCCTTGTTGGAGCCCAGCAGGCCGTAGCGGGCGTTCCAGCCGGAGCCATTGATGGGGGTGGTCAGCAGGTCGTCCAGACCGCAGACACGCTCGGCACCGGCGGCCTTCAGCAGACGCTTGGTGCGGACGCGGGTATGGATGTCGCAGTTGATGACGTTCTTGGTGTAGTTCAGGACAGCGCGGCAGTCGTTGGCGAAGATGACCTCGCACTCAGCACCGCAGTCCTCGACCAGCTTCTTGTAGTAGGCAACATAGTCAACACCGGTGAAGGGGTGGACGGTGTAGCCGAACAACTCGCGGTACTTCTCTTCGGTCAGGACGTCGGAGTAGGGGTTGATGCCCTTCTCGTCCAGCATATCCAGGTCGATCAGGTGGTTGCCCACCTCGTCAGAGGGGTAGCTAAGCATCAGCACGACCTTCTTGCAGCCCTTGGCAATGCCGCGCAGGCAGATGGCGAAGCGGTTGCGGCTCAGGATGGGGAAGATGACACCAACGGTCTCGCCGCCCAGCTTGGCGCGGACGTCGTCAGCGATGTTGTCGACGGTGGCGTAGTTGCCCTGGGCACGGGCCACGATGGCCTCGGTCATGGCGACGATGTCGCGGTTGCGGGGCTGCAGGCCGTCATACTTCATGGCATCCAGGATGCAGTCGGTGACGATCTTGACCATGTCGTCGCCCTGACGGATGATGGGGGCGCGAACGCCCATGGAAACGGTGCCTAACATTCTGCTCATATAGAACACTCCAGACATTTGTAGATTGGTGTAAAGTGCTTTGCGCTCTTACTTTCACATTATAATGCAAGGATGCCCGTTTGTAAATCCGTTTAGACACAAAAAATAGTGGGACTTTATGTAAAATTTTTATGTAAAAAAAAGAACGCTTCGCAGCATCCGCTGCGAAGCGTTGGAAAATCAGGTTCAGCCCTTCTTGCGGTCCTGGTAGTACATCTCAAAGATGAACTGGACCAGCAGGACCATGGCCAAAATCAGCCACAGGCCGATGCGGTTGACGCTGGCAAAGGTCAGCACATTCTGTCCACGGACGTGCAGCACCAGCGACAGCAGGGTGCACAGCAGGAAGCTCAGGGCGGAAGTGGTCAGCAGAGTGCCCATGCGGTTGGTGGTGAAGAACTTGTTCATCTTGGAATAGTGCGTGTTCTCCTTGGTGATGACCTTGGTGAAGATGAACTTCGCGCAGATGATCACCAGAGCAAGAGCGATGATGCCGACCACGGGGACGATGGAATACTTGCCCAGCAGCCAGGGGATGACCGCCTGGACACCGGTGCCCAGCAGCCAGTAGACCAGCAGGGCGATGACCATGGCCAGAGCCTCCGTGAGGATCCAGGTGGGCAGGGACTTGCCGCCTGCGCCGAAGGAATCGGCGGTGTTGATGAGGAACACCAGCATCATCAGCCGCAGCAGAATGGGGGCTGCGGTGGTTGCCGACATGGTGAAGGGGTCCACCAGCGTGGCAGTCTCTGCGGTCATGGTCAGGAAGGGCAGCTTGATGACCGTCCGCAGGGAAGGGATGTACAGACCCAGCAGCATCGCGCCCAGGTATACCGTGACGATGCAAAGGGTGCTGCTGATGCCCTGGTTCAGCAGGGTCTTCTTGCCGAAGCGGGCGCAGTAGACGCCGCCGGCGGCCACGGTAAACAGCAGCGTCCAGAAGGGCAGCTTGACCATGGAATACCAGGCGGATTTGGTGAAAAATTCACCGATGGTGGTGAACAGAGTCGTGATTTCATTCATTTGGCTCGCACCTCCTCAGGTAGACAAAAAGCCGCCAGAGGACTGGCGGCTTTTCTGTTTTTCAATTGAGATTCGAGATAAATTACTTGATCTCGGCCTCGGCGCCAGCGGCCTTCAGCTCCTCGACCAGCTTCTCGGCATCTTCCTTGGAGATAGCCTCCTTCAGGGTCTTGGGGCAGTTGTCGACCAGGTCCTTAGCGTCCTTCAGGCCCAGGCCGGTAGCGGCACGGACAACCTTGATGACGCCCAGCTTGGAAGCGCCAGCGGACTTCAGGATGACGTCGAACTCAGTCTTCTCCTCGACCTCCTCAGCAGCAGCAGCGGGAGCGGCAACAGCAGCGGCGGCGGCGGAAACACCGAAAACTTCCTCCAGGGTGTGGACCAGCTCGGACAGCTCCAGAACGGTCAGCTCCTTAACCTGCTCAACCAGAGCAGTGATCTTCTCAGTAGCCATTTTAATATCCTCCTAAAATGTTGTTAAATGTTGAGAATTTAGTTCCTAAGTGGTTATGCAGCAGACATTAGGCTTCTGCTTCGGCAGCGTTCAGGCTGCCATCCTTCTGCATACGGATCTGATCCAGAACGAATGCCAGAGAGGAGATGGGGGCCAGGAAGGTACCCAGGACAGATGCGACCAGGGCGTTCTTGCTGGGCAGCTCGCCGAAACCGGACAGCTGCTCGCCGGACAGAACGGAGCCCTCGACGACGCCGCCCTTGATGGACAGGGTCTTCAGCTTGTTCTTCTTGGCGAACTCGCAGACGATGCGAGCGGGGGCGATGGGATCGCCAGTGGTAATGGCCATTGCGGTAGTACCGTTCAGAACCTTGTCGAAATCGTAACCAACATTCTTGGTAGCGAAACGAGTCAGAGTGTTCTTGACAACGGAGTACTCAACGCCAGCCTCACGGAACTGCTTACGCAGCTCGTTGTCCTGTGCAACGGTGATACCCTTGTAGTCAACAAAGACGACGGAAGTAGCCTCCTGGATCTTACCGGTCAGCTGCTCGACGACGGCCTTCTTGCTTTCAAGAACCTTTGCGTTGGGCATGAGATGTCACCTCCGAAATAAAAAAAGTGTCTTTCTGCCAAACGACAGAAAGACACGCAAAACAATCATCTTGATTAGCGCACCTCGGCTGGATTTACGACCTGATGTCTACCGGCTGTCTTTGGCAACAGTGGTATGATATCACGGCGCACAGAATTTGTCAAGGATTATTTTTAGAAATTTTTTGTTTTTTCGGAATATTTTCAGGACTCCAGCAG